>JANWYN010000068.1 GCA_025055235.1 Candidatus Roseilinea sp. | reverse complement strand
TGCGCGCTGGAGATGCCGTCAGGAGGCAGCGCATCCCACAGCCAATTCATCCGGTCGTGCAAAACCGACGGTTCGCCGAAGCGCAACGCCGACTCCACGATCTGCAACAGGTTCTCGTTCGCTTGCAGGAGTTGTTTGTGCGCCGGTTCGTACTCGGCATGATTCTGAATCAAGCGCGTGGCGACGGCGATGATCTCAGGGCGATGCCGCCGCAAAGCGGCCAGCGCATCCAGCGTCTCGGCGTCCACAGGCGCATAGTCTACCTGCTGCGGCACGGTCTCAGCGGCTTTGTCGGCCAGTAACTCGGTGATCCGGCGCATTGCGGCCTGAGCGTCGTCGCCGACATACACCCCGGGTACGCGCTGCCGCAACTCGGGCACGCGATTGAACACCCGCCCACCAAAGGCGACCATCGCGCTCAACTGAGCAGCGTGATGTCTGAGCTCCTCGACGACGTCCAACAAGTTCGCCGCTGCGATCAGCCCGCTGGCCGAGAGCAGCAGCAGGTTGGGCTGCGTCTTCGACAGCATCTCCTGGAAGCGCGCCGCGGCGATATTTTGCCCAAGGTAGATCACCCCGTAGCCGCGACGGCGCAAAAAGAGTGAGAGCATCAAGATACCCAGCTCGTGATACTCGCCCGGCGCGCATCCGCTGACGATGCGTTCTTCGCGGCTCACCGGTGGCGACGCCGACATCAGCGCTAGCAGCTTGCGGCGCATGATGTTGGTCGCGAAGTGTTCGACGCTGATGTTGATTTCGCCGATGTGCCATTTCTCGCCCAACGTCACCAGCGCCGGCTGGATCAGGTTCAGGCACACCTCCTCCACCGGGAAGAGCGAGAATGCCTCCGCCAACGCATACTCAATGTGCGCTTCGTCGAACTCGACAGCGCCGGCGATGATTTCATCGTGCAGGCGCTGATATGAAGCCGGCGCATCCGGCTGGCGCCGCTCGGCAGCCGGCTCGCCTACCCGCCCATCGGCAGATTGCGATTCGAGCGAGCGCAGCAGGTGCACGGCCTGACTGATGCTCATGCCGTTTTCGATCTGTGCCTTCAGCCAGCGGATGATGGCCACGTCACGAGCGGAATACAGCCGGTAGCCGCTATCGGTGCGCGGAGGCGAGGGCACACCATAGCGCCGTTCCCAGGCGCGCAGCGTTGCCGCAGCAACGCCGGTCTGGTGCGAGACGGCCTTAACGTTGTAAACAGGCTCGTCGCTGTATTGCTCGAACATCAAGCAGCGTTTAATGTAATCCTGCGTTCAATGTTTGTCAATGAAGGTTTCGATACTTGCACAAAGAAGTGGGAGGGCAAGTCCAGCCGGCGAATGAAGTCGCGGCCAACCCAGCAGCGAAGCCGGCACAAAGGCCGGCTTCACAGTTTGTTGCGCGCAGACTCATCCCGCCGCGCGATGAGCTGTTTTTGCATCAAGACGCGCGCTGCAGCATCGGTGGCCGCGCCCCGTTCAGATCATGGCCGAGACGACGCCGGCGCATACTTGCAGCACAGCCGCGCTGCGCACGAAGTCTTGGTCGAAGCGCTGCAGATCCGTCG
The DNA here is from genome assembly GCA_025055235.1 of Candidatus Roseilinea sp. GTDB lineage: Bacteria > Chloroflexota > Anaerolineae > J036 > Brachytrichaceae > JAAFGM01. The sequence continues at coordinate 106,074 of JANWYN010000068.1, read as the reverse complement.
TGGTGACGATGGTCTGATGCGCGCTGCCAATCCGCTGTAATAGGCAGCGGCGGCGGTGCGGGTCGAGTTCGGCCAGCACCTCGTCCAGCAGCAACACCGGTTCCTCGCGCGTGCGCTCACGCATCCATGCGACCTGCGCCAGCTTGAGCGCCAGCACTGCCGTGCGCTGTTGCCCGCGCGAGCCGAAGTCGCCTAGATCCATGCCGTTGGCGATGAAGCGCACCTCATCGCGGTGCGGGCCGACCAGCGTCATGCCGCGCGCGATCTCCTCGCGCCGGCGCTCATCCAGCGCCCGGCGGAATGCCGCCTGCAAGTCGCGCCGGTCCACGCCGGCCGGCGGCTGCGAGTCATCTATGCTCACCTGATACGGCGCATCGAGTGTGCCCGGCCGGGCGGGGTCGAAGTTCGGCTGGTAGGTGATCTGCAAATACTCCAGGCCGTTGGACAGCTCGCGGTGGATCGGCATCGCCAGCCGCGCCAGCTCGGCCACCGCCCGGCGACGGCGCAGGGCAATCTCTACGCCTGCCGGCACGAGCTGGTCGTCCCAGATCGCCAGCTCATCGGGGTCGAGCACGCGCTCCTGAGCTTGCTTGAGCAGCGCGTTGCGCTGGGCGAGCGCGCGCGTATACCGGTCGAGCGCGCGCACATAGTCGGCGTCCACCTGCGATAGCGCCGCGTCGAGAAAATCGCGGCGCAGCGCAGGCGCGCCGGCTACTAACTCTACGTCGCCCGGCAGGAAGAGCACCACGTTAAGCTGGCCGACCAGGTCTATGCCGCGCCGAGCAACGCGATCAATGCGGATCTCCTTGCGCAGCCGGTTCGACTCGCCGCGCTGCAAGGCCATCTCGATCAGGTGCAGGCCGTCGCTGCGCTCGATGTTGGCCTTCAGCACGGCATAGGGGTATGGGCCTTCTTCCTCTGCACCCCAGCGAATCACCTGCCGGTCGGCGTGAGTGTGCGGGGAGTGTGCCGTGGCGAGGAAGTAGATCGCTTCGAGCAGCGAGGTCTTGCCCTGCGCGTTGTCGCCTTGCACGATCACCAGCCCGCGCGGCAGGTCGAGTTCCAGCCGCGCATATAGCCGGAAGTTGGTGAGCGAAAGGTGCCGGACGAGCATCTACACGAATTCCACTTTTACCAGACGCCAGCCGTCTTTGAGCGGATGTTCGAGCGCGATGCTGCACGGCCGCTCGGTCGTTAGGGTTGCCTGGTTGATGCGTTCCTCGATCAGCACCGGATAGGTGCCCGGCGCGGGCAGCCATTGCCGCTCATCCACGCAGAGTGTGCGGTCGCCGTCGTAGCTGCCCCGCACTCGGAACGGACGCCCCAGGCACAAGTTGGCGTCGCTCACGTCGCCGCGCGACAGCGCATCGCGGATGCGCGTGCTGGAGATGACATTCGCACCCATGCTCAGCTCCGGCAACACGTTCACGGTAAAACCGAACTGGCGACCCAACTCGGCAAGGTAGGCCGCATTCCCCTGGCGCCCGCGGCCCAGCGCGAAATCCGGGCCGATCCACAAGCTGACCGGCGCGAGCGCAGCGACCATGTTCTGGACGAACTCCAGCGCCGTCAGTTGCGCCATCTGCAACGTGAATTCCAACGTCACCAGCACGTCCACGCCCAGCGCGGCGATCTGTTCGGCCTTGTCGTCGGGCAAGGTGAGATAGCGATCCGGCGCTCGGCCCAACACCACGCGCGGATGAGGAAAGAACGTGACCACAGCCGACCGCACGCTCCGCGCGCGCGCGTCGCCAACCATGGCGCGAATCAACTGCTGGTGGCCAAGGTGCACGCCGTCGAACGCGCCGATCGTGCAGGTGGATGGAACGGGATCGGTGACTTCATCGAACGAGTGGAGGAGCTGCATCGAAGACCTTCGCCGGTTTGAGTTTCGTTCCATCCCAGTGCGCGATGGCAATGAACGTACGGCGAGAATCATACACGCGCACCCCGCGAGCTGCGCTTGGGAGAGCGACCGGCTGTGGCAACGCAATCGCTTGTCCCATCTTCAACCGCCGCGCGTCGGCGTCGCTCAAATGCACTGCGGGCCAATCGGCCACCGCGCGGTCCATCGGCAGCAACAACGATGCAGCTTTGCCCTCGCGCACTGCGGCTTCGACCTGATCGAGCGTGACGGCATCGGCCAGCGTGAAGCGGCCGGCCTGCATGCGGCGCAGCGCAACCAGATGGCCGCCACAACCGAGCGCCTCGCCGATGTCGCGCGCCAGAGCGCGAACGTAGGTGCCGGCGGAGCAGCGGACGAAGAGGCACAGATGGCCGACTACCGACTCCCCACTCCCGGCTCCCGATGATTGATGGTGAATGATTGATGATTGGATGATTGATGATTGAATGATTGGGGAATCGGGAGTGGGGGGTGGGAAATCATCAGTCATCAATCTTGAATCATCGCTGCCGGGCAGCGCGAGCCGCAGCTCATACACCGTCACCTGCCGCGGCGCCAGCTCGACCGGCCGGCCTTGACGAGCCAGGGCATAGGCGCGCTGGCCGCCCTTTTGAATGGCAGAGAACTGCGGCGGCGTTTGCGCGATTGTGCCGGTGAAGCGCGCTTCGAGCTGCCTCAGCGTCTCCTCGGTCAGCGGCGGCACGGGGCGCGTTGCGATCACCTCGCCCTCGGCGTCGTCGGTCGTCGTGCGCTGGCCCAGCCGGATCACGCCGGCATAGGCCTTGTCTTCGCCAAGCAAGTATTCGCTCAGGCGGGTGGCCTGGCCGATGCACAGCACCAGCACGCCGGTCGCCAGCGGGTCGAGCGTGCCGGCGTGGCCGATGCGCTTCTCGCGCAACAGCCGGCGCGCGCGCGCCACCACATCGTGCGACGCCATCCCGCGCGGCTTGTCAACGATCAACAGGCCGTCCATCGCGCACCTAACTACGGCGCCTTCCGCGCCACGATCACATCGCGTTGCTTGATGACGCGGTCTACGCGATGCGCCAGCCGGTCATACGGCGGCTCGTTCAACACGTGCAGTCCGCTGCACGACTCGACTAGCCCGATCATCTCCGCGCGCGGGAAACGGGCCGACTCCCAGGCGAACACCAGCGCGCCGCCTTCGAGGAGCATCGCCGACCACACCGGCAGCCCCGCTTCCAACAGCTCGGCCAGCTCCCCGCGATGCCGGATGCCGTAGGGCAAATCGGCGACGATCAAGTGCGGACGTTTGACGCCGTCCATCAATGCCGCCGCGTGCGCCGTCTCGCCGCGCGCCAGCACGCACTGCGCCGGCAATCCTTCCGCTGCGAACGTGAATCGCCAGCGCCGGCCGAATTGCTTCAATCGTTCTTCTTTCACTGTATGCGCGATGCCTTGCTCGCGGGCGTATTGCGCCAAGAAGGCCACCGTAGATTCAACGTCTTCTCTGCACCTCTCCACCCCCGCCGCTTCTGCGCCGAGGACGAGCGCCGTGAAGAGCGTCGTCCCGCCGCCGGCCAGCGGGTCGAACACGCGCAACGCGCGCCACGGCAAACCGGCGAATGCGCTGCTGAAGCGCGCCACGTTGCACATGAAATGCGTGAACAACTCGTTGGTCTTGCCCTTGTAGCGCCGGGCGGCGGCCAATTCCGGCGGGAAGGCCGGCCGGAAGCGCGTCTCGATGGGCCGCAGCCACGGCCCATCGCGCTCGCCCAGGCGTTCGGCATACTCGAAGAACGCACTCATCGTCGCGAACATACCCAGCTCGCCAAGATCCGCATCGGTCGGCGGAGCAGACAGCTCGCATTTCAGATAGGGCTGCCCGCCCAGTTCCACTGCGCTGAGCGAAGCGATTCGCTCACGGAGGACGCTCAGTTGCAGCTCGTGCGGCGCTAGTGCGCTGGCGAGCGCGCTGTATTGTGTGCTGCGTTGTGGGGCGATCTGGGCAAGCAGCGCGAGCATAGGAGCGCTCCGTGCGCGAGCCGGCAGCTACGCTTCGCGAATCACCTGCTTTAGGCGCGGCAGCACGCGGTTGACTGCGTCGCGCATCGGGCCGGGCAGCGTGCAGCCGGCAGCGGCAGGGTGACCGCCTCCGCCCAGCTCGAGTGCCACCTGCGACACGTCGAAGCCCGGCTGCGCGCGAAGGCCGACTTCGATTTCGCCGTTCTGCAGCTCCACGAACACCGCAGCCACATCCACCTCGTAGGCCGTGATCAGCATGCCCACCAGGCCGGCGTCGCCGCGTTCCTCCTTCACGTCCAGCTCCTTGCGCAGCTTGCGCGGCAGCGTAGCGTAGGCCAGCCGGCCCTCGACCCGCGCGTTCATCAGGCCGGCGCCCAACAAACGCAGCGAATCGAACGAACGCATCACCAGCGCTTGTCGCGTGACTTCTTGCAGGTTGCCCCCGCAGCGCATCAGGTCCATCGCCACGGCCAGCGTATCGGGCGTGGTGCTCGACGTGCGGAAGGCCAGCGTGTCGGTGATCACGCCGGTTAGCAGCGCGTTGGCGATGTCAGGAGTGATCGTCACGTCCATCCGCCGGAGCAGCGTGTAGACGATCTCGGCCGTCGAAGATGCGCCCGGCTCGACCACGTTCACCGCGCCGAAGTTCAGGTTGGTGATGTGGTGATCGAACACCACGATCGGCAGGTGACTGTGCTGTGCCGGGATGAAGACCGACCCGAGGCGGGCCAGGTCACTCGAATCGAGCGAAACGATCAAGTCGAACTCGCCCTCGCCGGACTGGCGGATGTCGCGCACGCCCTTGAGGTAGTCGAATCGCGGATGTGCCTGATCCTGGCAAGCCGGCGTGACCAGCTTGCCGAGGCCGCGCATGGCGTGCGTGAACCCCAGCAAGCTACCGATGGCATCGCCGTCGGGTGAAACATGGGTAACTGCCAGGATAGACTGAGCGCGGCGCAGATAGCCTTCGGCGTCTGCCCAGGTGCGAGGGTCGGTCAACATTAAGACGCTCGTATCTCCTCGTCGCCCCTCAACTCGTCCAGCAGCCGCGACAGGCGGTCGCCGCGCTCGAACGACTCGTCGAATTCAAACGTTAACTGCGGCGTGTGGCGCGTGCGCAGGCGCTTGCCCAGCTCGCGGCTGAGCCAGCCGGCGGCGCTCTCCAACCCACGCGCGACCTCGGCCTTTTGCGCTTCGTCGCCGATCAGGCTGTAGAACACCTTCGCGTGGCGCACGTCGGGCGTGACCTCCACATCGGTGATCGTCACCTGCGCGCCGTTCACGCGCGGGTCGTTCAACTCACGTTCCAACAACTCGGCCAGATGCATGCGGATGAGTTCGTTGACGCGCTTCTCGTACTTCTTGCTCATGGTCAGGGATCAGGAGACAGGGGTCAGGGATCGGGGGTCAGGGGTCAGGGTTGAGATGAGCTGGATGCTGTCCCCGTCACCTGATCCCCGGTCCATGCCTGCGCTGTCTACTTGGTCTGCGTCTGCTCTTCTTGCACGATGAACTCGATCACATCGCCTGGCTTGAAGCCCTCGAAGCCCTCGAGACCGATACCGCACTCGAAGCCCTGGCGCACTTCCTTCACGTCCTCCGTCAATCGCTTGAGCGAGGCGACCGGCCCGGTGTGCAGCACTTGGCCGCCGCGCAACACGCGCGCCGTCGCGTTGCGCATCGCCACACCGTTCGTCACGCGCACACCGGCGATCACGCCGACCTTGGGAATCTTGAAGGTTTGCTTCACCTCGGCGGCGCCGACCACCTTCTCGACGATCTTCGGCGCGAGCATGCCCTTCATGGCCAGCTCCACGTCCTCGAGCAGGTTGTAGATCACGTTATACAGGCGGATGTCCACGTGATTGCTCTCGGCCTTGCGCCGCGCAGCGGTGTCCACCTCCACCTCATAGCCGAGGATCACCGCGCCGGATGCGATCGCCAGGTTGACGTCGCTTTCGGTGACGTCGCCGGTGCCCTGATAGATCACTTCGAGCCGTATCTCTTCGCCCTTCTCGCCGCCGATGGTGTTGTTGAGCTTCTGCAACTGCTCGACGATGGGTTGCAGCGAGCCTTGGTTGTCGGCCTTGATGATGAAGAACATCTTCTTGGCCTTGCTGGCCTTGGCCATGGCGAAGTACTGCTCCAGGCTGGTGACACGTGGGACGGTGCCCTCGCGCTCGCGCTTAGCCTGGTGCTGCGCCGCGAGTGCGCGCGCCGTGCGCTCGTCTTCGACGACTTCGAACACGTCGCCGGCGATCGGCACCTCCGACAGGCCGGTGATGCTGACCGGCACCGACGGCCCGGCCTTCTTCACGCTTTGGCCGCGGAAGTCGAACATGGCGCGCACGCGGCCATACACGCCGCCGGCCACGAACGCATCGCCGACGTTGAGCGTGCCGTTCTGCACCAGCACGGTCGCCATCGGGCCCTTTGACTTGCTCAGGTGGCTTTCGATGATCGTGCCGACGGCCCTGCGGTTGGGATTCGCTTTGATCGTGTCGAGCGACTCCGCTACCAGCAGGATGCCCTCGATCAAATCCTCGATGCCCTTGCGCTGCTTGGCCGAGACCGGAATGAACAGCGTGTTGCCACCCCACTCGTCGGGCACGAGGCCGAGCTCGCTCAATTCCTTCTTCACCAGTTCTGGGTTGGCGTTCGGCTTGTCAATCTTGTTGATGGCGACGATGATCGGCACCTGCGCCGCTCGTGCGTGGGCGATGGCCTCACGCGTTTGGGGCATCACGCCGTCGTCTGCCGCGACCACCAGCACGGCGATGTCGGTCACCTGCGCGCCGCGCGCGCGCATGGCCGTGAAGGCCTCGTGGCCCGGCGTATCGAGGAAGGTCACCTTCTTGCCCTGATGTTCCACCATGTAGGCGCCGATGTGCTGGGTGATGCCGCCGGCCTCTGCGCTGGCCACGTCGGTCTTGCGAATGGCGTCCAGCAGCGACGTCTTGCCGTGATCCACGTGCCCCATCACGGTGACGATGGGCGGGCGCGGCTTCAGCGCGCTCTCGTTTTCGGCCTGCTCCTTGGCCAGCAAACGCTGCTTGAGCGTCATGACCTTACCGGCCGGCGCAGGCTTGCCGTCGGGCGTCACCGCCATCTCTTCCGGGATCTGCGATTCGACCACGACCGGGATCGGACGTGCCTCCCAGCCGAACGCGCTTGCGACGATGGCTGCCGTGTCGAAGTCAAGCTGCTGGTTGATGGTTGCCATCACGCCGTTCTGCATCAACTCGCGGATGACGTTGATCGGGCTAACGTTGATCTTGGCTGCCAGGTCGCGCAGCGAAATGGACTCCGGCAACTCGATCACCTTCGGCTCGGCCGGTTTGGCCGGCTTCGGCTCGGATGGCTTAGCCGGCGGCCTCGGCTGCGATGGCCCGCCGGAGCGAGGCGCGTCACGCCGCGGGTCGCTGGTGCGCCCGCTGTTCCGGTTGCCCGGCGCCGGATTCTTTGTAGGAGTTTTCGTCTCTACCGCCATAATGGATCACCTCTCTTCGCCGCGCTCCGCAGTGCGTTGGAGTGGAGGCTTCAGCCGGTCGTCGCGCCGATGATCGGCTCAAGCCTCTACTCCAGGCGTCGCATGCGCACCGCCGAGCGCCGGCAATAACAACGCAGGCTCGTGAGAAGCCTGCGTTGCTTCAAGTCTGCTGAAAAGGCCTCAGCGTTCGACCTTCACTGGTCACAAATTGCGACCTTAGTCGAACTGACTGAAGAACGCCAGGATGGCTTCCTCATCTTCCTTCAAGACTGGTTGGCCGAATGCGGCCTCCAGCCGCTTGTGCTTGATCGCTTGTTCAGCGGCGGCGCGGCTCTTCGAAAGATACGCGCCGCGGCTGCCCGAACGCTTGCCGGTCAGGTCAATCACGACGTGACCGTCGTCCGTCCGGATCAAACGAATCATATCCCGCTTCGGGTGCTGCGTGCGTGTGCCGATGCAGGTGCGCATGGGCACATGCTTGCCGCCCGAGCGCTTGCGCTTCGTCCTGCTCACCTTCGACCGGTTCAGATGTCGAGATCATCCAGGTCATCATAGCGCCCCGGTTTGCGCGGGTGTTGCGTCACGAGGCGACCCAGCTCTTCGTCATAGACGAGTAGGCGATCTTTGGCCGGCTTCTTGCCTTTGGCGTCTTTCTTCTTGGGCTTGGCCGGCTTGGCGCTTTTGACGTCTTCGTCCTCCTCGTCTTCGTCCTCGCCCTCGCTCATGGCCTCGATGAAATACTGCTGCGCTTGCTCGGTCGTCTCCTCCTCCTTGGGCGCAGCCGCTTCGGTTGCCGGTTTGGCTTCTGCCGGCGCGCTACCGCCATCGCCGGCGGCAACCGGCATCGTCTCAGACGTCACCTTCCACTGGCCCACCACTTTGTCGAGCGCCTGCTTGATCTCGTTCAGCGCCTTCGGGCCGATGCCCTCAATGGCCAAGAAGCCCTCATCGCCGCGCACGCTCTGCTCGAGCAATTGCCCGACCGAGACGATGCCGGCCGCGATGATGTGTTGTGCGACGCGGGGCGACAGGCCCAGCTCCTCCAACGGCATGGCGTAAGCGGCCTGCGGGATGGCTGCGAGCGCTGCCTGGCGTGCTTGCCGGCGCTCTTCGGCTTGCGTCTCGCGCACCACGGGCTTGACCTTATCGGCGTTCGACCGGCGCGCGACTTCATAGGCGTGGACGCTATCCACCACGCGCTTGACCAGCGTGAATTCCTCCGGCGTCAGCGCCGTCGGCAGCGCGCGCTGGCGCACGAGGAGTTCGCGCAGCGCCGGCAGGGCTTGCATGATTTCATCGCCTACCCATGCCTGCAGGTCGGGATCCTCGGAGATCTTGTTGAGCGCCTCGCTGAGCGCCTCGCTGCTGCTCTTGATGTCAATCCGCCATCCGGTCAGCCGGGCGGCCAGTCGCGCATTCTGGCCTTCGCGCCCGATCGCCAGCGAGAGCTGGTCGGTGGGCACGATGACCAAGGCGCTCTTGCTGTCTATGGGATGGACGGCCATCACCTTCGCCGGGCCGAGCGCCTTGGCGATGTATACCGTCGGGTCGGCGCTCCACTCGATCACATCTATCTTCTCGCCGTGCAGCTCGTTGATGATGTTCTGGATGCGCGTGCCACGCTGTCCGACGCACGCGCCCACCGGATCTACGTTCGGCTGCAGCGCCGCCACCGCGATCTTCGAGCGCGAGCCGGGCTCGCGGATGATGGACTTGATCTCCACCAGGCCGTTGGCGATTTCGGGCACTTCGATCTCCAGCAGCCGGCGCAGGAAGTTCTTGTGGGTGCGCGACAGCGTCACCTGCGGGCCGCGACCGGTGCGCTTGACCTCGGTGACGTAGGCGCGCACATACTGCTGGACTTCGTACTTCTCGCCGGGGATCTGCTCTTTGCGCGGCAGGGTGGCTTCGATGCGGCCCAGGTTGACCACCACGCCGGCGTTAGTCACGCTTTGCACCATGCCTCTCACGATCTCGCCCTCGCGCTCGACGAACTGGTTGTATTGGAAGTCGCGCTCGGCCTCGCGCAGCTTCTGCACGATGAGCTGCTTGGCGTTCTGTGCGGCGATGCGTCCGAAGTCCTTCGGCGTGACGTCTACCATAATGCAATCGCCCAGGACGGCGTCCGGCTTCTGCTTCAGGGCGTCCTGCAACGAGACTTCGGTGCGGTCGTCCATCACGTCCTCGACGACCTCCTTCTCGACGAAGACGCGCATATCGCCGCTCTCCATGTCTACCACGGCGGCCACGTGCTGGCTGTTCATCACGTTGGCGTATTTGCGATAGCACTGCACGAGCGCGCTTTCGATCACCTTAGTGATGATCTCGCGCGGCAGGCTGCGCTCGGCGCCAATCTGATTGAGAGCAAGTGCAAATTCGCTTTTCATGGCCCGTTACCTCATGCGTCTTAGAAAAGCGAAAGTGGGCTTATTCGACCCACTTCCGTCCCGCGTCGCGTGAAGTTGTAGTGAGGCAAGTCTACCCAGATTTTTTAAGGTTGTCAACATGGCTGCGCGTAGATAAACTGCTGTCTAAGCGGTCTGTCCAACCGACGTGGACTGAGCGAAAGAAGGTGCTATGGGGGAGGCAACGGGGCGCGCGATGTTGGGCCGGATCTCCCTCCGATGCAATGTCGTGTGAACTAGCAGGATGAACGAACCACAGCAGCCGCGGAGTCGCTTGCTTGATTCCCTAGAACAGCCCGGATCGCGCGAAGTCGTCGTTGTTGCGGGTTTGATTCCGGTCATCGCGGCTGTGGGCCTGACGTTTGTGCTCGCCTTGACGGCAGAAGACCGTTTCGCCGGCCTTGTCCTGGGCGCGTTCTGTATTGTGGTGGCGTCACTGATCTTTCTAGGGCTATTGAGCCTTTCTCGCTTCATCGCGGTGCGCAAGCAGCAAGTACCGCACAGGTATGCCGCGCTGGTCATGAAACAAGAGCGGCGTATGCGGATTGTGCTTGGCCCAACCGAAATATCCCAGAACGGCGAGCACAATTTCAGGATCGAGCTGAAAGACCTGCGCGACCGGCGCATGCCGATCCAACAAGAATGCACCACATCCGACAACGCCAAAGTGAGGTTGTCGTGGGTCGCCTGGTGGAGCATCTGCGACATCGAACGCTACCTGGACGGCGCAGTCGAGCCGGAGGCGATTCTTGAAGAAGCGCTGCGATCGGCCATGCTCTATCAGGTCGCTCGTCATGCGAAGAAAGACCTGGCCGGGAAGCTCGCAGAGATCGCTGATCCCATCGCGACTCAGGCTTCCTCGCACGTATGCCGGTATGGCATCTCAGTGCGGATGGCAGAGATCACGCACGTTGAAATACCCGGCGACCCGCCGAAATCGCCCAAGCCGGGCGAGGCTGAAGCCGAGCGCATGCGCAACCTCGACGCGGCCGTCAAAGAAGCGCACCCGCGCACCGTGCTGCATATCGAGCGCCAGACCAGGTTCGGCCAACCGCGCGAACCGGAGACGAAGTGAGCCGGCGCTTGGGATTACACTTAGGCGTCAGCCATGGTCAAGCTCATCATCTTCTTTCGCCAGCCGGCGGACCCCCAGGCCTTCGAGGACCATTTCGCGCATCGCCACGTGCCGCTGATCGCCGCCATGCCGGGCGTGGTGCGCACGTCGGTCTCCCGCGCGCTGGGCGCGCCGCGCGGCGCGCCGCCCTACTATCTTGTTCATGACGTGTATTTCGCCGATATGGCGGCGCTGAACTACGCGCTGAACTCGGCGCAGGGGCGTGCTGCCGGCGCCGACTTGATGATGTTCGCCCGCGACATCGTCTCGCTGATGTTCGCCGAGGTGTGGGGCGAGGACCCGTTCGAAATGGGCGCGGCTGCACAAACCGCCACTTCGGCTACCACACAAGGCGAAGCGCCGCCTACTCGCAAACCCACCACATCCGGGGCAGAGGCCAATCCGGTCGCCATCGTTGAGGAACATCCCAGCCCCATAATCGGCGATCAGCCGCCGGCGCCGGCTGCCGGCGCGCCCACCCACGATTCCCCCAACGCTGCGCCCCTTACCGCGCGCGAGGACAATCCCGCCTGAGCCGGAGCGCAGGGAAATGCAACTTGCAGGCCGGCGCGTTATATATCAAAGATGAACCTGCCCCGATGGACGATCGAGCCCGTGCGTCGAGCCGGCGGCCGATGTGCGTTGTGGCGCTCGAAGAAGGTGGTCGGGGCGCAAACTTGTTGTGATTGAACGAAATCGAATAATGTGGTTGAATCGGTACCGGCGCACGAGCGTGGATACCGATGGCACAGCAGCATCCTAGCGACCAGGAACTCGTTGCGCGCATCGCACGAGGGGAGCGATGGGCGTTCGAACTTCTTTACGAGCGTTACGCCGCTCAAGCGCTTGGCTTGGCCATGCGCATGATGCAGGATCGTGCGGCTGCCGAGGACATCGTCCAAGAGGCGTTCTGCCGCGTGTGGCAACGTGCAGCGCGCTTCGACACCGGCGCCGGCGGCAACGTTCGCGCTTGGCTGCTCACCATCGTGCATCGCTTGGCCATTGACGCGCAGCGTAAGCGCAAACCAGACGTGGAGATGGACGCGCACAGCGACGCAGACTGGGACTTCGAGGATCGCGAGACCGACGTGTTCGAACACGCCTTCGCCAACATCGCGACCGACCGCGTGCGCGCTGCGGTATCACAATTGCCGGAACGTCATCGCCAGGTGATCGAGCTGTCGTTCTTCTGGGGATTGACTCATCGGGAGATCGCCGAGCAGCTCGGTGAACCGCTCGGCACCGTGCACAGTTGGGCGTTGCAAGGAATGAACCGCCTGAAGTCGCTGCTCAAGCAGCAGTTGAGCTGAGTGTCGCCATGACGCTGGACGAACAGATTGCGCTCTATGCGATCGGCGCGCTGGACGAGCGAGAGCGCGCCGAGTTCGAACGACAGCTCGCGGCCTCGCCGGAGCTACGCGCACGCGTGGCCGAAGCACGCGCCGCGGCGATGGCGATGATGCTCGCAGTCGAGCCGGTTGCGCCTTCGCCTGCGCTCAAGCAGAAGGTCATGGCGCGCATCCCGCCTCAGCCGGCCGAATCGCCAAAGCCGAAGGCGTCCGGCCGATCCGACTGGCTGCGTTACCTCTTCGGTGGCGCGGCACTTGCCTTCGCATCCCTCGCCCTCGTGCTCGGCGTGGGTTTGTTGAACACCCAGTCGCAGCTTGTCCAACAGCGCGCCTACAACGCCCAGCTCCAAGCGCAACTGCAAGATGTAAACGCGCAACTGGCCCTCGCGCGCGAGCGCACCGCGCAACTCGAACGAGAACTGAGCGACGCCCAAAGCCGGCTGGCGCAGGCCGAACAACAGATTGCGGCTGCGCAGACCGACGCCGGTCAGGCGCGCGCCGAATTGGCAGCCGCGCAAGCCGAAGTCGCGCGCGTGCAGGAAGCGCTGGCCATTGCAGAAAGCGAGCTGGGCGTGCTCTCGCAGCGCGATGTGCGCGTAGCCAAGATCCCCGCCTTCAAGGACGATTTCAAACAGGGTGCGCTCTCTGTGTTCTACGCGCCCGATGCTGAAACGGCGCTCATCACGGCGCACAACTTGCCGCCGCTTTCGCCCGACCAAACCTATCAGGTGTGGCTGATCAAGGGCGATCTGCGCTTGCCGTCGGAGATCTTCAACACCGCGCCCGACGGCACCGGCCGGCTGATCGTGAAGAGCGACGAGCCTTTCTCGGCCTTCGACAAAATCGGGATCACCATCGAGCCGGCCGGCGGCCGCCCCACCCCCAACCCCGACGGGCCGATCTTCCTCGGGCCGCTTGGGTAAGCGCTGCCCGGCGCTGCGGCGGCTCGCTCGAGCACGTTGCAGGTCAGTCGCTGTGGCAACCGGGACGACTTGCGTTAGAATGACGCGCTTTTGTAACAATGAGCAGGCGGTTGCTGCAGGCATGATCCGGCGCGCCGCCTGAGTGAAAGGAGCTTTTCGAGACATGGGTCCACTACCGAAGCGAAAACTTTCATGGGGTCGGACGCACCGGCGCCGCGCGCATGACCATCTCACGCCAGTGCAACTGGTCGCCTGCGACAACTGCGGCGAGATGAAGCCACCGCACATCGTGTGTCCGTCCTGCGGCTACTACAAGGGCCGCATGGTCGTCCGCATCGGCGACGACGGGAAGGACGACAAGAAGTAACCTGACTCCGGCGCATTCCTCGTCGAACGCGTGACGACCGCATACGTCTTCCCCGGCCAGGGATCGCAATTCGTCGGCATGGGGCTGGAGCAAGCGCAGCACCGGCCGATCGTCAAAGGCATCTTCGCGCGCGCCGACGCCGCGCTGGGCTTCCCGCTCTCGCAGCGATGCTGGTACGGGCCAGAAGCCGAATTGAGCGACACGATCAACACCCAGCCGGCCATCTTCACCCATAGCGTTGCGATGTACGAGATGGTGCGGCTGTCCGGCGAGATCGAAGCGCCGGCGTTCGTCGCCGGCCACAGCCTGGGCGAGCTGAGCGCGTTGTGCGCGGCCGGCGCGCTAGCGTTCGAGGACGGCGTGAGACTGGCGCGCGAGCGCGGCCGGCTGATGAAGGAAGCCGGCGAGCGCGCGCCGGGCAGCATGGCTGCAGTCATCGGCCTGGATGCCGACGCGCTGCGCGATGCGTGTGAGGCAGCCTCGCAACAACACACGCCGGGCGTCGTCGTCGCGAACGACAACTCGCCGGGCCAGATCGTCATCTCGGGCGGCAAGGAGGCCGTGGCGACTGCTTCCGCCATCGCCAAAGCCAAAGGCGCCAAGCGCGTCGTGCCGCTCAACGTCAGCATCGCCTCGCACTCGCCGCTGATGGCCGATATCGCAGACGACTTCGCGCGCATCGTCGAGGCGACGCCGATTGCGCCGGCGGCCGTACCGGTCGTGGCCAACACCTCGGCGCGACCGATCAGCCATCCCGACGACATCCGCGCCGAACTGGCTGCGCAGCTCACCTCGCCTGTGCGTTGGGTGGAGAGCGTGCGATTCATGCACGCTCAGGGCGTGACGCACTTCGTTGAGTTAGGTCCGAAGGACGTGTTGTGTGGGCTGATCCGGCGCATCGTCGAGGGCGTCGAGACGCGCGCAATTGGATAGCGACCGGCGCGAGAGCGCGCCGATTGAGAAGCACACATGGGACAACTGCAAGGTAAATCCGCCATCGTCACCGGCGCGTCGCGCGGCATCGGGCGCGCCATCGCCATCGAACTCGCCCGGCGCGGCGCGTCGGTGGTCGTGAACTACAAGGCCAGCGAAGCCGCTGCGCACGACGTGGTCAAAACGATCACCGAGGCCGGCGGCACAGCCATCGCCTTCAAGGCCGACGTGAGCAAGCTGGATGAGGCAACCGCGCTGGTGAAGGCCGCGCTGGATGCCTTCGGCAAGCTCGACATCCTGGTGAACAACGCCGGCACGACCCGCGACACGCTGCTCATGACCATGAGCGAAGACGACTGGGACACCGTGATCAACGCCGATTTGAAGAGCGTGTTCAATTGTTGCAAGGCGGCCGTCCGGCCGATGATCCGCGCGCGCAGCGGGCGCATCATCAACATCAGCTCGGTGGTCGGCTTGGCCGGCCAGGGCGGGCAGACCAACTACGCGGCAGCCAAGGCCGGCGTGATCGGCTTTACCAAGTCGCTGGCCAAAGAACTTGGCTCGCGCAACATCACCGTGAACGCGGTTGCGCCGGGCTTCATCCCCACCGCGCTCACCGACGTGCTCAGCGAGGAACAAAAGCAAGCCATCCTCAAGGCCACGCCGCTCGGCCGGTTTGGCGCACCCGAAGAGGTGGCCTATGCGGTATCATTCCTTGCAAGCGACGAGGCCGCTTTCATCACCGGCGCAGTGTTGAGCGTGGACGGCGGCCTGGTCATGCAGTGACGCGATGGCGCAATCTTCAGTGACGATCTCGCCCGACGTGGTGCGCACCATCGTGCGCAACACGGTGCTCGCCATGCCGAGCGTGCGCGGGCTGGTGGATCACACGCGAACGCTCCGCCCTCGCGACAGTTACAAGGGTGTGGAGGTCGCCGTGAACGGCGACGAGGTGCGCGTGAAGCTGCATCTCACTGCAGCGCAGGACGTCTCGCTGGTCGAGCTTGGCCGGGCGATCCAGTCGGAAGTGCAACAGGCAGTTCAGGAGATCATCGGGCTACGCGTATCGTCGGTGGACGTATATTTCGAGGATGTCACGGCATGAGGCGCGCGTGCTCGCCTTGCAGGTGCTCTACGAAGTTGACACGGCGCACCATTCCGCTGACGAGGTGTTGAATCGCCACCTCGCGGAGGTGGAGCGACCGGCATCGGTGCGCGCATACGCGATTGAGCTGGTGAACGGGGTGATGCGCGAAATGGCATCCCTCGACCAGACGATCAGCGCGCTGGCGCCCGAATTTCCGGCCGAACACCTCTCCGCCATTGACCGCAACATCCTGCGCATCGCGCTCTATGAGATGCGACGCGGCGATGTGCCGCTGAAGGTGGCGATCAACGAAGCCGTGAATGTAGCGAAGGAGTTTGGCAGCGAGACGAGCTCGCGATTCGTGAACGGCGTGCTGGGCGCCGCAGCAAACCTATGAACGGAACGATTCTCGGCATCGGCCCGCTGGAGGTGCTGTTCATCTTGATCCTGATCCTCCTCGTGTTCGGGCCGGAGCGGTTGCCGGAATTCACGCGCGGCCTGGGCACGGCCCTGCGCCGCCTGCGCGAGACGTATGTCGCCTTCACTCAGGAGTTCAAAGGCGAACTGCAGCCCATCGCTCAGGATCTCGACGAAGTGACGCGCGAGATTCGCCGCGAGGTGCAGGCCATCCGCGAAGCAGCCGACATTCGCGCCATCCTGCAGCCATACGCCGACGACATCAGCAAAGCCGTCAGCCTAAACCCGCCGCCGGGCACGCCTGCAGCGACGAACAGTTTGAACGGCACGTCTGCGCCGGCGAATACGTCCGCCCCACCGCCTGCACCGGCGAGTGCTGCGCCACAAACCACCACGGGTGTGTCCGACGCGGGCGCAGCAACGATCGCACCGCCAACCATCACCTCGAACGGCGCGCGCATCGCGCTGCCGCGCCCGATTGCTCCGGAGAATCACATCCCGGTCGAACTGCCGGACGACAACCCCTGGGCCTCGGTCGGCACGACGATTCGCACCGACCGGCTGGACGACGACAACCCGTGGCGCGGTTGATCGTGTATAACTACCGCCTGAGGTGAGCGTATGGCGCAAAACGTTCAACCGATGGGTGAGCTGCAGGAAGAAGAGGGTATGACCCTCCTCGAGCACGTGCGCGAACTGCGCGATCGGCTGCTCAAGTCCGTGATCGCGCTGGCCATCGGCACAGCGATCGGCCTGGCGTTCTCGGAACAAATTTTGAAAGTCCTGCTCGCGCCCTACGGCCCGGCGAAGCAACTTCTGGTCACCAGCCCGACCTCGCCGCTCACCAACGTCTTTACCGTATCGGTAACCGCCGGTGCGATCTTGGCGTTGCCGTTCATCCTGTATCAGATCCTGGCCTTCATCTTCCCCGGCCTGTTGCCGCACGAGAAACGCTGGATCCTGATCGGCCTGCCGTTTGGGTTCGGATTATTCATCTTGGGCGCGACGTTCGCGTTTTTCGTCATGCTGCCGGCGGCGGTGGGCTTCCTCACGGGCATCTTCCCCAGCGTCTTCAACGTGGCGCTGACGCCGGACGACTACATCCCCTTCGTCGCCGGCGTGATGTTCTGGATGGGCGTGGCGTTCGAGATGCCGCTGATCATCTTCATCCTGGCCAAGGCTAACGTGATCAACGCCAATGTGCTCAAGAAGCAGTGGCGCTGGGCGGTTGTGATCGTCGCCGTGCTGGCTGCGCTGATCACGCCGACGCCCGACCCGGTCAACATGAGCATCGTCATGGTGCCGCTGCTGCTGCTCTACGGCTTTAGCATCGTAATGGCCTATATCGCCCGTCGCAACGCTACCGTGCCGGCCATGCTCGACCCCGAAGAGAAGCTGAAGGACTCCGCATGATTCTGCACCTTACGCTCCGCGCCAATTGGGAGGCCGCGCCGGCTGACCAGCCTTACCGCGCCGATAGCTTGGCGAGCGAAGGCTTCATCCATGCGACGCAAGGCGACGCGCTTCTGCTGCATGTCGCCAACGCGCGCTACAAGGACCGGCCGGGCGAATTCGTCGTCCTCGAGATTGACGAGACGCGCTTGACCAGCGAGGTGCGCTGGGAAGCGCCGGCGCCCTTGACGACCGACGATCTGCTTCCGCCGGAAGCAGCCGTCAGCGACACTGCGCCCGTCGCCGAAGCGCCGCGCTTTCCACACATCTACGGGCCGATCAACCGCGATGCGATCGTCGGCGTGCGCTTGGTCACGCGCGACGCGAGCGGCGCGTTCACCGGCTTCGCGCCACTGCCCGACCCGGCTAACCCGCTCAACCTCAAGTCACCCAGCCAGATGGCGAATGAGCTGCTGGAGGCGACCGATGCGTTCTCCGAAGCGCTCGCCCGCTTTAAAGACAGCATCGAAGGCCGCATGGCTGAGTTGGATGAGAAGATTAGGAAGTTATAGCAGATTGGCCTGGGAAAGCCTGACTGGCAGATGCACCTATTCAATCGGCTTTTGAGCGTCGGCGCCGAGGACATCGCGCTTGAGCTTCAAGAATGTGGCGCTCTCGAATGGCTTGATTTCTTGCTCAATCCTCGCCGGTTGCGTGGGAGCGATTTCTTGATGCGCTGGTCGCAGGGCGTGTGGAGTGAAAGGCGCATCATCCAAGCCGTCAATGACACAGGCGAATTCTTCGGGATTCCTTACGGCCCAAGTGGTGTTGCGCCTGAAGATGCGAAAGCACTTGAACTCTACTTCGAGCGGCTCGAAAAGGCAGGACTTGGCAGAAACAAACGTCCCGACTTGTTGATTTTCGCAAAGTCAGTGCAAAGCGTAGTAGATGATCTCATACAGACAATCGGGGGCGTGAGCGAGCTACCTTTCACTCCAGAGAACAATGAGGCGATAAAGGAATTGCTGGGGATGGCTACGCTCGCAGTAGAGTGCGAAAATAGCCTCTGGAAGGGCAAGCGCATGCCTGATTACGGCTCGGCACTCCGGCCTCAAAAGCGGCTCGGCGGCAAGCCCGGGCTGAAGAAAGGCGCTGTTGTGCCCACACTGATCTTGAAGGAGGAAGACCGCAGGCCTCTGCAAGAATGGCAAGATGCACATGACACTCCCGTGCATATCTGGCACGTCTTCTACGACATAGCATTCGGCATCTCTCTCGACAGGGCGCAAGAACTTATTGACCAAGGATTCATCTCACCGCAAAAGCACACATTCCAAGCACCAAGCGGCGTAACCTCAGAGAAAGTCATCTACAAGATCTACTATCAGCACGCCTATACTTTAGGGAGTACAACGCAAGAGCCGGAACTCAGAGCCAGGTTCATCGAGGATAAAAACGGTCACATCCTGCCCTATGTGCACTTCGAAGGCGGCAAGATGGATCTGAGTGAAGATGCTCTGCAAATGCTACGCGACCTCGCCAATGCAAAGGTTTGACGCTTACAAGATCCAGTCGGCATGGGAAGCCAGGGAGCTGCTGAGAGAACGCGGACAGTTCTGGACGCCTAGGTGGATCGCCGAGCCGATGGTCGAATACGCGTTGGCCGAGAGAGGCGGACTTTTATTCGATCCAGCCGTTGGCGCGGGGGCGTTCTTTCATGCAGCAAAGGTGATCGCCAGAGAGAAGGGATTGCCTGTCCGGCTGGCCGGCATGGAGATTGACCCACTGGCTCTCGCGCAGTCAGCGGCGTTCGGCCTCAATGAGGCTGATCTCGCTCAAGTGACGATCGGCGATTTCGTCCTTCAACCGCCACGAACGAAGCTCCCAGCCATCGTCGCTAACCCACCTTACGTTCGCCATCACCGTCTTCCTGTGGAGAAGAAAGTGCAGCTACGCCGGCTGAGCACACAAATTATCGGCAAGTCGCTAGACGGACGCGCAGGGCTGCATGTGTATTTTTTGATCCAAGCGCTGGCGCTGCTTGAGGAAGATGGCCGATTAGCCTTCATTGTGCCTGCAGATACTTGCGAAGGCAAATTCGCCCTCGACCTATGGACTTGGATCACAAACAACTTTGCCCTCGATGCCGTGCTTACGTTCGCACCTGAAGCCTCGCCTTTCCCTGGTGTTGACACAAACCCGCTCGTCCTGTTCATACGCAATGCTCCGCCTGTAGACAAGTTCTGCTGGGCAAAGTGCTATCACCCAGCGCCGGACGCGCTCAACGGTTGGGTGAGGTCTGGCTTTAGGGAGTTGGACACGACAGGCTTATTAGCCATCTGCCGCGATGTGCACGAGGGTGTCATGACTGGTTTGTCGCGTGAACCTTCGCCTACATTCACCCACAAATACGTGCTCGGCGACTTCGCTCAAGTCATGCGTGGCGTCGCAACGGGAGCGAACGATTTCTTCTTCATGACGCTTGAGCGAATTGAGCGATTGGGTCTTCCCCGTGAGTGCTTCGTAAGAGCCATCGGACGGACAAGAGATGTTGCTGAAGAAGAAATCACTCACCAACTGCTTGAGTCGCTAGAACGCAGAGGCAGACCGACATGGTTGTTGTCGCTCAATGGCGATCCTCTCGAATTGTTCCCTGGGCCGCTGAGAAGGTATCTGCAAGAAGGCGAAAAGATGGGACTGCCAGTGCGACCACTGATTTCACAACGCAAACCCTGGTATCGAATGGAAGTTCGAATTCCGCCGCCGTTTTTGTTCGCTTACTTGGGACGGCGTAGTTGCCGGTTCATTCGAAATACTGCGGGCGTTGTTCCTTTAACAGGTTTTCTATGCGTGTATCCTAGAAGTCACGACGCAGCATTCGTGGACTGCATGTGGAAGATACTTAATCATCCGGACACCATTGCCAACCTAGCGAGAGTTGGTAAGTCATATGGCGATGGCGCGATAAAAGTGGAACCGCGTTTGCTGGAGCGCCTGTCCATTCCTGATCACGTTGTAGAGCAATTTGGCTCACCTGTTCAGATGCGCCTGTTCGAGCCCAAACCTGCTTACTCGTGAGCTTCGGCCCCACGTTGCAGCGTAGAGAGTAGTTCCTCGACCGGATGCAAGTCGCGCACGGCGATTTCATAGCAGCGATAGCCTTGCGCCGCGCCGGTTTTACGCGAGAGACGCTCTTGCAGATGCCCGTGCAGCACTTCTTCATGCGTTGCCCAGCCACATACGAATGCGGCTTCCTCCTCGCCGTCGGCCTGTTCTTCCGGGATCAGCACCAATACGTAGGCTGTGGGCTGCCGGGCGCGTGCATAATCTTCGCGCACCATCAGATGCGCGCGTTCGTGCACCTTAGTTTTGGACGTCTTGACCTCGATTTGGGCGTCTGGGCTCACATCGTCCACCTGCCCTTTGGCGCCCGGCACACCAAGCCGGCTAAAGTTGCCGTAGCGCAACTTCGCCCACACCAGCTCGCCTAGCACGCCGATGTAAGCATCTATCGGCGAGGCGCGTGTGCGCTGAATCCGGCGCGCGGCACCCTCGCGCCGGGCGTGTGCGCGCATTGCAGCATCAATCGGCACACGGACGAATTCGGTAAGCGCCGGCATGCTCACTCCTTGCGAAAAACCACGATGCGATTGGTGTTCGTGCCGCGGGCGTTGTTGGCGATGCCCCAGATATTAGCCGTCTTGGTGAAGCGCTGCCGGTTGATGAGGATCGCCACACACGCGAAGCCGGCCGCCTCGCCCAACGGCGCAACGTGCTCATCCAGACACACCCGCCCCCCGCGCACCTCGCCCACCTCGAAGGCTACCCAGCCGCCCGGCCGCGTGACCCGGTACAGCTCGACGAAGACCGCGCGCATCACCGCTTCCCACGCTTCGAGCGTGCGCGCGAGGGTGACGCGCTGCGCCACCTCATCGGCGGCGATGCCGTTGAACCAGCAGCGCAACCAGTTGTCTTCGGCATACTGCACCACATCTAAGAACGGTGGCGAAGTGACCGTGAGCTGGACACTGGCGTCGGGGATGGCGCATGTGCACCGCGCGTCGCAGGTAAGCAGCAGGGCCGATTCGCCTGCTGCGCGCAGGTTCGCCCGCTGCGCTTCGGTCAGGCCGCGCATCAGGCTGGCCGTCTTGCGCAGGATGATGGCCCGCGTGTCGCGGTATTCGGGCCGTTGATTCAATCGAGCGTTGATCCGGCGCTGGCGCTCTGGACTGGTCGCTTGGTTGGGCGGCAGGGTATAGACCGAGAAGAAGCCGCGCGAGTGGCCGGTCAGCCGGTTGGTCGCGACCATGCGAATCCAAGCATCCACGTCGTCTTCTTCACCAGCCTGCCGGCGCGCGGCGAGATATTCGCGCAGGCCGACGATCTCGCGCTCGGTGTCGGGGTGAAAGAACATCGAGAGGTCTATCTCGGCGCGCCGCAGCGACGGCGGAATGCGCGACAACCGCTCGGCGATCGCTGCGCGCTCCGGCAGGCGCAGGCGCGGTGCGGTCAGGATGGCGCTGAGCGGGTTGACGTCGTTAGCGATGACGCGCCGGCCCAACAGCGCCGCCTCGATTGCCGTCGTGCCGCGCCCGCTGAACGGGTCATACACCACGTCGCCGGGCCTCGACCTGAGTTCAGCCGAAGGGCGGGTCAGCCGTTCGATGAAGTAGCGCGGCAGTTGCGGCTTGAAGCACGCGCGGTAGGAGATTTCATGCAGTGCGCAGGCTTGGCGCTGGCGCGCCGTCCAGAACTCGCCGGTGAAGCGCGGGATGTCGCGTCCGGCGAGGGTGAGCGTATCGCGCAATGGTGCACCGTCGAGCGCTTCGAACACGCGCGCATAGCATATCACTTCTCCATCGCCTTCAGCGCCTCGTAGGCCGGGCGCGCCCGCGTCTCGGGATAGACCGGATCCACGACGGCCCACCAATACTGCTCGTTCTGCGGCGTCCAGTCGAACTGCGGGATGGAGAGGGCGATCATCGGGCCGATCCACGGCTGCCAGTTGTGCTTGGCCCACCGGAAGGCGCGCACCATGTAGTCCGCCTTCAACTGCTCGTCTATGGCAAACCAGGCGTAGCCGGTGTTGACCGGATCGGTAGTCCAGCCGAACTCGAGCACGGCCACCTGCTTGGCGCCATCGCCGAAGCGCTCCATAATCGCGCGCAAGTCCTCGACGTGGCGGAAGGCGAAGAAGCGCTGCCCGCCCAGTTCAGGGATGCTGACAGCCATGCCGGGCGGCGTCTCCGGCGCAGCACGGAAGCCCGGCGCATGCACACCCAGCAGGTCGAAGTAGGGCGCGGCGCCGGCCTCGTACATCGCGATGAGAAATTGCTCGTGCGGCATGGCCTGCGGCGGGCCGTTGCCGGTCGGCGCCAGGCCGGCGCTGATGACCAGCGCATCGGGGTCGGCCTGCTTGATCGCGACATAGCAGCCCTTCAGCATCTCGACGTAGGCCTTCGGGTCGGGCGGCATGCCGGCCCACTCGCGCGCCAGGTTCGGCTCGTTCCACACCTGATACGCCGCGACCTTGCCTTTGTAGCGCGCCGCGATCACGCCGCAGAAGTCGAAGAAGTGCCGCAAGTTGCGCGGCGGGCCGGCGGCGATGCCTTGGTCGAGCGGATAGTCGTAGCGATCCCAGTACGGCTCGCGATCCAGCCGCACGATCAAGTTGCGTGTGAAGACCTCGGTCGTCAAGAACACCACGTCGTCGGCGCGGCTCCAGTCGTATTTGCCCTTCTCGATCTCGATGTCGCGCCAGGCGAAGGTTTGCTTCACCCACTTGAAGCCGGCCTCGCGAATCAGCCCCAGGTCGCGCGTGGCGATCTCCGGCTTCCACCACAAGTAGGCTTCGAAGCCATAGCCGGGCGACTCGACGCGGCGCGCGGCGGGAAACTGCGGCGCGGCCGGCTGAGCGTGATCAGTTGAATGCAACTGCGTGGTCGTGGGGGATGCGCATGCTGCTGCCAGCAGCGCGGCTGCCGACCAGGCAGCCCAGCGTGCTCGTCTCATTGTTGGCCGGGATGAAGGTCGAGCGCCTGCGCTAGCGCGGCATGGTCTTCAGCGCTTCGAAGGCCGGGCGCGGCGACCCGTCGCGGCGCGTGATGCTGTACGGCGCGACGTTCTCCTGATCCGGTTCGCCGCCTACCTTCTGGATGTAGTCCAAGTTGAAGACGATGGCGAATTTGACGTAGCCGCTGTCGCGCATGATCTGGAAGGCCTGCACGATCCAGTCGGCCTGCTCCTGCTCGGTATTGTCGAGCGCGAAGCCGAAGCCGGGCGGCGCGCCCTGCACGGGCGACCCGTCCGAGCGCTTCAGGTTCTCCATCGAAGCCCAGCCGAACTCGGTCACGCACAGCGGCTTTTGCGTCTTCTCGTAGTACAGCCGCATCGTGCTCTTGAACGACCAAGACGGGTGCGGTGAATCGAACGGGCCGCGGAAGGTAGCCGTCGGATCGTTGTAGCCCTCGTTCCACTCCTTGTCCGGCGGCATGTTGTAGCCGTTCAAGTGCACACCGATGCAGTCCACGCGGCTGGGGCCGCCGGCGGCGACGAACTGATCCATGTAGGTCAGGTCGTCCACCACCTGCATCACGCCGTCCTGGGTGATGTTCGCGCCGGTCGGCGAAAGGGCGCCCATCAACACGATGATGTTCGGGTCAATCGCCCGAATCGTAGGCACGACGGCGTCTAGGAAAGCGACGTAGTCGCTGGCCTTGATCTGGCGCGAGGCGACCGTCCACTCGCGGTCGAGGTTCATCTCGTTCCACACCTCGATGG
Source organism: Candidatus Roseilinea sp. (assembly GCA_025055235.1). Lineage (GTDB taxonomy): Bacteria > Chloroflexota > Anaerolineae > J036 > Brachytrichaceae > JAAFGM01. Next base: position 81,925 of record JANWYN010000068.1, on the reverse strand, counting down.
CCTGCACGCAGCCCTTGTAGCGGGCGAGCAGCTTCTCGATGAAGACGCGCGCGTCATCGTAGTTGTCGGGCGGGCCGAGCAGGTCTGGCCGGGCAGGATTGGCGTTTTGCGGTCGCGACCATGCCGGTGCGTCGAGCACACCGAACAGGATGTTCAACCCCTTCTTGTTGGCATCGGCGGTGAAGGCGTCGAGCAACTGCCACTTGTATAGCTCGTATTGCCCGCGCCCGTTGGGTTCGAAGTCCACCCAGCGAATCTGCGCCTTCGTCCAGTCCATCTTCAGTTGCTCGGCCATGATGGAGTTGAACAGGCCGATGTCGCCCACGGGCCAGTTGCTCTGAATGCCATAGCCGAACTTGGCCGGTGCAGGACGCGGATTGGGGCACACGAAGTCGTCAATGCCCTCGATCTTCCCTCGCGGGTCCATAGTAGCGACCGGCTGGGGCGCTGTTGCGGTGCCGGCCGGCGCATTGCCTGCGCCTTCGCCCGGTGCCGGCGGCGCGGCGGGATTCTGGTGCGGCGTTGGAAGCGGCGCGAAGATGGTCACTTCAGGCACGAACGGCGTCGGTTCTTCGGCTGCGCCTGTATCGCCGACCGCGCACCCGCCCGTCAGCACGCAGATGCCGAAGCCGAGGAGCGCCAGGGCCACCAATGCAACTGCGCCCAGAGCAACGGCACCGATCAGCAAACGACGATTTCGCTCTCGACTGGGATCGAGCTTGGGGTTGAAGGTGTATCGGCTCATTTCATGACGCTGCGCAAGGATTCGCAAGCCGGGCATGTGCCATCGGGTCGAATCATGGCGTAGCCTGCCTGAGGATCACCTTCAACATTCCGAGAAGGATCGTCCATCGTCCACGTTGTAGCGTCCACGTTCCACACGATCATCAAACGCACCTTGCCGCTTGCTTTGGAGAGCCTAGCCGCTTCGGCCAGCCATGCCACGTGATTGGCCAATGTCGTGCCGGCGGCGAACGCATACTTTGCCGGCATGCCCGAAGGGAAGCCCTCCGCCGTCACGTAGCCCAACGCTGTGAAGCATACTGGCTTGGCGCCGTTGAACGCGCCGTAGTATGCGTTGCGCAACGGCTCGTAGTACTGCGAGTAATGCAGCGCGCCCACGGCGCTGGGCGGCTCGAAGCCGGACGTGTAGTGAATGCCTACGCAATCCATGTAGTCCTGGGCGCGCTCGGCGGCCATCTGGCTCAGGAAAGCCAGCTCATCGCATCCATCCTCGGCGCAGCCGCCGGAATACACGCCGGATGTCTGCGCTAGGCCGGCGCTGATCACCAGTGTATTCGGGTTGGCCTGCTTGATGGCGAAGTAGGCGCGCTTCAGCAGATCCGCGTAGGATGCACCGTTGATCTGGCCGGCCGGCCATTCCGCCTGGTAATTCGGCTCGCTCCACACCTCGATCGCATCCGCGCCGGCGGCGGCGATCTTGCCGAGATGTTGCGCCCACTGATCGCGATAGGCGATGTCCATAATGCGGCTGCGGTCGCCAACAGCCGTGACGAGCACTTTCAACCCTTTGGCTTTGGCTTCGGCGATGAACGCTTCGGGCAGCACTTCGCCGCGCACCTCCGTGCGCGCCCACGTCATGCCGGCGGTCTTCATCTGCGCAGCGTGAACCAGGTCGTTGACGTGCCCGCCGAGTTCGAACTGCTCGGCGTTCACGCCGGGCAGAGTCGGCGCGACGCCTGGGGCCGTTTGATCAGCAGCCACCGACGCGACGGCCATCGTGTTTGCGCCGCCCTCGGCGGTCGGCGCATCTTTTGATACCGCCACACGCGACGGATCCAACGTCACCGTCCGCGCGCTTTGAAAGACAGAAACGATCTCGTATTCGCCCTCGCCGCCGGGCGCTTGCACGATCATCGCATCCGGACTTTGGCCGAGGGGTAAGCTGAACGGCGTGCCGGCGCCGAATGCCACCTTGATCACCGGCTCCGGCGCCTGCACCGACGCCAGGTCACCGCGCGCGAAACCATCCACGACCTGCATGACGCCCTCATCGCTGCCGGGGTGCGCCAGCCCGCGCAGCGTGACGCCGCGGATGTTGTGCCGGCTCAGGCGCTCTAGCGTACGCTTCAGGCTCGCGGCGGTATTCAGCCACACGGTCTGCTGGATGCCGCGCTCGTCCACGTAGCTATACGAGTAGAACTGGCCGGTCGCATCGTAGCGCACGTCGGATGGTTCGACGTTGCCGCTCCACCACAGCCTGACATTCGCCCCAGGTGCGACGGCCGGCGCCACGGTCTGCAGCCCGCCCAACGCAGCCAGCGACTCCTCCAGGCCGATCAGCCTGACGCGCCCATTGGCATCCTTTTGAACACTCAGGGTCGGGACGATCACCTGCAACTTGTGACGATTGACGCGACCGACCACCCACTCGATCAGTGGGTCCAACTGGCTGGTGCACCATGCCTCTGGGTTAGTGCTCAAGTCGAGCTGAACCGACGCGGCGGCCCGGCCGATTCGATGCAGGTCATAGCCCGGCGAGTCGAACACGCCGGCCGCACCCGCGGCGTCGCCGGTCGCGCCGGTGAGCGACGGCGCCGGAACGGCGACGCTGAGGGTCTTGCCGCGCTCTGCCAGACGCGCGCTGAGCAGCTCGACGAATTGCGCGAAGGCATCGCGCTGCGCCTCCTCTACGCCGCGATAGTCTATCTGCACGCCTTCGAAGCCACCGGCCACGACGAGGCCGAGCAAGGCGTCTACGTGCGCGGCGCGGCTCGCTTCGCTGGCCAGCATCGTGCGCAGCAGCGTGCGGTTGACTTCGCCTTTCGCCCCCCAATTGCGCACGACCGGGATGGTCTTGATGGGCGCGCCGGCCGGCCGCAGCAACTTGCCCGGATCGCCGACGATGCTGCCGGCATCGCCCAGGTAGAGGCCGGTGGCATGAACTGCGTATGCCCTAGACGGAATGGACTTGACAATCGCCGCCGGGTCGCCGGTCACCGGAGGCGACTCGACGCTGAGCGAGGGGGGGATGGGCGCAACTTTCATCAGCGCCACCAGTGAGGGCACGCGGCTCACACGCGCGACGACCTCCCGGGATGCCGCGTCCACCTCCCCACCCAGCCATGTCCACTCCCGCGCCTTGTCGTCCCAGCCGTATAAATCCAGGCTCGCGCCCGCTTCCACGCCGGGCGGTATGCTCATGCGCAGCGTTGCCAGCTTGGGATCCACGCTGCAGGTCTTGACCGCGACCGGATCGCTCACGAGCGTCAAACCGGCCGGCAAGCTGGCAGCTGCGGCTTGTAGCTCGGCGTTGCGAGACGCGGGGGTGAAGTCGGCCAGCGATAGGACGCCCAGCTTGACGCCGAAGCTGCCGGCCAGGTCGCTCGGCATCACCCGGATCTGGAACCCTTCGACGGCGACCGTCGTTCGCTCGGTGGTGAATTCGCTGCAGCTATTGGCGCTGATCAGGCTCAGGCCGACTAACGCAGCGCCGACAGCCAAGACGCCACCCAACGCGACGCCACCCGCTTTGAGCCAACCCGAACGCGTCGTCGGAAGCAGGAACTGGGTGCGCGGGGTCTCCCGCGTCGGGCGCGGCGGCTTGCGCTTTCTTCTGTTGGCTAGCCTGGGAATGCGGTCAATAACCGGCGTTTCTGTAAAGCCCGATAAACCGGGATCCGAACCACCAGAGGCGTTCGAATCGGATTCTCGATGCATAGAAGGCCCTTTCATGTCTGCGCCTCGTACCAAAGCGTTACCCTCTATGAACTTGTGAGCGCCGGATGCGGCGCAAGCTATATGCTGGCGGAACGCGATCGGCTTGGGTGCAGTGGAGTGGACGTGCTAGCCTTGGCGCGCGGCAGCAGCCGATCGGTTCATGTTGTCAAATTCAACACTCCGGTTTCGACTCCGGGATAACGCAGCCGCGCATTCTAGCACGGCGGTCTGCGCGTGATCCGCTCCGACGCGGGCGCCACCGGCTGCCGGCAACGCCAACCGGCTCACCTGCAGCACAAGCGGCGCATCCCCCGAAGTTTATAGCAAGATGCGCCGGAACGCTTCCGCGAAGAAGACGCGGCCATCGGCGGTCATGCGCCAGAGCCCTTGCCGGATGCGCTGCTCGAGCTCCTCCGGCGCTTTCACCTGTGAAGCATGCATGCAGATCGCCTCGATCTTGGCCTGGATGAAGTCTGTGATGTCCACCAACGTGTTCGGCTGGGCCGGGCCGGCGAAGTAGATCTCCTTCGGGGAGTGGGGTTCGAAGCCGTCGGCCAGCAGTTCGGGGAAGTACATCCGGTTGCCGGATGCAGGAAAGATCGCGTCGCACACGGCCAGGCCGACTGCGCGATGGTCGTTGTGGTTGACGCGCGTTGCACCGTAGTGCAGGGTCTGCGGGTCGGTCGTGACGACGACGTCCGGGCGCGCCCGCCGGATCTCGCGCACCAGATCGCGCTGGACGTCTGGCGTGTTCAGCAGCTCGCCGTCCACGTGGCTGAGGAAAGTCACGTCGCGCACGCCCAGGAGGGCAGCGGCGTTGCGTTGCTCGTCGCGGCGGATGGCGACCAGCCGGGCCGGCGTCATGTCGGGCCGGTCGCTGCCCTTGTCGCCGCCGGTGACGACGACGTAGCGCACGTCGTGGCCTTCGTGACACCAGCGGGCAATCGTGCCGCCGGCGAAGAACTCAGGGTCGTCTGGATGAGCGACGATGACGAGGATGTTCACGCACTGAGTCGAGATGCAGAGGATGATGAGAATGTGGGGAGACTATTTGCCCGGCTTGCGCCGAAGCAGCGGCCGGCGTTTTCGCTGTGCGTCGCCTTCGCCGCCGGCGTCTGCGGCACGCGGCTGGTGGCGTCCGATGTCGGTCGGGCGGCGCTCGCCGCGCTGCCGGCGATCCTTCTTCTTCGCGCGGGGCGGCTGCGGGCGTTCCTCTTCTTCCTGCTGTGCTTCGTTCGCTTCGATGAACGCCCTGGCCGCTGGCGGCAGCTCGGTCGGCTGGGCTTGCGGCGAAGCACTTGGTTCGTGCGGCTTGCCCTTGCCACACGCGCATTCGCCGTTCTCGTGACGGTCGCACGTCCCGCTGGCGGCCTTCTCCTGCAAGCGCTTCCATTCCTCCAGTGGGATGAGTTGCTCGCGATGGAACTCGACCTCGCGCGCCTCCGGCCCTTCACCGATCTTCACACGCACCGAGTCGCGCAAGTGCAGGATCTCGACCACCTTGCCCGGCCCCAGCGGCGTGCCGATCATAGACTTGAGCTTGGGCAGGTGGCGGCGCGCCTCGACGTATTGCTCGTATTCGTAGATCAGGCAGCAGCGCAGCCGGCCGCACATGCCGGTGATGTCGTGCGGGTTCAGGCTGAGGTTTTGCTCCTTGGCGTGCTTGATCGAGATCGGGCTGAACTCGGTGAGGAAGCGCGAGCAGCAGCGCTCTTCGATGCCGCATGCGCCCATGCCGCCCAGGATCTTGGCCACCTCGCGCGGGCTGATCTGGCGGGTCTCGATACGCGCGCGGTAGAGCCGGCTCATGGCCTCGCGCAGCGCACCCACCTCGACGCGCTCCTCCTGATCGGACGAATACAGGAAGGTCAGCGTCTGCCCGTCAAAGCTATATTCGGCGCGCACGATTTTGATCGGCAAGTTAAGCGCGGCGCTCTCGGCGCGGCAGGCGATCAGCGCTTCGAGTTCTTTGCTCTCGTAGTAATGGCGCATGGCCATATCGCGGCCGGTAGCGCGGCGTTCGATGCGCTTGTAGGGGCCGCCTTTGTCCTTGGGCGGCTTGAGCGTAGCCACCTGCCCCATCTGCTTGCCGCGGGCGGTGTCCACGATCACCCAGTCGCCGACCTTCAAGTCGTCGAGGCCCTCGGCGCTGTAGTGATAGACCTTGCCGACCCGCTGGAAGCGCACGCCGACCAGGCGCGGCTTCGGTTCGGGCGGTTTCTCCTCCGGAGGATAAATGCCCGTCCACTCCGGCAGGTCGAACATCGAGGGCTCTTTGACCGTGGCCTCCATGCTGGACATTTAAATACCGATCTGCTCGAGACGCCAGCGGCGCGTGGATTGATGCCCACGCGCCAGCCGGTCGGATGTTTCACCCGATGATCGAGATCGGGATGACGTTGTTCTGCTGGAAGTTCAGCACGCTGACGCGTGCCGCGACCAGCTTGGCGATCTCGGTGAGCCGCTTGGCCGCTTCGCTATCGGGATAGGCTGCGACGATCGGCCGGCCGCTGTCGCCGCCGATGCGGATGGCCGGGTCGAGCGGCACGCTGCCCAGGAAGGGCACCTTCTTCATGGCCGCCAGTCGCTCGCCGCCGCCCTCGCCGAACAAGGCGACCTTTTTGCCCGTAGCCGGGTCGGTATACGGTCCCATGTTCTCGATCACGCCGATGATGGGAACTTTGAGCTGCTCGAACGTCGCCAGGCCCTTGAGCGCGTCGCCCATCGAGACCAGTTGCGGCGTCGTGACGATGATGCCCATCACGCCTTGCACCGTCTGCGCCAGCGAAAGCTGCGCATCGCCCGTGCCAGGCGGCATGTCCACGATCAGGTAATCCAGGTCGCCCCATGCGACGTCCTGCAAGAACTGCCGGATGGCGCTGTGCAGCATCGGCCCGCGCCACACCAGCGGCGACTCGGCAGGATAGATGAAGCCGATGCTGAAGATCTTGATCCCGAACTTCTCCTCCGGGATGAGCTTGCCGTTTTGCTGGGCCACGCTGGGCATGGCGCGCCCGTCCGGCAGCAGCTCGGCCGTCGGCAGGCCGACCATCAGCGGCACGTTCGGGCCGTATACATCGTTGTCAAGCAAGCCGACCTTCGCGCCGGTCTGGCCGAGCGCAATCGCCAAGTTCACGGCGATCGTGGTCTTGCCCACGCCGCCCTTGCCGCTGGCCACGGCGATGATGTTCTTGATCGGCACGTTGAGCGCGCTGCGCATGCGGGCGTTGGCGGCTACGTTGCTGGTCCAGCCAATCTCGATCTTGCCGATACCGGGAATCTTGTTCAGCTCGGCGCGCGCCGCCTTATCCATCACGTCCTTTAGGGGACAGGCCGGCGTCGTCAGCTCGATCTTGAATGAGACGTCGTTCCCGCGGATCTGCAGATCCTTGATCATGTTCAACGAGACCAGGTCTCGATGCAACTCGGGTTCGATCACGCGCGAGAGCGCGGACATCACTTCCTTCTCGGTAATCGCCATGTCATCTCCACAAGCGCGAGCGAGAGACACACCGCTGCGCGCACTCCAACGAGCACGAATTTGCGCGCGGATTCTAACAGGGGCGGGTAAGGCGCATCGTCTGCTCCAGCGCCGTATCCTCGCGCGCTAGGGCGCGGCGCGTAAGCTGCCACAGACCGATGACGAGCGCCAGCAGCCCAGCCAGCATCACCCATGCGCCGGCTGCGCCGAGCGCCGGCGCGCTCATCGCGAAGCCCGTCAGCGCCGGCAGGAAGAGCGCGCCGATCGAGCCTGTGCTGGTCAGCACGCTGGCAATCATCCGCGCGGCGAATGGGAAACGCTGGATGCCGACGGCGATGAGCGTAGGGTAGATCGGGCCGAAGCCGGCGCCCACTGCAAACGCCCCCAGCCATGCCGCAGCGCTCACCTGCCCGGCCAGCAGCATCACACCCAGCCCAGCGATGGCCAATCCGAAGAGCAAGCTGACCAACGTGACGGACGGCACGCGGCTGACGATCACGTTCGTAAAGTAGCGGCTGAGCGCCAACGCCGCCCAGAAGATGCTCACCACGATCGCGGCTTGCGCCGTGCTCATGCCCGTCGTGCGGCTGGTGAATTCGGTCGCCCAGCCGCTGAACGCAACTTCGCAGCCGACGTAGAGCCCCATCACCACACACAGCCCCCATGCGACCGGCGAGGCCAACAGGCGGCGCGCTGCGCTACCTTCCGGCGCTGCCGAGCGCGCTGCCGGCGGCTGGCGCAGCCCGTCGCGCGCCCACAGCGCGCCCAGCGTGAGCGGCAGCGCCATCGCCGCAGCAATCCAAAACGCCAGCGTCGCCTCGTTGATGAGGACGTAGCTCGCCGAGACCAACAGCGGCCCGATGAGCGCGCCGATGCCGAAGAACGCGTTAAGCCGGTTGAGCACTGCCGACGCGCGCTCGCGCCCTTGTTGCATGCCGAACATGGCGTTGTAGGCCACCTGCGTGCCCGACTGGCCCAGGCCGAGCAGATACGTCGCAATGAAGAAGACGTTCAGGTGCGCGCCGAGCGCCAGCAGCGCCATGCTGCCGATGACCACCAACGGGCTGACGGTGAGCATGTTGCGCGTGCCCATGCGCGCGCCCAGCGTGTTGATGATCGGCGCCGACGTGAGGTAGCCCAGCGACATCGAGACGAAGACCAGGCCGGTACGGTCGAGGCCGGTGTTGGCCTTGGCCGCCAGTGTAGGCAGCGCCGGACCGATCAGCGCCGCGCTCGCGCCGAGGCTGACGAAGGCATAGCATCCGAGGATGAACAGCGAAGCAGTGGTGCGCATGACGAGCCGCGCCATTGTAGCGGAGGCGCCTATGCGATTCTGCCCAGCGACTCAGAGTCGTGGACAACGCCGGGCAAAGTCCGTCTCCGCAGATGGGATCGCCGGTTGCTGAAGGGCGACTTCGCGCTGGGTAGCGCGCGATTTCCAATCGCCGCGCAACGGCCCCTACAAGAATGCACCCTACGCCCGTACTTCCATCAGCCGGATGACGTTGGTGTGCCCCGATCCGCTGCCCAGCGGCAAGCCGGCAGTCACGACGATCGTATCGCCGGGTTGTGCACAGCCCAGCCATTGCGCTGCGTCGCATGCCGCCTCGAACAGCGTGTCGGCATCCGTTTTGCGCGTCTCCGCGATCACCGCTTGCACGCCCCACATGAACGCGCTGTAGCGCTTGGTGCGTTCGTGTGGCGTCAGGCACACGATCGGCACGGCAGGGCGATGCCGTGCGATCATGCGCGCCGTGAACCCGGATGCCGACGCGCACACGATGGCCTTCGCACCGATCGTCTCGGCGATGCGCACGGCGGCAGTGGTGATGGCGTCGGTCTTGTGGTCGGTGGTGTCGTCGTCGGCCAGCGCGTCGCGCACTTCTGCGAGCAGCGCACCCGGCCGGTAGATGATGCTCGCTTCGGCGCGCGCGGCGATGCGTGCCATCGCTTCTACGGCTTGCACGGGAAATTCGCCCACCGCCGTCTCGCCGCTCAGCATCACCGCGTCGGTGCCGTCCAGCACGGCGTTGGCCACATCGCTGGCCTCGGCGCGCGTCGGCTGCGGCGAGGTGATCATGCTCTGCAACATTTGCGTAGCGGTGATGACCGGCTTTCCGGCGCGCAGGCAGGTCAGGATGATGCGCTTCTGGTAGAACGGCACTTCCTCCGGCGCCGCTTCCACGCCCAAGTCGCCGCGCGCCACCATGACGGCGTCGCTCGCGCGCACGATGTTCGGCAGGTCGTCCAGCGCTTCGGGCTTTTCGATTTTGGCGACGATGAGCTGATCGCCGCCCGAGTCGTGGATGAGCCGGCGCAGCTCGCGCACGTCTTCGGCGCTGCGCACGAACGACATCGCCAGCGCGTCTATGCGCTGCGCGATGGCAAACTGCACATCGTCGCGGTCTTTGGGCGTGAGCGCCGACGTGGCGATCTTCAGGCCGGGCACGCTCACGCCCTTATTCGATGTGAGCAGCCCGCCGTTGAGCACGCTACACGCGATGGTGGTCTCGTCAACGCGATGCGTGACGAGTAGTGCCATCGCGCCATCGTCAATCAGCACGCGCTGCCCCACCTGGATGGCGGCCAGTAGATCGGGATGCGGCAGGGGGATGGCCGCGCCGTTGGGATGGTCGCTGAGGATGACCTGTTGGTCGCGTCTCAGCTCGATGCCCTGGCCGGTCAGCCGGCCGATGCGAAACTTCGGGCCCTGCAGGTCGCCCATCAGAGCGACGCTGGCGCGCTCCTCGGTAGCCACCCGGCGCACCAGGGCAATACGCCGCTCATGGTCGGCCCGGCTGCCATGCGAGAAGTTCAACCGCGCCACGTGCATGCCGGCGCGGATCATGCCGCGCAAGACCGCTTCGTCCTCGCTCGCCGGCCCGATGGTGCAGACGATCTTAGTGCGCATGTGTCCTCCTGTGCTTCGCACCCCGGACGACCCGCCAGCGTCCAGCCGCTTCGTCCGGTGAAGGGTGCACTCTCTTGCAAGGCAGCCCTGCACGGCCGTCCGTTCGGGTATGTTGCGGATGACCACAAGGGTCACGCCTACCCGTGCCCTACTTTGGTAAGTGCACCCGTTTCGTTTGGTGAATAGGATACAGGCGATATGTATAATGCGGGTGAAGAACCATATTCGCTCGCTCAGCCATCGCTCATCTCGCTGAGGTCGAATGTGGTCGAGGATTTCAGGCTCACCGGCGAATTTGATTTTGGGCTGTGTTCCCTCTGAATTGTGTCGGCGCCTGTATTTTGAGTTGCATATTTGTAATTGCTTTGTATGGCTAGAAAGAAGAAAGAAGCCACTGCCGTAGTGTCGGAAGAATCGCAGCACGACAAGACGACGAGAACGACGAATACCAAATCCGAGAAGAAGTCCAAAGCTCAAGCCACGCGAAGTTCATCATCGCGCCGGAACAACCGCACGAGCAAGGCCGCCGGAAGCGCATCCGAGGCAAAACCCCAGTCGCCTGCGTCGCCATCCGATGGCTCGTGGAAGCGCGTTGACTTGCACATCCACACGCCGGCTTCGCACGATTACGAGGAGCCGGGCAGGACCTATCTCGACATCCTGAAGCAAGCCGAGCGGCGCGGCCTCAGCATCATCGCTTTCACCGATCACAACACGGTGAACGGCTACCGCAACATGATGAACGAGATCGAGCACCTCGAATATCTCGAGAAGCTCGACCGCATCCGCCCGGACGAGCTGGCCCGCTTGAACGAGTATCGCCGCCTGCTGAAGAAGATCCTGGTGCTGCCGGGGTTCGAATTCACGGCGACGTTTGGATTCCACATCCTGGGCATCTTCGCGCCGGATAAGCCGCTGCGCGACATCGAGCGCGTGCTGATGGATCTGCGCGTGCCGGGCCATGCGCTGGACAAGGGCCTGACCGAAGCCGGCGCCACCAGCGACGTCTTGCAGGCCTACGAGGCGATTGACGAAGCCGGCGGCATCGCCATCGCGGCGCACGCCAATTCATCCAACGGCGTCGCCATGCGCGGGCTCAACCTGGGCGGCCAAACGCGCATCGCCTTCACGCAAGACCCTCACCTGCACGCCATCGAGTTCACCGACCTCGACCGGGGGCGCTATTCGAGCGCGCACCTGTTCACCGGCATCAAGCCGGAATATCCGCGCCGCATGTTCGCCATTCAGGGTAGCGACGCCCACCGGCTGACCGTCTCCAAGGAGAACGCCAAGCGGCTGGGCGTGGGCGAACGCGCCACGGAGATCCAGCTCGACGAGGTGAGCTTCGAGGCACTGCGCAACGTCTTCCTCAGCCAAGACTTCGGTCGTGTGCGGCCGGTCTTCGATGTGCTGGATCTGCCCGAGGATGAGTTGGTGAAAGCGCGCGAGCGCGGCCCGAGCGCGACGGCTGCCTTTCACGCGTCGTTGCCCAAGCGCGGCGACCGGTTCGAGGCGGTGCTGCGCGACATCTGCGCCATGGCCAACGGCGAAGGCGGCAACATCTTCATCGGCTGCGATGCCAAGCCCAACAAGAAAGCCTCTGGCATATCCGATGCGCACGATGTAGTGCACAAGTTGTCGCTCGAGATGGAGAAGCGCATCGCCCCGCGGCTCCTGGCGCCGGTACAGGTGCGCACGCTGGACGGCGCCGACGTGCTGCAAATCCAAGTGCCGTGCGGCGAAGATGCGCCCTACGTGCTGGACGGCGATCGCTTCTTCGTGCGCTCGGGTGCGGAGAGCCGGCCGGCGACGCGCGACGAGATCGTGGCGATTGCCCGGCGCGGCTATGAAAAGCCGCAACCCCAGGAGCAACGCCCGCTTGCTCAGCCGCAGCAACCCGAACGTCGCCCACAGCGACCGCCGCAACCGCAGCCGGAGCGACGCCAACCTGAACAACGCAAACCTCAGCCGCAACCACAACAGCAGCCACAGCAGCCGAAACAGCGCCTGCCGCAGCAGAGTCAACCGTCTGCCAAACCGCAGCCGCAACCGCCGCGCGAGCGCCAAGATAAGCCGAAGCCAACCGAGCCGGCGCCCGTGACGATTGCAGCGCAGCCGCTGCCGGTGGAGAACGGCGCATCCGCCCTTCCCGGCACGCCGAAGACCGGCGTGCAAGTGCTCTCAATGGAGGAGCGCAACGGCGTGGTCTATTTCACCGTGCGCGACCTGCGCAACAACTCGGTCATCCGCAATGTGACGATGAAGAGCGCGCGCGACCTGTGGCACTATGCCATCACCCAGTTCGCGGATCATCCGAGCGGGCCGGAGGAGATCGAGTGGCAAGGCGACCGCGCGGTGCTCACACGAGAGATGCGCGCCGGCAAGATGCGCTCCGACCTGGCGATCCGCGACGCCAGCGGCAAAGTCGTGGTGTTCTACGGCGTCACCGACGACGGCCTCGACGAGCGCTGGCGCGAGCTGATCGCGGCGTTCACCGCGCGGAGCGGCGCATCGGCCGAAGCACCGGCGCCGCCATTGAACGGCACGGGCGAAACGACGCCGGAGCCACCCGAAGCACACGCATCCGAAGAGGCGCATTCACCGGCCGGCGCGTAGATGCGAATGGCGGACAGGCACTTCGGCCTAAATGATAGGCATAGCTAAGAACCTATCCTGCAAAATTCAATGAGGTTGCCGTAGAAGAGCATCGGCGGGGCTAACATAGATTAGCCTGCGTCCCGAGCGCCAAGGCCCTGCGGCAAACAGGAGTTGAAACGAGATGAGCACCATTACCATCGCCTTGTCTGATGACCATTTGCAGAAGTTGCAAGAGATGGCCATACATTTTCAAGTAGCCCCCGAAGAGTTAGTGCGCGTTAGCATTGAAGAATTGCTTGCTCGTCCCGAAGAAGAGTTTCGAAAGGCATTGGAGTATGTGTTGCGAAAGAATGCTGAACTCTATCGGCGGTTAGCATAATGCGCTATCTGACCTTACGTGAGGTGTTGGAGATCTATAAACGTGTGATGCAACAATCAGGCGGCATAGCAGGCATTCGCGATTTGGGCGCATTAGAGTCGGCAGTGGCACAGCCACGCATGACTTTCGATGGAGAAGAGCTTTATCCAACGATTGTTGAGAAAGCAGCAACACTGGCCTTTTCCCTCATTCAGAATCATCCATTTGTAGACGGCAACAAGCGAACAGCGCATGCTGCAATGGAAACGTTTCTTGTGTTGAATGGATATGAAATTCGCGCGACGGTGGACGAACAAGAAAGAGTGATACTCCGAATTGCATCGGGCGAGATGAAACGTGAAGGATTGACGGATTGGCTGTATGCTCATATTGAGCCAAGAAGATAACCCCAAGTGGAGCGCAGGCTAACAAGCGTGAGCTCCACAGCGCGGAGTCGCCCCTCATCGGCTGGACGACCTAATCCCGCGACAGCGGACCCTGCGTTGCTCGTGACTTTGAGTCGCCGGGCAGAATTGCGTGTGCCGGTCACCTCGGCCGCAGCCGTTTTGCGCTGATCACGCCGGTGTTCAGGCCGATCAGGTTCTGGCCGCCGCAGAAGCGCGCGTGCTCCAGCTTGACGCAGCGATCCATCACCACGTCCAGGCCGGCTTCGATCGCGCGCTGCGCCGCCGCCTCGTTAACGACGCCGAGCTGCATCCACACCACTTTCGCGCCGATGGCGATCGCCTCTTCGACGATGGGCGGCACATCCTTCGGGTTGCGGAAGATGTCCACGATCTCGATAGCATGGTCCTGTGCTGCTTCGGTCAGCGAGGGATAGCACCTGCGCCCTAGAATCTCGCGCTCGCGCGGGTTGACCGGGATGATCTCGTAGCCCTCGGCCAGCATATACACGGCAGCGAAGTGGCTGGGGCGGAAGGGGTTACCGCTCAGCCCAACCATTGCGATGCGCCGGTACTGCTGCAGCAAGCCGAACGCTTCGGCGGGCGTCTGGATCAGTTTAGCCATGACCGGCGTGCGCTCATTACTTGCGCGAGGGAACTTCGCACGCAAGCGGGTTCGCGTGCCCGTTGGTGGAGAACAGGCGTAGTCGCGGCGCTTCGGTCTGCGATTTCTCCAGCGCCTGATCAAGGTCCCAGATCAAGTCTTCCACGTCCTCGAGGCCGATCGAGAGCCGGATCATGTCGGGCGTGATGCCGCCGGCGCGCTGCTCCTCCTCGCTGAGCTGCGCGTGCGTAGTGCTGGCGGGATGGATGACGAGCGACTTGGCATCGCCGACGTTGGCCAGATGGCTGAATAACTCCAGGCGTTCGATGAACGTGCGCGCAGCGTCGAAGCCGCCGCGAATGCCGAAGGTGAACACCGCGCCGGCGCCCTTGGGCAGATACTTCTGCGCGAGGTCGTAGTAGCGGTTGCCGGGCAGCGACGGGTAATTCACCCACGTCACGGCCGCGTGTTGCGCCAGGTGCTCGGCTACGGCGAGCGCGTTCTTCACATGCTCGCGCATGCGGACGCCGAGCGTCTCCAGCCCTTGGAGGAACAGGAATGCGTTGAACGGGCTGAGCGCCGGCCCCATGTCCCGCAACGACTCGACGCGCGCTTTCATGATGAAGGCGAAGTCGCCGAAAGTCTCCCAGAAGCGCACGCCATGGTAGCCCTTGCTCGGCTCGGTCAAGCCGGGGAACTTGCCGTTGCCCCAGTCGAATTTGCCGCCGTCCACAATCACGCCGCCGATGCTGGTGCCGTGCCCGCCGATGAACTTGGTGGCGCTGTGCACCACGATGTCCGCGCCCCATTCAATCGGCCGGCACAGATAGGGCGTGGCAAACGTGTTATCCACGATCAGCGGCAGGCCGTGATCGTGCGCGATCTTTGCCACGGCTTCGATGTCGAGCACGTTGATGAGTGGATTCCCGATCGTCTCGCCGTAGAGCGCCTTGGTGCGCGGGGTGATGGCTTTGCGGAAGTTCTCCGGGTCGCTGGGATCCACGAAGGTGGTGTGGATGCCCATCTTGCGGAAGCTGATGTCGAGCTGGGTGTATGTGCCGCCGTAGAGCGTGTTGGCAGCGACGATTTCGTCGCCTTCTTGCAGCAGCGTGAACAGCGCGATGAACTGCGCGGCCTGCCCGCTGCCGGTGGCCAGCGCGCCCCGCCCGCCTTCCAGCGCCGCCATGCGTTCCTCGAACGCAGCGGTCGTCGGATTCATGATGCGGGTGTAGATGTTGCCGAAGCGTTGCAAGGCGAACAGCGCTGCCGCGTGATCGGTATCGTCGAAGACGTAGCTAGTGGTCTGGTAGATCGGCATGGCGCGCGCGCCGGTGGCCGGATCGGGTCGCTGCCCCGCGTGCAGGGCGAGGGTGTTGAAGCCGAAAGTTCGGTCGCTCATGGGTTGTGGTTTGAGGATTGGAAGCCTGGCGTGTCAATTCTACGCTACTGCGCGTGTGGCTGGGTGCGTGGGTGCATTCGCGGATAGGGGCAAACCATCGCACGGTAGGGCACGGGACGTCGTTCCGTGCCCCGGACGCCGTTCTGTACCCGTGTGCGCTGCCAACTTATAGAACCGCAGGTATGTCATGCCCGCGAACGCGGGCATCCAGAGGCTATGCGTGGCTGGATTCCCGCTTTCGCGGGAATGACATGCACATGTCGTTTGAAGGCGAATTAGCCCAGGTTGGCTACGCAATTGGCATTAGGCGCAGACGACACATCACAGCTCGCTTACGCAACATCCCGCGGCATGGCGATTTTGTCCTGCAACGCCGGCGATTACCTGAAATTGGCGCGCGAGTATGCACTCTCTGGACGCACACATGCTGACGTTATCCTCTCGTCGGAGCAGTACAGCCGCTGACAGTTCGGGGAATTGCTCCGACTACCTCAACATCTCATCACTCGCCATCCGCCCATCGGCTACCGCCTGTTTGAAGATGGCAATCGTCTCTGCCACTGCCTCGGCGAACGGCTTGCGCGGCACGCCGCCCACCGGCGCGAGCAACCGCTCCAGCGGCGATCCATCCATCTCCTCGGGGAAGGGCAGCGGCTTGTCGTCGAAGGTGATCCGACCACGCAGCTCCGGCGCCGCCTGCTCGATCGCCGCCACGACCTCCCGCATGCTCAGCACGATGCCCGGCGTGTTATAGACCGCTGCGCCCTCGAACGGGATCGTCGCACAGGCGATGAACGTCTTGGCCGTGTCGTCGGCGTACTCGTAATCGGCGCGACCGCCATACGGGATGTGATACGGCCGGCCCACCGCCGCAGCGAACATCGCTTTGGTCGGCGCAGAGGTCAAGCCCTGGTCGCGCCCCGGCCCAAATACGACGTACGGCCGCAGGCCGATCGAGGGCAGCTTGTTCTCCTTCCAGTACACGCGCGCCGTGCCCTCGTTGGCCAGCTTGTAGACGCCGTAGAGCGTAGCCGGATGGCCGGCGGCGTCGTGCGGCACCGGCTCGCCTGGCTTGGCGTCGTCCACGTCGTAGACCGCCGCGCTGCTGGCATAGACGATGCGCTGCGTGCGCCCTTCGCGCCGCCGCGCTGCCTCGAACACGTTGACCGTACCGACCACGTTGACCTGCGCGCCGAGCACCGGGTTGGCGCGGCAGAACGGCACCTGCAGGCCGGCCAGGTGGATGACGTGCGTGATGTCGTACTCATTCATTGCTTTCTCGACTTGCGAGAAGTCGGTGATGTCCCCGCGCACGAACGTCACGCGCGCGAGTTCGTCATCGGTCATGATCAGCTTCAAACGGCGCAGGTCGCTGCCCAGGTCGAACACCACGACGCGCACACCCACCTGCACCAAATTGCGCACCGTCCACGCGCCGATGCAGCCCAGCGCGCCGGTGACGAGGAATGTTGTGTTGGCCATATGTCGCAGGCAAAGTATCGCAGAAGTTGCAAAAACGCAGGACGCGCGACGCACGACGCACGACGCAGGACGTAAGACGCAAGACGTGAAGCGTAAAGCGCATGTCGCGCTGCGATACACTCCGCCCCGATGCCACTCGGTTTCATCGTGCTTTCGCACTATCAGGCCCGGCCGCTGCTCGAAGCCCGACGCGCCGGTCAATCCATAGCGCGTACCTCGCTCGACCTCAATCGTTCGCACTGCGACGTGACGCTGGACGCTGGCGGCATTACCCTGCCCGACGGACGGCGGATCGCCTGGCCCATCATTGAGCAGATCGCGGCATCGGAGAGTGGCTGCTATCGCATCGGCGACGGCGCGGAGAAAATTCAAACTTACTCCCAAGCGACCGGACGCACCTACAGCCTGTATCCGACGCCGCTCGCGCCAACGATGCTGATCTCCGGCCTGCCGATGCACCGCATCAAGGACACCGATCCGTATCGCGACACGCTGGCGAAGATCAAAGCCGCGTCGCTGACGCGCGGGCGCGTGCTGGATACGTGCACCGGCTTAGGCTACACCGCCATCGAGGCGGCCAAAATTGCCGACGAAGTAATCACCATCGAACTCGACCCGGCGGCGCAGGAGATCGCGCAGCTCAACCCATGGTCGCAGCCGCTGTTCGACGAGCCGAAGATCACGCGCATCATCGGCGACAGCTACGACGAGGTGCGGCGCTTCGCCGACGCGCACTTCTCGCGCGTCATTCACGATCCGCCTGCCTTCGCGCTGGCCGGCGAGCTGTATTCCGCCGACTTCTATGCGGAATTGTTCCGCGTGCTCAAGCCGGGCGGCCGGCTGTTTCATTACATCGGTGATCTGGACAGCGCCTCCGGAAGCCGTACGGCGCGCGGCGTCGTCGAGCGCCTGAAGCGCGCCGGCTTTCAGCAGGTCACGCCTAGGCCGGAGGCGTTTGGGGTGGTGGCGCACAAATGAGCCTGCTGGTGCGTTGGTTCGTCTTCGCTGCCCTCGTCCTGCTGGCCGGCGCGGTCGCCTTTGCGCCGTTGGTGATGCGCACGAAGGCAACAGCAGCGCTGCGCGCGGAAGCAGCGCCGGCGCGCGTTCGTCTGATGCGGTGGGCTATGCTGCTCGCCGCCGTCGCGTTCGCTTTAGAGTTCGTCGTGCGCCTCCTCGATGGCGCCGAAGCGACGAGGGATGCCGTCCTGTTTGCAGTGCAATTGGCGTTGTTGGGTGGGATGGCGCTCGTGCTGCGCAACGAGCGCGACGAACCGCGCATCTTGGTCGCTGCGAGCGCTGCGTTGATCCTTACGCAAAGCCTGTCGAGCCGCAGCGCGTCGCGGCCGGAATGGGTGTTGCCGGTGCTCGCCGATTGGATTCACTTCACGTTCGCCGCAGTGTGGTTGGGCGGCGTCGCTTACTTCGCGATCGTGCTCGTGCCGGTCGCGCTGCGCCAGAGCCAGTTGTTGAGCGACCTCGGCGCGACGATCGAGAAGTTCTCGCCGCTGGCCATCCTGTCGGTGCTGGTGGTCGGTTTGACCGGCATCATGCAGAGCGCCAGCTTCGTCGGCAGCTTCGAGGCGCTGCTCAACACCGACTACGGCCGCGCGCTGCTGGTCAAGACCGGCCTCTTCGCCGTGCTGATCGGCTTCGGCGCATTTCACCAGTTCGTCATCAGCCCACAGCTTCGCGCGTGGCGCGCGCGGGCGCAATCTGCATACGACGCCGCCCGCCGCTTTCGCATCAGCATTGCAGCCGAGGCAGCGGTCAGCGCGCTCACGTTGGCGGCAGCGGCGGCGATGACCGTGCTGCCCACAGCAAACCTAGGCCCATGATGGATAATGGCTGCCGCACACAACCTCAATCACGACGCGAATCCCTATGACCACCCAAGTCAACGTTGGCATCATCGGCTGCGGCAACATTAGCCCAGTGTACTTCCGCGCCTGCAAGTCGCTCGAAATCCTCAACCTCGTCGGCTGCGCCGACCTCGACATGGCGCGCGCCGAAGCCCGCGCGCGCGAGTTCGGCACGCGCGCCTTCGGCGTCGAGGCGCTCTTGGCACATCCCGATGTGCAGATCATCATCAACCTGACCATCCCCAAGGCGCACGGCGAGATCGGCATCGCCGCGCTAGAAGCCGGCAAGAGCGTGTACAACGAGAAGCCGCTGGCGCTCAGCCGCGAAGAGGCCCGGCGCATGCTCGCCCTCGCCGAAGCGAGAGGTTTACGCGTCGGCGGCGCGCCGGACACGTTCATGGGCGCGGGCATCCAGACCTGCCGCAAGCTGATTGACGACGGCGCCATCGGCCAGCCAATCGCGGCGGCGGCGTTCATGCTGTGTCACGGCCACGAGAGCTGGCATCCCGACCCGGAGTTCTACTACCAGCCCGGCGGCGGCCCGATGTTCGACATGGGGCCATATTACCTGACTGCGCTGGTGACGCTGATCGGACCGGTGCAGCGCGTCACCGGTTCGGCGCGCGTTACCTTCCCCGAGCGTACGATCACCAGCCAGCCGAAGTATGGGCAAAAGATCACCGTGCGCGTGCCGACGCACGTCGCCGGCGTGCTCGACTTCGCATCCGGCGCAATCGGCACGCTCGTCACCAGCTTCGACGTGTGGAAACACTCGATGCCCTGCATCGAGATCTACGGCAGCGAGGGGTCGCTGCAGGTGCCCGACCCGAACACGTTCGGCGGGCCGGTGCGCGTTGCAAGGGCCGGCGAGAAGGAGTGGACGGACGTGCCACTCACGCACCCCTACAGCCAGCAATCGCGCGGCCTGGGCGTGGCCGACATGGCCTATGCCCTGCAGTCCGGGCGCGCGCACCGCGCCAGCGGCGAGTTGACCTATCACGTGCTCGACATCATGCACGCCATCCACGAGGCCTCGGCGGAGGGCCGGCACATCCTACTCGAAAGCACGTGCGAGCGCCCCACCCCACTTCCGGCTGATTTGCGCGAGGGCACACTGGACCCGTAAACACAAAGCCCCCAGTCATCGCTGGGGGCTTCCCAAATTCAGAGCTCATCGAGCTGCTATCGCGCCGGCTCGGGGATCGGCGCAGCGCCGCCGGTCGGGAACTTGAGGACGAGATCCACGTCGGCGCGGTTCAGATAGGGCAGGAACTGCTTGATCACGGTGCCCAGCGCCGGCTCGATCAGCTCCAGGCTGGCCAGCGTATCGGCAGTGTTGGTCAGCGTCTCCTCACTCCAGCGCAGAGTCGGCAACGGTTTGTCGTTCGACCAGACCTTGATGCCCTCGGGCGTGGTGCGAATGGTGACGTGCTGGATGCCGGCGTCCTTCATCTGTTGAACCGTGTCGGGCGGCAGCTTGGCGGAGCTGAGGTCGGCGCCGGCCAGCTTCTCGATCTCGCTGAACGACACGCCGGCGATGGAGGGGATGCCGGCGTCGTCGAACGTCAGGCGCAAGCCGCCGATGAGGGAAGGATCTACTGCCGCGCCCGGCTCGGGCAGCGGCCCGCCCATCTCGCGCAGCGGAATCTCGGCCTGGCCGTCCTTGATCGGGAAGCGAATGATGACGTTTTGCTCCATGCTGCGTGCCGCCGGCAGGAGCACGTTATTCAATACGCCGCTGGTGGCTTCGTCCAACTTGACGAAGCGGGTGACCAGGTCCTTTGTGTTGTCAAACGAGGCGTCGTCCCAGGTGAGCGGGACAAGCGCCTTGCCGTTCGCCCACCAATACAGGCCGTCGTTTCGGAAGAGCAACTCGACGTGTTGCAGGTTGGAGTCGGTCAGCTTGCTCACGGTCGCCGGATCGAGCTTGAATTGATTGGGATCCACGCCGAAGAAGCGCAACATGCCGGGATTGATGCCGGCGACAGTGGGGAAGCCCTCCTTATCTACTTCTACGAAGATGCGAGGGAAGACCAACCGGAAGGGACCGCCTCCGCCGCAGCCCGTCAGGGCTAATGAAGCCAGCACTAGGGCCGACAACGCGCGCACGTGCAGTTTGGTTTTCATCACCGATGCTCTCCTGTTTCGAAGGATGTCGTATGAATTATTGCGAGCGTAACCTCTGGAATTGTACCGACGGCGCGCGTTGAGGCAAACGGGCGCGAGGACAGCGGGCGAGGCTTCATCCGCCGGCGTCGTCGCCGCCTAGCGGGAAGCCGACGTTGAAGCCAGCATCCACGTAGTGCACCTCGCCGGTGACGCCGGCAGCAAGGTCGGAACACAGGTAGGCAGCCGCGTTGCCCACGTCCTCGATGGTGATGTTGCGGCGCAGCAGGCTGACCTTGCTGAACTCGTTGATGAGCGCACGCGAACCGGCGATGCCGGCGACGGCCAGCGTGCGAATCGGCCCGGCGGAGATGGCGTTGACGCGGATGCGCCGCTCATCGGCGCCGAGATCGGCGGCCAGATAGCGGACGCTCGCCTCCAGCGCGGCCTTGGCCACGCCCATCACGTTGTAGTGCGGCACGGCGCGCTGCGAGCCGATATAGGTCATCGTGAGCAGCGCACCGTTTGGCCGCATCAACGGCGCGGCGGCGCGGGCCAGCGCGGTGAACGAATACACGCTGATGTCCATGGCGGTCATGAAACCTTGGCGGGTGACGTTGAGGTAGGGGCCGGTCAGGTCCTCGCGATTGGCAAAGGCGATCGAGTGCACCAAGATGTCAATCGCGCCGAAGCGCGCTTTGGCCTTCTCCATCACCGTTGCGATCTCCTCGTCCTTGCTCACGTCGCACGGCTCGATCCAATCGGAGCCGAGGGATTCAGCCAGCGGGCGCACGCGCCGTTCGAGTTTCTCCCCCGCATAGCTGAAGCCGAGCGTCGCGCCCTCGCGGTGGAAGGCCTTCGCGATGCCCCAGGCGATGCTGTGGTCGTTGGCGACGCCGAAGATCAGCGCGGTCTTGCCGGTGAGTAGTCCCATGAGTGATGCTTCCTTATCGTCAGGATTTGTATGTGTCGCACCGGCGAAGTATACGCAAGGCCGGATTCTCAGCACCGGCTTCGCCGGCGTTCCAACGGGTCTAAGTTAGCGGAGCTATTTTTACTTAAGAGCGGAAAACCTCGACTTCAGGCGTGATGATTTTGGGCTGACGTGCGACTATCGGGTCGAAACCGCGAGAATCGGGGGATGATGAAGATCGTTCGGATGCGACAGGAGGGGATATGCTCAATTCCACAACCGGTTCCGATACGCAGCGCTACGCGCTGACGAGCTATCGCGCCGACGCCGAGGAGCGATTGCCGATCACGGAGGAGTGCCGAGCCGGGCTGAGCAATTTGGCCGTCGGGTTGGTCGGCGCGTTGCTGGTGGCAGCCGTGCTGATCGTAGCGCATCTGCTACTTGCGATTTGAGCCTCCGGCGTGCTCGGCATAGGCGGCCTTGAGCCTCGCTACGGCTCAAGGCCGTTTTTGTATGAAGCGACGAGTTGCTGCGCACTCGCACATCGCGCTT
Source organism: Candidatus Roseilinea sp. (assembly GCA_025055235.1). Classification (GTDB taxonomy): domain Bacteria; phylum Chloroflexota; class Anaerolineae; order J036; family Brachytrichaceae; genus JAAFGM01. Next base: position 59,577 of record JANWYN010000068.1, on the reverse strand, counting down.
GCGCGTGCTCGGAGGTGCATTCATGATTGCCGGCATGGCGCACGCACCGGCGAGCACGCTCATTCGTCTCTCTGCCGTCCAACTGGCGAAATTGATCGCGCGCGGCGAGGTCTCTTCCGTCGAGGTCACCCAGGCGCACATCGCTCGCATCGAGGAGGTCAACTCTAAGATCAACGCCGTCGTCGTCCGGCGGTTCGACCAGGCGCTGCGCGAGGCGAACGAAGCCGACGCCCGGCGCGCACGCGGCGAGCCTTTACCACCCCTACACGGCGTACCGATCACCATCAAGGAGTGCCTCGACCTTGTGGGTACGCCGAGCACATTCGGCATGCCCTCGCGGCGCAGCGACATTCCGCAAGCCAACGACCGCTACGTCCAACGCCTGATCGAGTGCGGCGCGATCGTGCTCGGCAAGACCAATGTGCCGCAGGCGCTGATCTACAACGAGAGCAGCAACGCGCTCTACGGGCGGACGAACAACCCCTGGGACGCGACGCGCACGCCGGGCGGTAGCAGCGGTGGCGAGGCCGCGATCATCGCCGCCAGCGGTTCGCCCCTCGGCCTGGGCACGGACATCGGCGGCAGCCTGCGCCTGCCGGCTCACTTCTGTGGCATCACCAGCCTCAAACCCACGTCGCTGCGCACGCACGACTACAGCCGATTCTCTGACCTGGCGTTCGAGTTCGGGCCGATCACATGCGTCGTCGGGCCGATGGCGCGCGACGTGGCCGACCTCGCTTTGGCACTGCGGCTGATCGGCGCTTTGTCTCACCCACGCCTGCCATCGCCACAACCACTGGGCGACCCCGCAGCGGTGGATGTCTCGAAGCTGCGCGTTGGGGTCTTTACGCATGATGGGCTGATGCGCCCCTCGCCCGCCGTCGCCCGCGCCGTGCGCGAAGCAGCGGATATGCTGCGCGCTGCCGGCGCGTGTGTTACCGAATGGGAACCGCCCGACCTGCGCCAGGCCGAAGCCCTCTATGTACGCCTGCTCACCGCCAACGGCGCGCCGGTCTTTCGTGCCGCCCTGGCACACGATAAGCCCGAGCCGCAGCTCGCGTTGTTGTATTGGCTAGCGCAGCGCTCGCCACAAATGGTGCGGCGCATCCGGCGGATTCTCGCCGCGATGCGCCAGGCAAACTTCACCCGGCAGCTCGACAACATTGGCTTCACAGCCGAGGACATACCGCGCCTTGCAAGCGAAGCTGAGGCATATCGTCGCACCTTCGCGGCAGCGATGGATCGCGCCGACGGCGGGCCGTTGGACCTTGTGCTGAGCCCGGCCTGCTTCTCGCCTGCTTGGCCGCATGGCGCTAGCCGGGAGCTGATCACCGGCGGCGCATACTGCATCGTCTACAACCTGCTGGGCTACCCTGCGGGCGTCGTTCCGGTGACGCGTGTGCGGCGCGAAGAAGCGATCGCGAGGCCGCTTTCGCCGGACATCGTGGACATGGCCGCGCGCCGGGTGGACATTGGCAGCGCCGGCTTGCCGGTGGGCGTTCAGATGGCCGCGCGGCCGTGGCAGGAACACGTCGCGCTCGCAGCGATGAAGGTCATCCAGGACGAGGCGCGTAGGCGCGCCGGCTATCCCGCGACCCCTGTTGCGTAGGGGATGCAAACCAGGCTGCTTCGAGAAGCCCGGTTTCTTCAGCAGGCAGCGATGGCACGAATGTGCTCCGGCGTGGTGCCGCAACAGCCGCCGATGATCGTCGCGCCCAGGGCGCGCCATTCGCGCGTTGCTTCGGCATACGCTTCCGGCAAAACTGCGTTCGTCAACGTCCAGCCGACCACCTCGTCCACATGGCCGGCGTTGCCATATGCGCCGATGGCGACGTGAGGCGGCGCCGCGCTGCGCAGCAGCTTCAGTGCCGAGGCAACTTGTTTGACCGGGATGCAGTTGACCAGGACGGCCTGTGGCTCGAACGGCAGCACGGCGCGAACGGCGTCGTGCAGCGACTCGCCGCTCAGCAGCCGATTCTCATCGTCCAGCGTGAAGCTCACCCACAACGGTTTGCCGGTGGCGTGGGCAGCACGCGCCGCGGCGACGGCCTCACGAATCGTATTCTGCGTCTCGACCAGCATCAGATCTACGCCGGCATCGGCCAGGTTGCGCGCGAGGATGGCGTGCTCCTCGGCTAACTCGGCATCGCTGGGGACAAGCTCCGGCGAGTAGCAATCCTCAACCGGGGCGACGCTACCGGCGACTCGGACAGGGGGCAGGTCTCCTCGTCCCCTTGTCTCCCTGTCCCCTTGTCCCTGTCGCCATTGAGCCACAGCTTGTCGCGCCAGCTCGACCGCCCGAAAGGTCAGCTCGCGTGCGCGATGGGCGATACCGGCTTTAGCCAGTGCGCGCACGTTAGTGCGGAAGGTGTTCGTGGTGATGACCTGTGCACCGGCGTCGAGGTAATCGCGGTGAATTTGCACGACGACGTCCGGCGCGGCGTCGAGCGCGATGGCCGACCACAGTGGCAGCGTCGTATCCACGCCGCGCCGGGTCAGCTCCGTGCCCATCGCGCCGTCGAGGATGATCATCAGTTCGATGCCTCACCCTCGTCCTTGTCCAAGGTTCCATCGAGCGCGACAAGGACGTTCAGCTCCTTTGCACGGTTCTTGGCGCTTTCGAGAATATCGTGCCCTCCCACAGCGGCTTGCACGGGGTATCCAAGCCGGCGAAGAATATCAGCGCGCTCGTTGGCGCGTTCGATGTCACTGGCATCAATGATCCACAACACTTCGAGCGCCAGCAGTTCTTCTCGTTTGCTGGGGCCGACGCCGGTCGTGCCACGCATCAACACATCAATCTTATTCAGATTGCGCCATTCGCATTCGGTGAACTGGCCGGCCTCATACGCTTGCTCGACCTTGTCCAAGTTAGATGGCTCGATTACGCGCAGGTTGCGGTAGCGCGTGCCGAAGTAGGCGTGCGCACGGGTGCGATACCGAAGTTCCAGGACGATGCCTTTCACGCCGGCCATGTCCTTAGAGAGGCTGCCCAATTGTTGGCGCATCAGCCGCTGCTCGCGAAGCATCTCTGCTTGCGCGGCGGCCAGCTCGCTCATTTGCTTCGCCAACTCATCCATCCGGCGCGCCAGCTCGTCCACCCGCGCCTCGGTGCGCTTCTGCGCCTCGGCAAGCTCTTCCACCCGCACCTCGGTGCGCTTCTGCGCCTCGGCAAGTTCATGAACGACCCTAGGTAGTTCAAGAATGTCATACTAAGCACGAGGCGGCGCAGCTCGCCGCGCCACTCTGGGTGGGCGTTCAACAACTGCACCAGATCGTTGAAGTCGCTGACCGTGAAAGCCATCTATCTCACCGCAGCTCAGATGATAATGCCAAAAGTGCGTCATGCGCAAGACGTAAGACGCAGACACAAGATGCAAGACGAAGGACGCAAGACGTTCCAACAACTTCGTGGTTCAATCAGCAGCATGCATGACGTAGCGATCATCGGCGCCGGGCCGGGCGGTTCGGCGACGGCACATTACCTGGCACAGCGCGGCGTGGACGTGTTGCTGGTGGATAAAGCCGACTTCCCACGCGACAAAACCTGCGGCGACGGGTTGACGCCGCGGGCGGTGAGCGTGCTGCAAGACATGGGGCTGGTCGAGGACCTGCGGCGTGCCGGCTACATCATCCGGCGCTTCGAGGTGTTCGCGCCGAACGGCCATGCCACCGGCGACGACGTGGTTCTGCACAACGGCATGCCCGACTACGCTCTGGTCGTCCCGCGCCTGATCCTGGACAATCGCATCCGTCAACGTGCCGTGCAGAGCGGCGCGCGTTTCGAGCCGCGCGTGCACGTGGATGCCGTTCGCGTCGAAGGGCTGGACAGCGCAGCATATGTTGAGATTGCCGGCGAACGGGATGGACGCCGCGTTTCTTTTCGGTCGCGCTTAGCAGTGATCGCTACCGGCGCGAACACCGGGCTACTCGTGCGCGCCGGCATCTTGCGCGCTCAGCCCAAGGTCATCGTCGCTGCACGCGCCTACTTCGAGCACATTCGCGGGCTGACGGACGCCTGGACGCTGCGCTTCGACGGTGCGCCGCTGCCGGGTTACGGCTGGGTGTTTCCCATCGCTTCGGATGCCGCCAACATCGGCGTCGGATACTTCAAACACGATCGCAGAGCATCCGCGTTGGGCTTCTTCGAGTTGTTTCGCCGGTCACCGGCGATGCAGCGGTTGCTGGCGGGCGCAAAGCAGGCCGGCCCTGTGCGGGGCTATCCGCTGCGCGAGGACTTCCTGACGTCGCCGACCTTCGGCGAGCGCATCCTGCTGGTAGGCGAAGCGGCCGGACTGGTCAACCCACTTACCGGCGAAGGTATTGACTATGCGCTGGAATCGGGGCGTATCGCCGCCGACCACACCTACCTCATGCTCGAGCGCGGCGACTTCACATTGCAACGACACACCGCCTATGACCGAGCGCTGCGCGAGCGCTTCCAGGCGTTGTTCGAGTTCTGCATATGGGTGCGCGCATGGTGCGCACGTCCAGTCGCGCTCAATATGCTGGTGGCTATGGCGAACCGGCGCGACGACCTACGCCGGCGATTGACAAGCGTAGTGTTAGGCGGGACACCCGTCCGCCGCAAACCAACAATTGGCCGTGTGATTCGAGCGTTGGTCAGGCAGGGCTGATCCTGCTCTTTCAACACGCATATTCGGGTGAAGATCGAATAGGACGGACATCGTATATGACAAGCACAGACGCCGCACAGTGCACGAGCACTGGGCACGCCGGAATGGAAGTTCCTTTGGAAATGCGATGCCGGCTGAACGACGTATCTACTGGTGTCGGCAAATTTGGCAGCGAACGCAGCAGCTTGCCGGCAACGCGCAATAATCAATATGCTTGATGAATCAACCAAGCACAGGAGCTCGTCCGGCGAGATCAGCGACGCCGAACTTGCAGCGCGCATCGCACACAGCGATCGCGACGCCTTCGAGCGGCTCTACGATCGCTACGCCGCGAAAGCCTTCGGCCTGGCGATACGGCTGGTGGGCGACCGTGCCGCAGCCGAGGACGTGGTCCAGGAAGCGTTCTGGCGAGTGTGGCGGGCAGCCAAGTCGTACGACCCTAACCGCGCCAGCCTATCCGCGTGGGTGCTGGCGATCGTGCACCACTGTGCAGTGGACGAATTGCGCCGGCGGCGTGGCCGCGGCGCAGCCGTTGAACTAGATGCTCCGGAACGTGAAGCGCAATTGCTCCCTGATCCCAGCGCCGACACGCAGGATCAGGTTTGGACCAGAGTGCAGAGCGAGCAGGTTCAGGCAGCGCTGGCCGGATTGCCGGAGGCGCAGCGTTCCGTCATCGAGATGGCATACTTTGGAGGCTACACGCGCCAGGAGATCGCACAAAAACTGAACGAGCCGCTGGGCACCATCCACACGCGCGCCCGATTAGGGTTGATCAAACTCAAGGCGCTGCTGGCCGGCTTGAATGTGTGAGGCGTGAGGCAGTATGAGTGATACAAGCGAGAATGTGACCAGACCGAACGCCGATCCGGTCGAAGATCTGATCGCCCTGTATGCGCTGAACGCGCTGGATGCCGATGACCGCGCCAGGGTGGAGCACCGGCTGGCAACCGACGCCCGCGCGCGCGCCTTGCTCGACGAGATGCGCACGGCGGTGGATCAGCTCAATGCAAGCGCTGGTGAGGTCGAGCCGCCGCCATATATCAAGCGCCGGCTGATGGCCAAAGTAGACGCCGATCTGGCCGCGCGAGGTGCGCCAGCCCGGGAGGTTAGCGTGTGGGAACGCTTGACGCGGATGCTCTTTCCGATCACAGCAGCGCTGGCAGCGGCCTCGATCTTGATCGCCATCGGCCTCGGCGTGTGGGCAGCATCGCTGCAGCGCCAGCTAACTCAGGCGCAACAGGAGCTGGCGCTCCTACAGTCTCCTGGCTTGCGCGTCGTCTCGCTGCCCATCGCCGACAACGCGCCGACGGCCGCGCGGATCACCTTCCTCGCCGCGCCGGACGAAGCGACCGGTCTGCTAACCGTCAGCGGGCTGACGCCGCTTGCGCCGAACCAGACCTATCAATTCTGGCTGTTGCGCAGCGGGCAACCAGTTGCGGCGGGCACATTCAGCGTGGATGCCAACGGCGCAGGCAAGCTGATCGTGCGCGCAGCCGATCGCATCGGCGCGTTCGACCAGGCCGGCGTGACCATCGAACCGGCCGGCGGCAGCGAGATGCCCACCCTATCCGCTCTAGTTGCGATCGGCAGCATTCAGTGAGCGTGGTGTGGACGTTGCTCGAGGTTGCGGATAGCTGATCGAACGGAGCTGATCGCGCAGGCGATCAATCTCTTCGCCTGACCCTTCACCATACTCGATGAGCTGTCGCTTGCGCTGCGCCAATTCACCCGCCAGGTGATAGAACGATCCGTTGAGTTGCGCCGCGCCGCGCGATCCTGCCTGCGCCCGGACACCGACAAGAGCGGCATAGGCTTCTGGGGTGATGACCTCCGGCGACTCGTCGGCGAGATACGTCCGGAACATCTGGCGGTCGCGGAGCAGGCTCAACCGGCGCAGCCCAAGCATCAGCGCAATCAAAAGCCCATAGTTGAGCGCAGCGACCAAGAGCGTCGAACCGCCGCTCGCCTCAACCAGTGTCACGGATACATTGTGGATTGCATGCGTGACGATCGCTGCGCCCCAACCGAGCGCGATGAACCAGAGCGCACGCGACCGCGATGGCGCGTGGCGCGCAAAGCCGAAGCCGATGCCGATGAGCGAAGTGTAGAAGCCGTGCATGAAGCCGAATACGATCACGCGCACGATGAACAGTTGGATCCATTCCTCCAGCGAGCCCGTGTCGGCCAAATAGATGATGTTCTCGACGTAGGCGAAGCCGAAGCCCACCGTTGAGCCATATACGATGCCGTCCACCCAGCCGTCGAATTCGCGCCGGCGCCAAAGGTAAACCGCGGCGACGGCGAGGCCCTTGGCCAATTCCTCCGTCAACGGCGCGAAGACAATCGCAGTGATTGCCCGAGACGCTTCTTCACCCCACACGCCGGTCACAGGCAGCGAGAAGATGAGTTGCAAGACGAGCGCGATGAACGCCGCCGGGATCGCGCCCCACAAGAATGCGACGATCAAGTATTTAACAGGCTCCCGCTCGAAGCGATCAATGCCGCGCACCAGGCGCGCATACCAATAAGTGGGGATCGCAATGATGATGGCTGAAAGCCAGACCGGCATGCCGGCGCGATTATACTGAGCGCTTATGGACACGCGCATGGGGCGCATTCGCGTATAGGGTCAAAAGTGCGTCTGCCCCTGTTGGCGAATGTACCCGCGCACACATCGCAGCAACTCGATTGCCCTATGATCCGTGAACACGACGCCCGTTTCATCCTGAACGCCGTCCGGCAGGGCAACTGCACTTCCATCGTTGGCCTGAGCAATACGGGCAAATCGGCGCTGCTGCGCGAGGTCTGCACGCCGGCCGTCCAGACGGAATTGTTCGGCGATGAGGGCGACGCGTGGCTGTTCGCCTACGTGGACTGCAACCTGATGCCCGAGCTCAGCGAGCAGGCGCTGCACGAGATCACGCTGCGCAGCATCATCGCTGCGCTGCGGCGCTCGGGCGTGCAAGATGCGCTGGCCGAGCAACTCGATGAGTCATACCACCAGGTCGTGCAGCCGGCCGCGCCAATCCGCAGCCCGCTGGCGTTCGACAATGCCCTGCGGCTGGTGTGCGAAGAATCCGGCCGCGCTCTGGTTATCCTTTTCGACGAGTTCGACGATCCGTTCGAGAAGCTGACCGGTCGCGTCTTCCTCAACCTGCGCGCCATGAAGGATCGCTTCAAGAACGCGCTGGTCTATGTGACGGCAACCGAGCGACCGCTGGCGCAAATCAGCCAGAGTGCCGATGCGAGCGAGTTCATCGAGTTGTTCGACACACGCGAACGCTGGATCGGCTTTTTGAGCCACAGCGACGCCACTGCCCTCGCACGCGAGTTCGTTGCCGGCGCACCGGCCGCCGAAGCCGACATCGCCTTCATCGTGCAACAGGCCGGCGGGCATGCCGGCCTGCTGGAGACGACGACCGAGGTGTGGCGTCGCATCGCAGGCGGCGTGCCGGACAGCGCGCGGGAGAGCGCGCTCGCGCTCGTGCGTCAAGCGTTGGATGACCAGCCTCCGATCCGCGCCGAATGCGCCAAGCTATGGTCGCAACTGAGCGAGGCCGAGCAAACCGCGCTGATCGGCCACGTGCACGGCATGCCCGCCGAGCCGGAGGCGCTTGATGCGCTGCGTGCTAAATGCTTGCTTGGCAGGGACAACCGGGAAGATGAGCCACTCGTCGGCGAAATCTGGCGCGCGTTCGTCCACCGGCAGGGCCTGGCGCGCGAGGATCTGCAACGCGGCGTGACGGTAGACGTGGACGCCGGCGAGGTGTACGTTGACGGCCGCAAGATCGAGCCGCTGACTGAGCTGGAGTACAAGCTGTTGTTGCTGCTCTACGGCCGGCTGAACAAGATCGTAGACAAATACACTATCGTCACGAACGTGTGGGGCGAAACCTATCTCGATGCGGTGGACGACGCGCGAATCGAGAAGCTGGTCAGCCGGCTGCGCAGCAAGCTCGAACCGAACGCCGAAGAGCCGCGCTACCTGATCACGCTGCGCGGTCGCGGCTATAAGCTGGTGGGGTGAGCTGTGAGCTGTGAGCCGTGAGCCGTGAGCCGTGAGTTTTGAGTTCTGGACTCTGGATTCTGAATTCTGACTTCTGACCTCTGATCTCTGCCTTCCGCCTTCTCATGTCCGACCTCCACCAGCAACGCGTGATCCGGGCCAGCGAAATCGGCCAGTATGCCTATTGCGCACGGGCGTGGTGGCTCAGCAACGTAGCCGGTGTGCCTTCGGCGAACACGGCCGAATTGCAGCGCGGCGCGGCGATGCACCGGCACCATGGGCAGGCCGTTTGGTTATCGCGCGCGCTCGTCGTAGCTGCAGCGGCGCTGGCCGGTCTGGCGCTTGTCATCATCCTCACCAACGTCATCCCCCGATGAGCCGACGGCAGTTCCTCTTGCGATTAGCAGCAGCGCTGGCGACGCTGATCGCCGCGACGGTTCATCCCTCAGCGCATGCCCAATCACTCACGCCGACCCCTCCAGCGGCGCGCCCGCGCGTCATGGTCGCGCTCGTGTTCGGCCAGTCGAACGCCGGCAATTGGGGCGAGAGCCGGCGCGTCGCCGGCCCGCAGGTGTTCAACTTCTTCCGCGGCCGCTACGAGCGCGCCCGCGACCCCTTGCCCGGCGCGAACGGCAGCGGCGGCAGCGTATGGACGCGCCTGGGCGACAAGATCATCGCCGCGAAGCTCTACGACCGCGTAGTGTTCGTGCCGGCTTCGATCGGTGCGACGGAGATTGCCCAGTGGGCGCCGGGCGGCGCTCTGCACAAAGAGCTGCTGCGCAACGTGCGCGAAGCCCGTCGGGCCCGGCTCACCTTCACCCACTTGCTGTGGCACCAGGGCGAAAGCGACGCCGTGCTGGGCACGTCCGCGGAGGACTACCGGCAGCGCTTCCTGGCCATGCTGGAGGCAATTCGCGCGCTGGGCGTGGATGCGCCGGCGTTTGTCGCCATCGCGACGCGCTGCGGCCAGTATCCGCCCAACGAGACCATTCGCGCAGCGCAGATCGGCCTGGCCGATTCGCGACTGGGCATCTTCCTCGGCCCGGACACCGACCGGCTTGGGCCGGAGTATCGCTACGACGGCTGTCACTTCTCGGACCTCGGCTTGGAGATGCACGCCGAGATGTGGCTGCAGGTGATTCGGGCGCACGAAATGGCAGCGACGCAGTGACACCACACCGTTACCAGCTTGCTGGTTTTACAAATGTCCCAAGTGCATCAGTCATTACAGGAGGAAACTGGCTATTAGCTAGAACACCCTGGCGAATATGCTTCACGAACGTTGCATGACGCGCTAGCATGACGCTTGGATGACCCTGTTGAGCGGGAACGAGTATGCCCACCGGCTTCTTCAGCTCGTGAATAACGGTTTGAATCGGTACAAGCAAATCGGAGTCGTTGGATACGATTACTGCTAACTCATAGCGGTTTTTGAAACCATCCATGAGCAGATGCGTGGCTATGTTCACATCAGAACCCTTTTCTTCGGTCTTGACCACTCGAGCATACCGACCGCTATTGTCTGCAAGGGGCATTGTGACTTCATGGGTAAGGAAAGTGCCCAGGATGATCTCTAGATTTGGAATAGTCCGCAACGCTCGCAGATAGGTCTCCTGCCGCACACGTTGATCGGGGTCTCGCGGACGTGGATTGACCATCGCTGTGAAATACTTGATGTTCACAATCTGGTCATCAGGCAGTAACAACTGACACATGCGCGCAACGTTTAACCACTTGAAGGGCGTGCCTCTGACTGCGCCGTAGTAAAGATTGAAGCCGTCAATGTAAACACTGGCGAGCATGGCATAAATAGCACAGAAGCCGCCTTGCGGCGGCTTCGCACCGGGTTCGCGAAAGCTACTACCGGGGGATCTGCGATATAGTATCGCTATCTCCCCTGGTTCTGTCAAGATTGCAGACTTCCTAAATTCTTGACTCCTTGCCCTCTCGAAAGTTTCAAGACCAGCTCGACCAGGTGTGGTTAGAATCAACCCCGCGATGCGCCTGAAGACACTCACGCTCAACGGCTACAAAACCTTCGCCAGCAAGACGCGCTTCGAGTTCGGCGAAGGCATCACCTGCATCATCGGGCCCAACGGCAGCGGCAAGAGCAACATCGCCGACGGCATCCGCTGGGCGCTCGGCGAGCAGCAGTTCTCCTTGCTGCGCGGCAAGAAGACCGACGACATGATCTTCTCCGGCAGCGCTCGCCGGCCGCGCGCCAGCATGGCCGAAGTCATCCTCACCTTCGACAACAGCGACGGCTTCTTCCCCATCGAGTTCAGCGAGATCGAGATCGGCCGGCGCGCCTACCGCGACGGCGCCAACGAATACGTGCTGAACGGCAACCGCGTGCGCCTGCGCGATGTGACCGACCTGCTTGCTCATAGCGGCCTGGCTGAACGCACCTACACGGTGATCGGCCAGGGCTTGGTGGACGAGGCGCTGGCGCAAAAGCCGGAGGAGCGCCGCGCGTTGTTCGAAGAAGCCGCCGGCATCGCCGGCTATCGCGATCGGCGCGAAGACGCCCTGCGCAAGTTGGAAGAGACCAACCACAATCTGGAACGCGCCCGCGACATCCTCAACGAAATCACGCCGCGCCTGAAGCAGCTCGAACGACAGGCCGAGCGCGCGCGCCAGTATCGTCTGTTGGCCGACGAGCTGAACCAGCTCACGCGCGTGTGGCTGGGCTACCACTACCGGCGCGTCCAATCCGCCATCGAAGCGGCTGCCGCTGCGCAACGCGACGCCCAGCAAGCCGTCGCCGAGGCGCTGGAAACAGTCAATGCGCTGGACGAACGCGGCGGGGCGCTGCGCGAAGCGCGCCGGTCGCTGCAGGCGCGCCTGGCCGAGGCACAACCTCGCCGCGACGCCGCGCGCCAGGCCGCTGAAGCCGCATCGCGCGATCTGGCCGTCATGCGTGAGCGGGTCGCGGCGATGGAACGACAAGTGGCAGATGCGCAACGCGAGCTGGACGAATCCGCTGCGGCGATCGAGGCGCTCGCCGCGCGTGCCAACGAAGCTCAGGTTGCTTTTGCGCTGGCGCAGGCCGCCTATCTCGAGCGCCAGCGCGAAGTCGAATCGGCGGAGCTGGCCGCGTCCGAGCGACGCAACGAGCGCACAACGCTGGAGCAACAGCGCGCCGAAGCTCAGCAGCGCCTGGCCGAGGCCGGCGACGCCGTGCTGGCAGCGCGCAACCACATCGCCGGCCTGCGCGCTCGTCAAGACGCGTTACGGCAGCAGCTCGATGCTATGTCCAGGCGAGCAGCCGACCTCGGCGCGCAGCGTGAGGCTGAGCTGGCGACGCTGAACGAGATGAACGCAGCGATGGAACGCGAGGCGTCGCAGATAAACCTGTTCGAAGCGCAGTATGAGTCGGCGGTGCAAACGCTCGAATCGGCGCGCGCATCGTTGGAGCAGGCGCAATCTGCTTTGGCTGCGGCGGAGGCAGAGGAGCGTTTGACTTCGCGCATGACGCTCTTCGCCGACATGCGCGCGCTGGCCGCCCGCAGCGCGGACGAGCTCGCGGCCGCAGCAGCGCGGGCTGAGCTGCCCAGCGTGCGCGGCGTGCTGTCGTCCTTCATCCAGATCGCCCCCGACGACCAGAAGGCCGTCGAAGCGGCGCTGGGCGAGTTGCTCAACGCCGTCGTCATCGCCCCCAGCGCGCCGGAGGCAAGCGAGGCCGGCCTCACGCGCCTGCGCGCCTGGCTCACCGAGCAGGCATCCGGACGAATCGCCGTGGTGATGACGCATGCCCTGCGCGCCTTCGACGACGAGCGCGAGGCGAATGACCGCATCCTAAACGAGCACGCCTGGGCGCACCACGCCCGCCCACTGCTCGACGCAATTAGCGCGCCTGAATGGCTGAAGCCGGCCATGCTCATCATCGCCGGGCGCAAGTTCATCGCGCGCGACCTGGACGCCGCGCGCGCGTTGGCGGCACAGTTGCCCGATGGCTGCTTGTGCGTGACGCGCGACGGCGAAGTGGCGCACGCTACCGGCGCGTTGTCACTGCCGGCAGGCGCGCGCTCCCCCATCATCCTGGGCGCAGAGACCGATCTTGTGGAAGCGCCGGATTACGAAACCGTGCTGGCCAACCTCGAACGCGCCCGGCAGCACCGCGATGCGGCGCAGCGCGAGTTCGAGGTCGCGCGACATGTGCTAGAACAGGCGACCCAAGCGCGCGACATCTTCAACCGCGAAAGCGCTAACCGGCGCAACCGCGTCGAGGCTGCGCAGCGCAAGATCAACCTGCTCGAAGAATCTCTGGCTGCGCTGGCCGGCGATATGGAGCGCCTGACCGAAGAGATCGAGTCGCTCGGCCGGCAACTCGCGGAAGCCGGCGACGCGTTGGCCCAGCGCGAGGAAGCACACGCGCAAGCGCAGCAGGCGCTGCGCGAACTCGACGCCCGCTTGAGCGAGCAGCTCCAGAGCGGTTGGCTGGAGCCGCTCACCGCCGCGCAGGCGATGCTCTCGGCTGCGCTGGGCGCGATGCAGAATGCCGAGGCGCTCAGCCGTGAGCGCGCCGCAGCGCACGCCAACGCGTTGGCGCAGCGCGAACTGCGCGCACAGCGCCTGGCCGAATGGACGGCGCAACTGCAGGCAGCTCAGGCGACGCTGCAACAGATGGCGGACGCTGCCGCTCAGGCGGAGGCTGCCTGGCGCGAAGCCGACGCGGAGATCGCGCCGCTGCAAAACGAGATTGCTGCCGTCGAGGCGCAGCTCGGCGAGCTGGACGAGCGCCGGCGCGAAGCCGAGCGAGTGCTACGCGAGCGCGAATCTCACCTGAACGCCATCACGTTGGAGCTGGCGCGGCACAACGATGAGCTGGAGAACTTGCGCCAGCGCGCCCTGGTTGAAATTGAGAATGACGAATTGAGAATCGAGAAAGCCGGTGACGGCTCCGCGAATGCGAGTGCGGCGTCTGAAGACCAATCTCTAATCCCCAATCTCCGATCTCCACTCCTGGAGGCACTGCCCCTCGTCGAAGCGCTGCCCGCCGGCGTCGAAGAGCGCATCGCCCAGTTGCGCGGGCAGATCAAACGCCTGGGCGCGATCAACTACGAGGCGCAAGCCGAGTTCGAGGCACTGAGCGAGCGACACCGCTTCATCACCGAGCAATGCGACGACTTGGAGAAGGCTTCGGCGGCGCTGCGCCAGGTGATCGCCGAGCTGAACGACGTGATGAAGGACACCTTCCGCCAAACGTTTGACGCCATCGCCGCCGCCTTTCAGAGCACGTTTAAGGTGTTGTTCGGCGGTGGCCAGGCGCGGCTTTCGCTCATCAACCCGGACAACATTGACGAGTGCGGCGTGGAGATTCACGCCCAGCCGCCCGGCAAGCGCCCGCAGTCGCTAGCGCTGCTCTCCGGCGGCGAGCGCTCGCTCACAGCGACGGCGCTCTTGTTCGCCATCCTGCAGGTGAAGCCGACGCCGTTCTGCGTGCTGGACGAGGTGGATGCGGCGCTGGACGAGTCGAACGTCGGGCGCTTCCGCGCGATGCTGGAGAGCTTGAGCGACAGCACACAGTTCATCATCATCACCCACAACCGGCGCACGGTGGAGGCAGCGACGACGATCTACGGCATCAGCATGGGCGCGGACGGCGCGAGCACTGCGCTGAGCCTGCGGCTGGACGAAGTGAAGCTCGCCGACGGCCACCGCAGATGAGCGCGCGCGTCATCGTCGTCGGCGCCGGCATCGGCGGGCTGAGCGCAGCCATCCGGCTGGCATCGCGCGGCTACCGGGTCACGGTCGTCGAAAAGCTCGATCGCCCCGGCGGCAAGATGGGTGAGGTGCGCGCCGATGGATTCCGCTGGGACACCGGCCCCTCGGTCATCACCATGCGGCACGTGTACGAAGGGCTGTTCGCCGAAGCCGGTCGCGACCTGGATGACTACCTCGACCTCGTCCCGCTGCAGCCAATCACGCGCTACTTTTGGCGCGACGGCGCGACGATTGACGCCGTGGCCGATGAGGCGACCATGTGCGAGAACATCCGGCGCGCCTTCGGCCCGCGTGACGTGGACGGTTATCGCCGCTTCATGCGCTACGCCAAGCGCCTCTACGACGTGGTCAGCGGCCCCTTCCTCTACCGGCAAAAACCCACCCTGCGCGACCTGGCCTCGCTCCCGCTGGCCGACGTGTTCAAGATTGACGCGTTGCGCACGATGCACCAGGCCATCAGCGCGCACTTCAAAGACCCGCACCTCGTGCAACTCTTCGACCGCTTCGCTACCTACAACGGCTCATCGCCCTACCGCGCGCCGGCCACGCTGAACGTGATCGCTTACGTCGAAATGGCGCAGGGGGCATGGTATCCACGCGGCGGCATCTTTCAGCTCGCGCGGGCGTGGGAGCGGTTGGCGACCGAGCTGGGAGTGGAGATACGCTACAACAGCCCGGCGCAGGAGATCTGCATCGCGTCCGGCAGGGCATGTGGCGTCCGTCTGACCAGCGGCGAGGTCATCCACGCCGATGCCGTAGTGTGCAACGTGGATTACACCTGGGCGCGCGAGACGTTGATTGTAGATGGCACCCGTCCGCGCGCAGGTAATGGTAAGCTCGAGCCGTCGTGCAGCGGGTTCGTGCTTCTTCTGGGCGTGCGCGGCGTGCATGACCCGCTAGCGCATCACAACATCTTCTTCACGCAGGACTATCAGCGCGAGTTCGACGATATCTTCGTCCGTCGCATCGCGCCGCGTGATCCCACGCTCTATGTGTGCATTACCAGCAAAACCGACCCCGATCACGCGCCGCCGGGCTGCGAGAATTGGTTCGTGCTCATCAACGCGCCTTACCTAAGCGAGGCCTACGACTGGCAGATAGAAGCCGAGCGTTACGCGCAGCACATCAAGGGGTTGCTGGTGGCGAATATCGGACGCGTGTGCCCGCTGGAGAACGCGACGTCGCTGGTGCAGGTGGAGCGCCGGCTGACGCCGTGGGACTTGCAGGCGACCTATGGCGGCCACCGCGGCGCGATCTACGGCTTCTCGTCGAACACGCGCATGGCAGCGTTCATGCGGCCGGGCAACCGAGATGGCGAAATCGGCCGGCTCTACTTCGCCAGCGGCAGCGCGCATCCGGGCGGCGGCGTGCCGCTGGTCACGCTGTCAGGCATCGCGGCGGCGAAGTGCGTCGAAGAGGATCTGCGGTGAGAGGAGGCTGGCAGGGCGCGCGTAAGGCGTCACATCCACGAAGCCGGCGAGTTGACATGCAGCGCGGCCATGGAATGGTCTGCGCTGAAGGAGGCAGGCGATGGGCAATCTGTGCGATAGCCGCCGGCTGCACGCCTGCGGCGGGTAGGATGACCACCGCGCGGGCTGAGCTTGTCGAAGCCCGCGCCGAAGCCCGCCCGTCCCTTTAGTCCGGTGGTTTGGCGCCGGGCTTCCTTCCTAGCACAGAAGTTCTGTGCAACGAACAGCGCCTGCGCGGGCATGACGACACAGCGGCCGGAAAGACCAGCCATTGCCCCATTCAGGCAGAAGCAAGTCATTCCCGCGAAGGTTCCATGATTCTTTTGCCGATTGCCGAGCCAAAGGCCTACAGCACGTCAATTTTGGACACCCACTCAGAAGCGCGTCGAATCGTCCAGCAGATCATTGTCGGGACCGCCGGACTCGAACGGCGCCTCGATTTCCCGCATCTCGCCCGATTCGCCGATGAGGTAGAAGCGACGCCGCGTCGCCGGCAATACGTATTCTGGAGCAACGGCAGGCGCGCGAACCTGGGTCGCAGAGGGCGGCTGGGTCATGCGCATGTCGTAGGGAGCATCGGCCGGCGTCGGCATCACCCAGTATTGCGGCGGGCTGGGCGGCATGTGTGTGTAGCGCGGCCGGTCGTAGTGTTCACGATCGGCATCGTCGCGCCGGCGCAGCACGACGACCATGACGAGCAGAGCAGATGGAATCGCGATGAGCAAGCCGATGAAGGTCCCACCCAGCAGCGCGATGGTGACCTGATCCACGCGCGAGCCGATGAACGCTGCAAGGACGACCGAGAACATCACCAGGCTGGCCGCGGCTGCTTTGTTGAGCTTGTCCATGGTCACACCTCTCCCTCAAACCGGCATCGCTGCTTGAAAGCGAATCACGCGCCCGGACGCAACCGCGATGAAGTCGCCGCTGCCCATCAGCCGCTCTGCACCGGTGCCGGGCATGCCGGCCGCCACGCGCGCATCTTCCGCCGACACCACGCGTCCCACTAGACGCAGCGGGAGATTCGCCTTCAGCAACGTGCCGATCACGCGTGCGGCGGGCTTCTGCGTGCAGGCAATCAAGTGGATGCCGGCTTCGCGCCCGCGCTGGGCGATGCGCGTGAGCAAGTCCACGATGCGCGCGCCGCCGGTCTGCACCAAATCTGCCATCTCGTCCACATAGACGGCGATGCGCGGCTGCGGGTCGTTCAGATCCGTCCGGCGTTCCATCACGTCCACGACGCGCGTCAGCGCTGCGCATGCCTCCTCCGCCGAATGTGCGACGTTGAGAAGCCTGTGGCGCTCGACGGCGCGCGCGAACGCTGCGTCGTGGTTGCGCTTGGGGTCCAGGACGACCAAACCGAACTGGCTGGGGCGGTGGAGCCGGCACAAGCTAATCAGGATGCTATGCGCCAGCGAGGTCTTGCCCGAACCAGTGGCGCCGGCGATCAAGATGTGGGCAACTTCCGGCGATGAGAGGCAAGCCATCAATGTCGCGCCGTCCTCCGCCAGGCCGAGCACAGCCGTGTACGGCGGGACATCCTTGACCGACGCCATCAGCGTCGTCAACCGCACCGGCGCGCGCGTCTCACGCGGAATCTGGACGGCGAGATGTGTGCCGCTCTGCGTGACGCGGACGTTCGAGTTGCCGAGGGCGAGGGCGAGATCGGCTTGCAACGCCTTGACCTGGTTGACCTTCGTGCCGGGCGCGGGCCGCAGCAGCATCTCGACGAAGCCGGGCAGCACCTTGCCGCCCACGACGGCAGCCGGTGCTTTGCGCTCGCGCAGCACGGCTTCGATTCGATCGGCAGTGTGATACAGCTTACGATACATCTCGATAGCCACCCCATAGAACGAATGTTCTGGAATACCAATTATCCAGAACATGCGTTCTGCGTCAAGCGTCCCTCGCGAAATTCGCAAACTTGGGAAAAGCAAGCGCAGATTGCGATTTTGCGCCGCACACCGAATACAATCGCCCCGGTATGCAGCGCGCAAACTTTCGCCATCCCCTCATCGTGGATGCGCATTTGGACATCGCCTACAACGTGCTGTACAAGCGCCGCGACTACCGCCGCTCGGCTTGTGCGACGCGTCGGATCGAGCGTGGCAGCCAGGTTGAGAAACAGACCGGCCAGTGCACAGTCGGCCTGCCGGACATGATCCGCGGGCGGGTAGGCCTGTGCTTCGGCACCATCTTCGTCGAGCCGTATTCGCGCAAGCTGGGCGAGGGCTGGCCGGCCTATCGCGACGCGCGCGAAGCCCACGCGTTGGGCATGACGCAGCTCGACTTCTACCGGCGCTGGGCTGAGGAAGAACCCCACGTGATGCTGGTGACGACTCAAAGGGAGCTGGAGACTATTTGTCGAAAGTGGGGTGTCGGGAGTGGGCAAGCGCTCTCGGCCGACTCCCAACTTACGACTCCTCACGTAGTCGGCATCGTGCCGCTCATGGAAGGCGCCGACCCGATCCTGGAGCCGAAGGAACTGGAGCGCTGGTATGAGCGCGGGCTGCGCATTGTCGGGCCGGCCTGGGACACAACGCGCTACGCCGGCGGCACCTGGAGCGGTGGCCGGCTGAGCAAGCTGGGCCGCGAACTGCTGGACGTGATGGCGCAGTTCGGCGTTATCCTCGACGTCAGCCACATGTCGCACGAGTCGCTCTATGAAGCTTTGGATGCCTTCGAAGGCCGGCATGTCATCGCCAGCCACAGCAACCCGCACCGCTACGCACCCACACCGCGCCACCTGCCGGACAAAGCGATCGAGAGGATCGCCGAGCGCGGCGGGGTGATCGGTGTCGTGCTTTACAACCGCTTCCTCAAGAAGGAGTGGAGCGGCAAGAAGGAAGACGTGACACTCGACGACGTGGTGCGCATGATTGACCACATCTGCCAGGTAACCGGCAGCGCCGACCACGTCGGCATCGGCAGCGACTACGACGGTGGGCTGGGCTACAACGACATCCCGCGCGAGCTGAACACCATCCGCGACCACTACAAGATCGGCGACGAGCTGCTGGAACGCGGCTTCGAGGAGCGGCATGTGGCGCAGATTATGCGCGACAACTGGCTGCGCATCCTGCGCGAGGCGTTGCCGACGTAGGGAATCATCAATCATTAATCATTAATCATGAATCATGAGTTATGAGTCATGATTGATGATTAATGATTAATGTTGGAGATTCGAGATTGGGGATCGAGGAGCGCTTCGACTACATCATCGCCGGCGCGGGGGCGGCGGGGCTGAGCCTGGTCTATCACCTTCACCAGGCCGGCTTGACCGACAAGCGCATCCTGCTGCTCGACCGCGCACCGAAGACGGCGAACGACCGCACGTGGTGCTTCTGGGAGGTTGGCGAGGGAACCTTCGAGCCGGTCGTCTTCCGCCGCTGGGAGCGCCTGGCCTTCCACGGCGAAGACTTCTCGACCGTGCTGGAGATCGCGCCCTATCGCTACAAGATGATCCGCGGCGGGGACTTCTATCGCTTTATGGCGCAATGGCTGGACGCGCAGCCGAACATCGCGCGTGCCTACGCCGAAGTGACCGGCGTCGAAACCGAAGGCAATGAGGCCGTGGTGCGCACCAACGACGGGCGGGCTTATCACGGCGCGTGGGCTTTCAACAGCATCTTGCTCGATCCGCTGGCGCAGCGGCCAACATATCACTATCTGCTCCAGCACTTCTTGGGCTGGGTGATTTGGACGCCGGCATGCGCGTTCGATCCCAACGTCGCGACGCTGATGGACTTTCGCGTGGATCAGGCAGATGACACGCGCTTCGTCTATGTGCTGCCGTTCGACGCGCATACGGCGCTGGTGGAATACACCGTGTTCTCACGCGAGCTGCTACCTCGCTCCGACTACGTGCGTCAATTGGAGGCATATATCAATGACCGGTTACGAATCACCGACTATGAAACGCAGCACGAGGAGTTCGGCGTGATCCCGATGACCGACGCGCCCTTCCCCGCTCGGCGCGGCGCGCGTGTGATCAACATCGGCACGGCCGGCGGCTGCACCAAGCCCAGCACCGGCTACACCTTCCAGCGCATCCAGCGGCGCGCGCAGCGCATCGCTCAGGCGCTGAAGGCGACGGGCCGCCCCGACGTCGCGACGCCGCCGTTGCACAAGCGCTATCAATTGTTCGACAGCGCGCTGCTGAACGTGCTCGATGAAGGGCGCGAACGAGGCCGGCGCGTATTCACCGACCTGTTCGCGCGCAACCCGCCGCAGCGTGTGTTCCGCTTTCTGGACGAGGACACCACGCCGACGGAGGATGTGCAGATCATGAGCAGTGTGAACATTCCGGCGTTCGTGGCTGCGACAGCCGATGCACTAAGGCGCCGGCTGGCCGCGCCTAGAAGTCACCCTCTTTCACATACGGATAGCTCCACAAGATGACCTGCAGGATCACCGACTTCAGCCAGGCCTGATACATGCCTTCCACGTCGGCGGCGCTATGACCCTTCTTGGCCAGGAAGGGCTTGAGTGTGAAGGTAATCGGGTAGATGAACGCCGGCATGTAGCGATAGCTGACGATTTCCACCGAGTTCACACCGTCGGTCTTGTTCTTGGTGGTGCGATGGTGCCGCCGGCCGATCTCGAACTGGTAGTCCAGCCAGGCCTGATCATAGTTGGCGGACGCCGTGTCGAGGATCCACTGGCCGAAGCGCTTGCGCACAGCAGCCAGATAGTCGCCCAGCGGCGCGCCGGTGGATTTGTCCGTGAAGTAATACACCAGGTGGGGATGCGAAGCGACGAAGCCATACCACACGTCTAGTATGGCTTCGACCTGATCTGCCAGCACGTCGCGCGACATGCGCAGGTATTTCACATCTTCATCGGAGAACAGGACGGCGGTTTTGATCTTGTCGAACTCTTCCATGCTGATCGGCGCGCGCGGCACAGCCGGCGTGCCGTAGGTATAACCGGCAATTGCTGTTTGCGTCATGGCGCTCACCTCTGTTGTTAAAATCTCTGTGCAATAGCCTAACGAGATGTGCCGGTGATTCAAGCGGGCACAATTCGGTAACCTGGGCACGAAACGGTAAGGATTGGCGACATGAGCACGATCGCGACTGCGAACCCTGCGCAACGCACGCCGGTCAGCCGGATGGTGGAAGACGTCATCGGCTGCAAGTGGTCGCTGGCGATCCTGCAGCATGTGCGCCGGGGCATATGCCGGCCCGGCGCGCTGGAACGCGACATTCCCGGCCTGACGACCAAGGTGATGAACGAGCGGCTGAAGAAGCTGGTCGGCTATGGCATCCTCGAACGGCTGGCCTATCCGGAGGTGCCGCCGCGCGTCGAGTATCGCCTCACGCCGTTCGGCGAGAAGTTTGTGGGAATCCTCGATGCTATCGAACGGTTGGAGGCGGAGGTAACAAGCCTGCAGGATACGAGATGACGGCTAGGAATTCAGACGCCTACCCTGTTATTGATCACGAATGCATCCGCTGGATGCACGACGCGTTGGAAGCTTTATTCGATCCAACTGAACTGCAGCGGCTGGCTCAGTTGCCAATTGCGCAGCGACGCTTTGCAGATGGCGCGGCTCTACGCAAGTCTATATTGAAAGTCATCGAGCAACTTCGACCACCCGCGAACATCTCGGCTCGGTCGAGCGCTTGGCGCACATACAACATCCTCGACATGCGTTATCTGCAGGGGTTGACCCAAAGCGAGGTTGCGGCACAAACGCATATGACCACGCGCAACGTACGCTACGAGCAACAAAAAGCCATTCGAGCGGTTGCAACACTCCTATTCTCGACGCCTCCAGAACGCAATGAATTGCCTTCGCCGGCATTCACACAGCGTTCATCATTTGCCGATGTGATAGAAGTTTTACATGGAGCGATGAATGTACTCGATGCGGTTCTCGCTCAACAAAACATGGGCGTGAACATTCATTTCCCGGAGGCTTTGCCGCCCATCTGCGCTAATCCAATGCACCTGCGCCAGCTTTTGATATGCGCGCTGGGATGGTTGATGGCCGATATGCACGATTGCAAGCTCGATATCAGAATTAACGCTAGCGGCGATCATGTGCTCATTCACTTGCAGAAACCAGCCACGAGCGGATACCAAGCGGTCGAAGAACTGGATGACGTATGCCGACTTGCCGATGCGATGCGGGCCAACGTGGAGGTGCACAACAGCAACGCGCTGCGCATTGCGCTGCCCATTCAAACTTCTTTACGCGTGTTGATTATTGACGATGATCCCGATGCAGCCGAGCTCGCTCGGCGCTACCTCATCAGCAGCAGCGACATTAAGTTCGAAGTTGCCAGCACCACACAACCTGTCGAGGCGATCAAGATTGCTCATTCATTCAAACCTGCTTGTATCTTGCTAGACCTGATGATGTCCGAACGCGATGGATGGGAGGTGCTGTCCTTATTGAAGACAAACCCCAATACACGCGCCATCCCGGTCATTATCAGTTCAGTATTGAAGGAACACCGTCTCTCGCTTGCTCTTGGCGCATCCGCGGTTCTACACAAGCCTTACAGCGCCGCTCAACTCATCACCACGCTGCGCAGCGTCATCGAACAGTCGCCTGAGCACCCGGCAACGTAACCCGTAATAGTCCCACAACTGCCTCAATTGTTTCCCGAGCAGATAGTCCGCCTGGTTTCTCCAATAGGATATATGGGGTCATAAGTGATCCTGAGCGCGCTTCTTGACCGCTCACGATGCACACCGGTATGCGTTGCAAGCTCGGATGGCAATTCATCTCTCGCAACAAATCAAACCCGCTAGACCCGCCCAAGCTGAGATCGAGGAAGATACCTTCGATTCGATTTAAATCGGACGATAACAGATAGTCCATCGCCTGCTCTACGCTTCGAGCAGCGATGGGGATAATACGCCGATCAGGCTTCAATATAACATGCGCTGCGCGCAAGAGACGCAGCAATAACCGTAAGGCATCTTCATCGTCCTCAATGACGAGAATGTGCGACTCGGATTTACCATGACTCTTGCCGAAAAGATCTTCGGTTGAAGATGCGTTGTACCTATCGACCATATGGCTCAGCGCCTCATACAACTGTTCACGAACGAAAGGCTTTACGAGGTAACGACACACATTCGGCGGCAGTCTGCCTATGTCATCATTCTCCGAGACTCCAGCCATGCAACAATGAAGGACGGGTAGGCGAAGCGCGTTTGCCACATTCTGTGGCGACGACAACTTATTGAGCAAGACAATTTCTGGACGATGCTCTGTATCGAACAGTGCTCGTATGTCGGGTACGTGCATCACAGAAACACCTTGCACATGGCGTTTGAGCAAGTGGTATAGCACAGGTGTATCTTCAACGACAGCTAACGCGATCACCTCTGAACGACTGGCCTTGGAGGGAACATCCCGAACGCTTAGGTAGGGCGCAGCCGGCGTCACGGGCAGTGAAAAGTAGAACGTGCTGCCCACACCTAGTTCGCTCTCGACCCACATACGTCCACCGTGCAGCTCGACGAATTGTTTGCTAATAGTGAGACCTAAGCCAGTTCCACCTTGCTTCCGCTTCATCGAGCCCTCAACTTGCATAAACGGCTCGAACACACGCTGGAGGTCTGCTTTCGAGATACCGATACCTGTGTCAGACACGCTCAGGATAATCATGGGATGTTGACTCGCAGCGTGATCCATCTCGTTCGATTCTCTCGACTCGGCGCCTAAACAAGCGCGAATGGTGATTCCGCCATGATCCGTAAATCGCAGGGCATTGCTCAACAAGTTGAGCAGCACTTGCTTCAAACGAGTGCGGTCGCCAAAAATCTCCGGCAAATCCGGTTCGATCTCGACGCGCAACCACAACCCCCGTGATTCGACGAGTTGCGAAAAGTCATTCAACGCCGATTCAACTACCTCGGATATGCGCAAGCGGTCCCTGACAAGCGTCAAATGATTCAAGTCGAGCTGACTCAGGTCAAGAATGTCATCTACCAACTTGAGCAGGTGTTGCGCGTTGCGGTGGATTACATGAATATCGGAGCGCAATCCAGCCGGTAGCTGTGATAGGTGATAGGCCGGTGAAGCGTTGAGGATGAGATCGCTATAACCGATGATCAGGTTGAGCGGTGCACGTAGTTCGTGGCTGATCATGGCAGCAAACTCCTGTTTGGAACGGCGGGCATCCTCAGCGTATTTGACCAGCGATTCGAGTTGTTCATTGGCTCGCGCTAACGCAGCGCTGGTCTGGCTGAGCGACTTTAACGCATGTGCCAATTGAGCCTGTTGATCTCGCAACTCCATCTCTGTCCGCCGCGCCAACGCATAACTCTCTATCATCCACTTTAGCGCGCGGAAGAGGGTGCGCGAGACGAGGTGGGTGAAATACGTGGCTGCCACGACCGGCGCGATCAATGACAAGATGTGAATCAAACTCAAGGAGTTACCATTCTCACTCGATGCAAATAAGACGACGGATATAAATGCCACGACAACTGAAATCCAGCCAGAAGCCGGCCCAAGCAATACACTCAACACCAAACAAGCAACGGCGACCCAAGCCATCGCCATCGCAGATGGGAAGATGGCATAATGAATCAGCGCCAGCCCGAACACGCCCAACGCGCACAGCCCACGCGCCAACTTTCCCCGGCCGCGAGACCAACTCAGCCACGCGCACGCTGCCCCGAGCATCAATGTCATGCCATACAACGGGATCGCTTGGCGCGATAGGGGAGATATTGGCGTCACTATCGCTAAAAAGACGCTTGCCCAACCGAGCAAGACTAGAAAGACGACGACGCCGTTCAGAATCTCATTACGTAGATCAGCAACTTCAGCGTGGAAGGTCGAGTCGTTCGCAGAAGTAGCTCGATTGGACTGAGGCGAGTCTGATGACGCAGCGCCGAGTTTGAGAGTACTCATGCGAGGATTGTAAGACGTTTGTAGCAGAACATTTCCTCTTTTCTTCCCTAGCCTACTTGCGTGCAGATAGGCGAAGTTCCTATACTACATCTGATTCGCACATCCGCGAGTGAAGACGGTTGAGCGATGGATGCATAGCTCGGACGTCGCTCCACCGGTCAGCAGATTCGTCCAGGAGGACCTTTATGAACAAGAAGCCCATCTCAAGGCGCGATTTCATCAAAGGCGCCGGTTTCGTCCTTGGCTCTTCGATTTTAACTGCCTGTGGTCCTGGTGCGGCTCCTATCGTCGTCAAAGAAACGGTTGAAGTTGAGAAGGTAGTTACCGCTACACCAGCGCCGACTGCAGCGCCCGAGCCGATCGTGCTCGATGTGTGGTGGAACTCAGATATGGGAAATGTAGCCTATCTGAGGGAGGTTCAGGAGGGATGGAAACAAGACCCTGAGAACGAGTACTTCAAGAAGCATTGGAACTGGGGTGGACTGGCTGTAGTCAAGTTTTTACCTTTCGCCGAGCGGCATCCCGGTGTAGATTTCAAGATCACAAGCCACAGTTGGGACTGGGACCTCCGCCAAAATCAGCTCATGGCGCTTGCTGCCGGCATCATCCCTGACACAACCTACGGCGAGGCGTACGTTAACGAATTCGTGCAGTTAGGCGTTTTCAACCCCGTTTCCGATAATGCCGCCAAGCAATTCCCGGAAGGGACAACCCGCGGCGCGACCATTGACGGCAAAGTCTATGGCTTGCCTAAGTCCTCTGGCGCTGACGTATTGTTCATCAACCTCTCATTATGGGAACAGGCCGGCCTAGATAGAAACAAGTTGCCTACAACGTGGGAGGAACTGGTAACTGCAGCTCAGGCCATATCAAAGATCAACTATAGTGAAAAGTGGGGCAACACGGCATACTACACCTACGGTCCCGATCCAAACACTTATGGCACGGCGATGCGCATCTTGCATTGGTTCAACCAGAATGGTGCGCCGCTGGGCAGCGATTTGGGCGTGCCATCCGCGAATGCTCCTAAGGCGGCTGAGACATGGCTCTTCCATAACGAGCTGATGTGGACTTCGACAGAGAGCTTGATCCAACAGGCTGAGAGCGAGGCCGGCTCAGGCAAGTTGTTCAACGATGGTGTCATTGCGCTCAAGCCAGGGTGGAATAACGATGCAACATCTGTCGGTGAGGGTAACATTGATGCAACGGCCATCCAATTCCCCTTGCCGCCAGGAGGTCAGCCGGCTACCATTGTCATTGGCAACGACATCGAGTCGCCGCTCAAAGGCGGCAAGCACCCTGAACTGGGCATTGCGTTGATTGAGGAGACGGTCACCGACCCAGAGGCCCAGGCCTGGTTGGCAGACAATGCCGGGATCTGGATCCCCGCTTTGAAATCGCTGTTAGAACAACATGCGACCTACGATAGGCTAGGCGGTTATAAGACCGACACTGCCAAGAGAATCGTGCGCATCACGATGGATGCTCTGCTCAACGGCAATGCAGGACCGCTGCCCGGCTGGCCCAAGAATGGTGCGCGCATATGGGCCGAGTGGAACAACACCTACCTGCGTATCTGGAAGGGCAGGCTGAACCGGGATGAGATCCAGAAAGAACTGGATGCGCTACAGGCTACCATCGAGAGCCTAGTTCGAAAGACTGGATAGCTAGCCCAACAAGTGTCGCTCCATGAGCGGTCTAGGAACCCGGTTAACACCGGGTTCCTAGTAACGGTCAGGTAGCATGTCTCTCACTCAGAGGGTTGCAGCTGCTGGGTTGAGAGCCTTCGACCGATTGAGCTTGAAGACCATTGTTCGCGTTTCTCCATTGAGTCAGACGGAGCCTTCTTGGCGCGTACGAATCTCCCGCTGGTATCGTCGCCATCGCGATGCCATCATTGCCTGGGCTTTTTTGACGCCCATGGTGATTTACTTCGTTCTTACGACATTCGTCCCACTCGCTTTCCTGGTAGGGATGAGCTTCACTGAATGGAACATCATCTCACCCCCGAGGTGGGTCGGTTTGCAAAATCTTCAGAAGATCTTCTCAGACTTCGATAACTGGTTTTATCTCAAGGTTATTGGCAGAACAGTACTCTATGCGATTGCAATCTTGACATTGAACATTGTGGGGGGGTTTTTCGTCGCGCTTATCTTGAATCAGAGTCTCAAGGGCAAGGGGCTTTTTCGCACGATGTGGTATCTGCCATCTGTGTTCTCCGGCGCCGTCATCGCTCTGCTGCTAAGAATTTATTTAGCTGGCTCTTCACAAGGTGTCCTGAATATGGTGCTGAATCGCCTGTTTGGCATCCCACCGGTGGATTGGATTTACAACCCGACATGGATGCCAGTCATCGGCGTACTATTCGTGGTATGGCAAGGCATCGGGTTTACCGTCATTTTCTTCCTAGCTGGCTTACAGGGGATTGATGAGAATTTGTATGACGCAGCGAGGATAGATGGCGCAAACGACGTGCAGCTGCTTCGATACATCACCATCCCTCAGATGATTCCAGTGCTGCTCTTCATATCCGTTACTGGAATGATCGGCTCAATGCAGATGTGGGAAGTGCCAAGAATCATCACCGCTGGTGGACCAAATCATATGACCTACACCTTGGTTTACAGCATCCAGAATGATGCTTTCGGCAATCTAGAGTTCGGCCTTGGCACAGCGCAATCATTGGTGATGTTCGTGATGCTCCTGGTGTTCATCGGTTGGCAACTCAACCAGTATCGCCGACAGTATGGTGTGTAAATGAAACGTCGCAGACTCATTCTCAAAATCCTGAGCTACTTATTTCTCACCATCACCAGCTTTGTCATGATCTATCCGGTGTTGTTCATGGCGCTTGGGGCGTTTACTACAAATGACCGTTTTCTCGAAGCGACCATTTTGCCCATCCCCAACACCTTGAACCTTCGCTTGTTTCAACGCGCGCTTAGCGCTGGTGTATGGGATTCATATGTTTTCACGTTGGAACGATGTCTGTTCTACATTTTCGTCACAATCGTCGTTGGGCTGATCGGCGGTTATATCTTCTCCAAGCTACGTTTCCCTGGCAAGAATAAGGTTTTCCTATTGTTCTTGTCCGGCATGGTCATGCCTAGCATCCTTATGCTCGTCCCGATGTTTCTTCAAATGGCGTGGTTTCCCCTTGCCGGCGGGAACGACATCCTCGGGCAAGGTGGACGCGGATTCATAGGGGATTGGCCGGTCTTGTTTGTCTATGGTTGGGTATCCCCGTTTGCTATTTTCTTGTTCAAGCAAAGTTTCGACATGCTGCCAACGGAGTACGAAGACGCAGCCAAGATGGATGGAGCAGGCATCTTCACTATCATATTTCGCGTATATGGCCCATTGTTGAAGCCGCCCATTGTGGCATTGACTATAGTTATCTTCTTGGGCGTATGGAACGACTACCTATGGCCCAGTTTGACCATCGCAGGTCGTCCTGAGTATTACCCGATTGCGTATCGAATTCAAAGCGTTATCCTCTCCGACTATTCGCCGGTTGGCACGACTGACTACCCGGCTGTGATGGTACGAACTTTCCTCGCCACCTGGCCTCCAGCCGCTGTCTTTTTCTTGTTGCAACGTTACTTTGTCCAGGGATTAGTCGCTAGTGGCTTAAAAGGATGAAGATGGAGAATCTACCCGGCTTTCGCCAGCCCCCTAAACAACATCCATTGCCTAAGCCGCGCAAGCCCATCGTTACGGCGCAGCCACAAACCTATCTCCATATCCAGATAGGCGCCGATCTAATCGCGAACGTCATTCGGCCTACCTTGGGTCCACGTCCTCGATTGGTAGCGATCGAACGGCTTAAGCGTACTGACCCCCCTGAATTCCTAGACGATGGAGCGACGATAGCCCGACGCATCATTGAAATCCAACCGCGTGGGAACGATGTGGGAGCCATGCTTATTCGTCATGCCTTGTGGCGAATGCATACTCAAGCTGGCGACGGTGCGGCCACGATGGCGGTGATGTACCAGAGCATACTGCGAGAGGGTATTTGCTGCGTAACGCGCGGCTGTAATGCCATGCTTCTGCGCACAGGTTTAGAGAAAGGTTTGGCAGCCGTTCTGACGCATCTTCGACAAAGCGCGATGCCGCTGATCGGCAAACAGCACATCACTAAGATGGCAGAGGGCCTGTGCCAGGGCGACTATGAGATGGCAGCCTTGCTTGGCGAGATCTTCGATATCGTCGGATCAGATGGTCTCATCGTCGTAGAAGGCAGTGATGGACGCGGACTCGAGCGCGAATATCTTGAAGGCACATATTGGAAGCTGAGCGGTTGGTTCTCGCGCTTATTCGTCAACGATGTCGCCCAGAAGCGGGCAATGCTTGAAGAAGCAGCATTGCTCATTAGCGATCTCGATGTCCAAGAGCCTCAGCAACTCATACCCGTCCTAGAGAAATGTGTAAAAGCTGGAGTCAAAAAGCTCGTCATCATTGCGCGAAACGTCTCCAACCGCGTCATCGGTTTGCTAGTCAGCAATAATCACGCCAAGACAATCCAAGCCTTGGCCGTGCGCACACCTCGCATAGGTGAAATGGAGCGGGTAGCTGCAATGGAGGACATTGCAGCCTTGACCGGTGGACGAATTTTTTACTCTGCCGCGCACTCCTCATTCGAAGACTTTCGTCCAGAGGATCTCGGCCGCGCACGCCGCGTATGGGCCACCGAGAGCCTGTTTGGAATTTACGGAGGCAAAGGAGACCCGCGACAGATACGCAAACACATTGCTCGCATTCGAGCTAGGCTGATAGATGCAGATGACGAGCGCGACAAGGCGGACCTGCAAGACCGGCTGGGGCGTTTACACGGAGGAACAGTCATTCTGCGGGTCGGCGGCGTGCATACCGTTGAGCGTGAAGCGCGCAAGGGGATGGCCGAACGCGCAGTGAAGATTCTGCGCAACGCCATCGCCGGTGGCGTTGTTCCTGGAGGCGGTGTTGCGTTGCTTAACACACAATCTGCCTTGATGGGATTGCCTGCCAGCAATGAAGAAGAGGCTTTCGCGTACAAGATTCTGGCTCGCGCACTGGAAGAGCCCATGCGCGCTATCGCAGCAAATGCAGGATACGCCCCCGAAGAAATCGTAGCCAAAGCCAAGTCGCTGCCGAGCGGATGGGGTTTCAACGCATGCAGTGGACACATAGTTGATATGAAGCAGGCCGGCATTCTAGACTCAGTACATACGCTGCAAAAAGCGCTCGAAATCGCCGTAGGCGGGGCCAGTATAGCTTTGACTACAGATGTAATCGTGCACCATCGCATGCCGGTGGAGAGTTTGGAACCATGAGTGTGAAGCCGCCGGGACTTTGGCCGAAGCTCGGCGGGCTGCCCGGCGACACTAGCCGCGGTGGCGTTTCGAACATTAGGATAGATAGTCCTAGATAGATAAAGAGAATGAGGTGACGTGATGACAGCTTCACGTTTGAATGACCAACAGATCGCTTTCTATAACACGTTCGGCTTTCTCAAGTTCCCAGGCCTCCTCAAGGATTGCATCGACAGGATCACCCATGAGTTTGAGATGATCTGGAGAAGGCATGGGGGTGGACATCACGGCAAGGCGCACGATGGCCAGGCGCGTTCTTGTATTGTGCCGTTAATTGATCAGAGCGAATATCTGAGCGCGTTGCTTGACGATCCGCGTATTGACGCAATCGGTACAACGCTCTGCGGGGATGATTACTGCTACGCCAGCAGCGACGGCAATTACTATGTCGGCGATACTGCTTGGCACTCAGATACGATCTCGCCGCAAGCACCCTACGTCAAAGTCGCGATTTACCTCGATCCACTCAAGCGAGACACGGGGGCGCTGCGCGTGATTCCCGGCAGCCACTTGTTTGGCGATCGCTATGCCGATCTGCTGCACGAGCAGGTGTGCAGGAGCGAAGAGGTATGGGGTATCCCTGGCCGAGATGTGCCAGCAATCTCGCTCGAATCGGAACCGGGTGACGTGTTGTGTTTCAACCAGAATCTCAAACACGCTGCTTTTGGCGGAGGCAACCGGCGTCGCATGTTCACCATCAACTTCACTCCGCGCTACACCGAGGAGCGCATGGAAGACCTGCGACGCTACATCAGCTCGTTTGCGCGCTTCTGGATAGATCGTGTGTACGGCGAAGTCATGATACGTACAGCAGGGCCAAAGCGCATGCGGCACCTCGAACAGATCATGGCGAACGACGGCTTTTTGGCCGAACTATCGCGCCAGGCGCGCGAGACGACTATTGAACCCTCACGTGGCTAAGTTTCAAGGTAAGGAGGACCACCAACATGGCAATTGACCAATCAAGGCGCGAACAATTACTCAACGATGGCTACTGCATCTTCGAGCAAGTGCTCGATGCACCGATGCTTGACGAGCTGCGCAGAGTGACGCAGCGGCTGATTGCCGAGATTGCGTCGGAAGACATGGCGAAATACAAATATCAAGGTACGAATGTTCGCGTAGCGTACCAAGACCCTGTCTTTGCCCGACTCTTCGCTTGGCCAACAGCATTAGAGGCACTGGCTTCTCTTGGATTTGACAAGCCGAAGTTCTGGAGCGCATTCATGTTGAGCAAACCACCGCACGGTCCGCCCTTGTACTGGCATCAGGACTGGTGGGCATGGGATGAGCCTTGCAGCTTACAAGCAGTCCCTCCACAAGTGTTTCTCATGTACTACCTGACCGACACAAATCGAGAGAATGGTTGCCTGCGCATCATCCCAGGCACACATCGGAAGCGCATCAAGCTGCATGACCTATTGCGCGAAGCGCACACTGACGCAACTCGTTCGCTGCAACTCGACGCGCCAGAGTTCATGCAACATCCGGATGAAGTGGACATCCAAGTGAAAGCTGGCGATTTAGTGATCGGCGATGCGCGCATACTACACTCCGCCCATCAAAACCGCACCGAACAGCATCGCACACTACTGACGTTGTGGTACTTCCCCGACTACGACAACCTGCCCGATTCGATCAAAGCATACGTTGCGCGCGATAAACCACTGCAGCCGCCCGATTGGTGGGCAGGAGATGTGGGAAAGCAGGTTGAACCGCTCATTCCGTACTATACCGGCAACGCGCCGAAAGCGAAATGGAACCGCATACCTAATACGCTGCAAAACGCATGAAAATCGTTGCAATTACTGGCGCAGTAGCACGTTTTGGCATTGTTCGTCTAGCTCATCTGCGGCGACGGGGGTATTCACCTGCGTGCTTGAATCGCATTTTCGATATGCGCTGCCGGCACGTGTGGCGATCTATTTCGCAATGCCGGTTTCTACAGTTGCAACAAGACAGAGCAAATGCTTCGATGGAGACGTGATGAGCAAGTTGAAGATCACCGCCGTCAAAGTGTTGCAACTACAAGGACACGGTATTCAGTCCCTTGTGAAAGTGGAGACGAATGAGCCAGAGTTGTATGGCTTGGGCGAAATCGGTGCGCCAGCGGTGATGGCACGCGCGTACCTCCACCACTTAGGGCCGAAAATTTTGGGACAGGACCCACTGGAAATTGAGATGCTCAACGCGGTCATGACGCGCTTACAGAGCCAATTCTTTGCACATTGGGTACACAACCCAACTGTAGCCGGCATTGATATTGCGCTATGGGATATTGCCGGCAAAGTTTTCAATCGTCCAATCTCGAAGCTACTTACCGGCAAATTTCGTGATTCGGTGCAACTCTACATCAACACGCCGGGGCCGAACAACTGGCTGGACAAACGCTCATGTCAAGAGTGGGCCAGTGAGATCAAGGCCGACCCGCACGGTTGGCGCGTAATCAAACTCGGTTTCGAGCGCTTGCTGGGTCGCGGATTGCCAGAGAACCGCTATCAGGCCGGCTACTTATCGCAAATGCTGACGCCGACCGAGCTGCGCGTCATTCGCCTTGGCTACGAAAACTGCCGCGACGCATTAGGTTGGGATATTGACGTCATCGTTCATTGTCACAACGAATGGGATTTGCCTACTGCCCTAGGCATCGCAGAAGCCGTTGCGCCTATCAAGCCACTATGGCTCGAAGATCCGCTGCCGGTGCCTTACTCGGAAACCTGGCGTGCTCTGAAGGAGCAATCGCCTGTGCGAATCATGACTGGCGAGAAGCTAGAACTTGCCCACGAATTTCTCCAGTTCATGGCCAACGAGGCGATTGACGTGATTCATCCCGACATCGCATTCACCCACGGTATTACAGGCATTCGCAAGATCGCTGATCTGGCTGAACTGTTTTACCTCCCAGTCGTCACCCATTGTGTCGGCAGCTATGTGCAATTGTTGGCGACAGCACACTTTGGCGCATCATGCCGCAATTTTGTGATGACCGAGAATCGCATACCGCAGGGACAGCTCTACGCAGAGATGGACGAGAACCCTCTGGTGGTACGCGATGGTCACCTCCTCGTGCCAGATCGCCCCGGTCTGGGCATCACGCTGCGGCCTGAGGTACTGCGCTCGAATCTTTGGGAAGGTGAGGCGTATTGGGACTAAGCGCCCTTCTATATCTTCGTGCGCCCGCACGGCCTAGTTCGACTCATGGAATCGCAATCCCTGCGATCAACCCAAACGCGTTCCAAATAGAGAAGCGCTATGAAGGCTGAAATTCGATCTCACAATGGCACGCCGACCATCTTCCTGAACGACCGACCGGTCTTTGCTAATTTCAATCTCCTCTCGCCATTCGACGGTGATTACCGGGAACCTTCACTGCCTGTCGCGCGCAAGTTTGGAGAGTTGGGCATCCATCTGTATTCGATAGATAGCATTATCACCGAGTGGTGCGGCCCACGCAAAGACGATCCCAGCCACTATGACTTCTCCACAGTCGGGCCTCGTCTGCACGCTATCCTCGACCAGAATCCGAACGCTCACTTCTTGCTGCGCATGGGATTCGAGACGCGAGGTCTGCCGGGCAGGTGGTGGAATCGCGCTTATCCGGGCGAGCTTGAGATCGTGGCCGAAGAGGCCGATAGCCTGCCCGAGATTGAACGCTACAGGAGCAACTGTGTCGAAGACGCAAATCACATTACGCAGTCGTATGCATCCAAGATATGGCAGCAACACGTTAAAGATCTGCTGCGGGCTTACATTCGCCACTTGCGCAGCATTGGCTTGTATGACCGCGTCATTGCATATCAAATTGCGGCAGGCGCATCGGGCGAGTGGGTGAAGGGCGATTCCGATCAGATGAATCGCTTTGGCGATTACAGCCAGCCCATGCTGAAGCACTTCCGCGCATGGCTACGACGCAAATACGGAAACTATGTTTTTAGTTTACGCAAGGCGTGGGATGATGATCATGTGACCTTCGACACCGCTGATGTGCCCTTGCCGCAGGAGCATTACATGACCCGGCATGGCGTATTTCGAGACCCAGCGCGTGAGCAGAAGGTGATTGATTACTACATTTGCTTGTCTGAGTTGTGCGCTGATTTGATCGCCGAGTTTTGCGGCGTAGTGAAAGACGAGACGAATGGCGAGAAGCTCACTGGCGCTTTCTTCGGCTATCTGATGGATTTGGCGTGGAACGTCAACTTCTTCGGCGGCTCACATGCTGGACCCGATTATTCGACAATTCAACGATGTGGCCATCTTGGTCTAGCCCGCTTGCTGCGTTCCCCCAACATAGACTTTCTAGTTAGCCCTTACAGCTACGCATTTCGCGGCATCGGCGGCGAAGGTCTGGCCATGCAGCCCTCAGAATCATGTCGCTTGCACGGCAAGATTTACCTGATGGAAGAGGATACGCTAATGCACAATCGTTTCGAGACAGATGGACGCATGCACAGTATTACGGACACACCCGCAATATACAAACGCCACTTTGCCTATTGTGTAACCCATGGCCACGGTATTACCTGGCTTCAAAGCAGCCACTATGCCGAATATCCGGAAATCGAAGCAGCCGCCAACCAGCTGCACGCGCACATACAGAAGCTAGGAACATGGGCATTGCAACTCGACCGCCGACCACAAGCTGAAATTGCCGTCCTATTAGACGATGAGAGCTACTACTACACGACTGTAAAGAACAATATCAGCCTCGCCGGGGTGTTCTATCAACGCTCGATTAGCTTGGCTCGCATTGGCGCGCCACATGATGTATACCTTCTCGACGACTTGATTGAAGGCAACATTCCACCTTATAAGCTCTACATTTTTCTCAACGCATTTCGGTTAAATCGAGCGCGACGCGAGGCATTGGCTCGACAAATACGGCGCGATGGACGCGTGGCGCTGTGGCTCTACGCCCCCGGCTATCTCTACGATGATGCAAGCTCTCCTGCGATTCCGCCGCCAAAAGATGCTCCCGTCGCCGTACTGCACACCGAGAATATGACCGACCTCACCGGCATCCGCTTCGGCAAGGGTGATAACCCATGGGCACTACACATGCACATCACTAACTTCCAGCATCCAATCACGCGAGATGTGCCACAGGATTTGTTCTGGGGTGTCCAGCAGCCGCTTGCGCCGATCTTTCACGTCGAGGACCCCAGCGCCACTGCGTTGGGTCAGGTGGTGTATTCACTCGGCCGCTGCAAGCCTGGTATAGCAATCAAAGAGTTTCCCAATTGGACATCTATTTACGTTGCCACTCCCAATCTGCCTGCGCCGATTCTGCGTGGCATCGCTCGCTATGCAGGGGTGCATCTCTACAACGAGTGCGGCGACGTGCTTTATGCCACAGCTGAGTTGCTGAGCGTGCATACCGCCGGGGGTGGACTACGCAAATTCAGACTTCCCCAGCGAGTCGAGGTCGTGTATGACTTGTTCGAGATGCGCGAGATAGCACGCGACACAGACGAGTTCGAGGAGACGCTACAGCCAAGATCCACCCGGCTGTGGTTCGTCGGTGCGAGGGACAAGCTCATGTCGCTATGGGCCTCAATGTGACTGTAGGAAGATTGCGACCACATCGCAACTGAGCGCGCTACAGAGTTCTGGGGGTGGAAGAAGAAATGCCCAATGCACGCATTCGAATGCACAATGGTGCGCCAACGCTCTTCCTTGATGGCACACCTGTCTCCGCCGGTATGCACTGGCTTTTAGGAGTGTTAGAACAGACGGCTCGGCGACTAACAACTATGCCATCTGTGAATTCGCCAAAGCAGGCATCCATTTTAATGCCACCACAATTGGCCAAGAGTGGTGCAGTCTCCGACCTGGTCATCCTGACCATTTCGATTTTGGATGGCTCGAACCTTCCCCTGTTGAAGTGGTCTATGACCTACATTACGATCGCATCCTAGTGCGTGACACAGACGAATTCGATTTTGAATTGCCTTCCGCTGCTTCGGCGCTGTACTACACAGGTAGCCGAGAGAAGCTGGCTTATCTACACCGATGACAACTCTGCTTCCATTCCATGTCTTCAACGTTCGTGATTTCGGCGCGACCGGCCAGAAAAGCGACGATGCACAACTTGCTATCCAGTCCGCCATAGATGCATGTGCATCCACAGGTGGAGGGATGGTGTACCTGCCGCCCGGGCAATATACATCTGGCACACTTCATCTGCGCAGCCACGTACGCTTGCATCTCGAGGCCGGCGCCACGCTCTATTCCAGCAAAAATCGAGCAGCGTTTGACAAACAGGGGTTGCTTTACGCTGAAGATGCCGAGAACATCACCCTAGAAGGACGCGGCACGATCCACGGTCAAGCGACCTATGAACGCAGATTGCACGATATCCGGGACTGGTATATCTATCCCAATCAGTTACTAGCCGAGAAAGCGGGGCTGCCTCTGTTGCGACCATTCCCTACGCCGGACTCTTACGGGAACTTGGTTCAGTTCATCCGCTGCAGCGATGTTCAAATCCGCGACTTGTCGTTCGTCCATTCGCCTTCATGGACGATGCATCTCTTCTGCTGTGACCGCGTGCGCATTGATGGGGTGTTCGTCAGCACTAGTCTTGAGGATGGGGTATGGGCTGATGGCATTGATCCAGACGGATGCAGAGATTTGTGTATCGCTAACTGCACGATTGAAACGGGGGATGACGCGCTGGTGTTCTATTCCTCGAGCATCTATGGACCTGCACGCGCTTGTGAAAACATCACGGTGACGAATTGTCGGCTATCGTCTGCATCGAGCGCGCTCAAATTCTGTGACGGGAACCAGGTTGCTATCCGCAATGTTACTATTGAGAATTGCGTCATTACGAACTCCAACCGCGGCATCGCTTTCATGGTCTTCGACGGCGGTGTCATTGAAAATGTAATCGTGACAAATGTAGTTGTCGAATGTCGCCCGTTTGATTGGTTCTGGTGGGGTGATGCAGATCCAATTCACTTCAACCTCATTCGACGCAGCGAGATTGATCCAAACATTGACGTAGCCAAAGAGCCGGCTATAGGAGCAATGCGCAATATCATGCTGCGCAACATTATTGCACAGGGTGCTGGTAGTTGCCGTATCCATGGAAACCAAGATTCTCCTATCGAGAACCTTACGCTGGAGAACGTACGGCTCACTTTCGCCGATGCCCCTCATGCGCCGCTGGACAAAAGTGGCGATGGACTGAGCATAGATCACGTGCGCAACTTGCGCTTGAGCGATGTTGAAATCAGATGGGCAACATCACAACACAGCCATTGGCGCAGTGCACTGGTTGTGGAACATGCTCGAGACGTTATCTTAGATGGCGTTCGTGCTCAGTCATCTCCTAGCGCACCCGATGCGCCAGCGGTGGTGTTGAAAGACGTTGGAGATGTGATTACCTCGTGAGGTTCTGACAAATTCCAGCTCACCAGTAACTTATGCGCTCAGAACTGGCTTCGCCCAATTCAAAGCGAGTGTGTAATCGCACTTGCCAAGTTGCCATAGGTCAACTAAACCTATTGTGCTATGGCAACAGTTACTAACAAACGACCCACCCTCGGCGTGATCGTCGGCAACCGAGGGTTCTTCCCCAAACATCTGTGCGTCGAAGGCCGCAAGGCCGTCCTCAACACGTTGAGCGAACTGGGCATCGAAGCCGTGATCGCGCCGGAGGACGCGACGGCCTACGGCTCAGTGGAGAGCATGAACGAGGCGCGGCTATACGCCGACCTATTCCGGCAGCGCCGCGACGACATTGACGGCATCCTGGTCACCCTGCCCAACTTCGGCGACGAGCGCGCGGTCGCCAACACCATCCGCTGGGCCGACCTGGGCGTGCCGGTGCTGGTGCACGCGTTCAACGATGACGCCGCCAAAATGACCATCGCCGACCGGCGCGATAGCTTCTGCGGCAAAATGAGCGTGTGCAACAACCTCACGCAGTACGGCATCAAGTTCTCGCTTACCACGTTGCACACCTGCGACCCAGATAGCGAGAGCTTCAAGACCGACCTGCGCAACTTCGTCGGCACCTGCCGCGTGGTGAAGGGCTTGAAGCACGCCCGCGTCGGCGCGCTCGGCGCGCGGCCGCAAGCCTTCAACACGGTGCGTTACAGCGAGAAGCTGTTCGAGCTAAGCGGCATCAGCGTGGAGACGCTGGACTTGAGCGAAGCCTTCGGGCGCATCGGCAAGCTGCGCGACGACGATCCGGCGGTGAAGACGTATCTCGACCGCATCCGCGCCTACGCCAAGGTCGGCCCGAACGTGCCGGGGGAGGCGCTGACCAAGATGGCCAAGCTCGGCGTGGTGATCGAGCGTTGGATGGACGACACGCAGCTCGACATGACGGCCATCCAGTGCTGGACTTCGATGGAGGAGTATTTTGGCGTGGTGCCGTGCACGATCATGAGCATGATGAGCGACCGGCTGCAGAGCAGCGCGTGCGAGACCGATGTAGCCGGCGTGGTCGGCATGTACGCCATGGCGCTGGCCAGTGGCAAACCCAGCGCGCTGGTGGACTGGAACAACAACTACGGCGACGACCCGAACAAGGCCGTGGTGTTCCACTGCTCGAACCTGCCGGCGCAGGTGTTCACCGACATCCCGGTGATGGACTATCAGGAGATCATCGCCGGCACGGTGGGCGCGGAGAACACCTACGGCACGATGTACGGCCGCGTGAAAGCCGAGCCGTTCACCTTCTGCCGCGTGAGCACCAACGACTTCAAAGGGCGTATCGAGGCCTACGTGGGCGAAGGTGTGGCGACCGACGATCCGCTGAGCACGTTTGGCGGCTACGGCGTGGTGCAGGTGGAGAACATGCAGGCGCTGCTACGCTACATCTGCGAAAACGGCTTCGAGCACCATGTGGCGATGAACATGAGCCGCTGCGCCGACGCCGTGGCCGAGGCGCTGGGCAAGTACCTCGGCTGGGGTGTATACCGGCACCGGTGATCGCTGCGCGGTGGATGAATCCGCGCGCAACACATGGCAAAGCCGGCCTGCGCCGGCTCAAAGTCGCCGCAGGGCAGCTTTGCTCCAGGTTGCCCGTCGCGATGAAGGCTGCGCGGCGGTTGTAAACCGCGCGCAACGCATAGCGAAGCCGGCCCGCGCCGGCTCAAAGTCGCCGCAGGGCGACTTGGCTCCAAGTTGCCCGCGACTTCAGTCGCCGGGCAGATGGAGGCCGTGCAGCAGTTGTAAACTGCGCGCAACGCACAGCGAAGCCGGCCTGTGCCGGATTAAGGTCGCCAGCAATAGGCAACGCTTCCACGCTTATTCGTCTGCCTCACATTGCTCGAGTTCGCCAATCAAGCGCCCGTCGGCATGGCGCTGCTTCTGGCTGCGCACATAGTCAGCTACTTTATCTATCGCCGCCTTGCTGACGCTGAAAGCGCCGTATGCACCCTGCCATTTGAACTGGCG
The DNA here is from genome assembly GCA_025055235.1 of Candidatus Roseilinea sp. GTDB lineage: Bacteria > Chloroflexota > Anaerolineae > J036 > Brachytrichaceae > JAAFGM01. Next base: position 20,089 of record JANWYN010000068.1, on the reverse strand, counting down.
TTGTGGAGCGATTTCATGATTCATCAAGTGCGATGTTGAGCCTTTGATGTGTCTGACCCAGTCCGCGATAGTGACCGTTGCAGGTATGCGGATGAGCGCGTGCACATGATCGGACACCCCGTTGACAGCGATTGCTTTGCAGTGCAGCTCCTCGCACTTGGCAAAGATCGCAGAATAGAGGCGGGATTCATCTTCTGGGCGGATGAGCGGCAGCCGATCCCATGTCGCCCACACAAGATGGACAAAGAGTTGCGTGTAGGGTGCGCGCATGTTGCGATTGTATGCAAGCGCGGTGGATGAATCCGCGTGCAACGCATGGCAAAGCCGGCCTGCGCCGGCTCGAAGTCGCCGCAGGGCGGCTTTGCCTCAGGTTGCCCGCCACTTCCAGTCGCAGCATCTCAATGCTCGTGGTCGTCGTCCTCGGCCAGCAGCACCATGTTGCGGAATTTGAGCGCCTCAATGTTGCGCTCGATGTTGCCGCAGCCGCCCTCACCGCTGGGCCGCACGTGCGCCGCGGCGCGCTCCTCGATCCCCTTCCACGCGTATGGGTCCACGCCGGCGATCATCACAATGTCGCGATAGTCGAGGCCGGCGATCGAGCCGGTGGGCTTTTCGCCCCAATGCCACGGTAGCAGCGACTCGGCGCTCATGTAGTGGTTCACCAGCGCGCGCCGGTAGCCGCTTCTGGCGTAGTTCGGCAGAGAGCGGTGCAGCAGATAGCCGTTGAAGAACACGATGCTGCCGGCTTTCACCTCGACCGGCACGGCATCGGCGTCGGTGTAGGGGAATAGAGTCGCCTCGCCGGCACAGTCGAAGCGCGGGTCGCGCTGCTGGTGCTGCGGCCAGAGGATGCCGTGCTTGTGCGAGCCGGGGATCACCCACAGGCAGCCGTTCTCGACCGTGGCGTCGTCCATGGCGATCCATGCGCCGGTGAGTGAGCGGTCGCGCGTGGGAATGTAGAACTCATCCTGGTGCCAGGCCTGGCCGGGCTTGCCGCTGGCTTTGATGAACAGCATGCTCTGCATGCACTTGACGTTCGGGCCGATCACGCTGGTCAGCACCTCCACGATGGCCGGCAGTGACAGCGCGTCATACATCACCCGGGACAGCTTGTGCGGGAAGTGGATGCACAAGTAGCGGCGCATCACGTCGTCATCGCTTTCGTCCGGATCGGCGGGCGTGACGCCCTTGATCGGCCCCCGATCGCCGCGGCACAGCGCCACCGTCTCGCGGATTAGCTCGCGCAACACGTCGGAGTCGGCGCCGTCCTCGATCACCAGAAAGCCGTTGTCCTTGTAGAACTGCACCTTGTCGGGCGTCATGGGCAAGTTGAACCAGCCGGCGGGCCGGCCGGCCTTCCACGAACCGAACGGAGGAAAGGGAACGCGCGGGTCGAGCGACTCGGTTTGTGCTTCTCGTATGAACATGCGAGACTTGATAGCACGTTTTCTGCTCGCGCGCCATGTCTGCGCTGATTCGGAATTTATCCAGCGTTCATCGCATCTGCGCCTCGGGCGCGGTCGCCTTCGGCGACGTGACCTACCGGCCCGGCGGCCAATGCGGCCCGCGCGTGCAGCAAGACTTCCAACTCGTAGCGATCTACGAAGGCGAAGCGCACATCCAGGTGGACGACGCGATGCGCTACTTGCCCGGCCAGCACGTCGCGTTGATGCGGCCCGGCCACGCGGAGTATTTTCACTTTGCCGCCGCGACACAGACCCACCACACCTGGTGCGCCGTGCATCCATCGCTGGTGGACGAGCCGTTGCGCGAGGCGCTGGCCGCGATGCCGTTCTGTCTGCCCATCACGCCGCGCTTGCATGGCCTGATCGAGATGGGACTATCCTTTGCGCCGAGCGACCTCCCTTCGGCCCAGGCGTTGCTGGTGCAGTTGGGCTTGAGCGCACTGCACGCCTACGCCTTCGAAGCCGAACGCGCCGCGCTGCACTCGCTCACACCCGACGCTGTGGTGAAAGCACAACGATTCATCGAGGCTCATCTGTCGCAGCCGATCACGCTGGACGAGATCGCCCGCGCGGCCAACGTATCGCCGGCGCACCTCATCAAGCTCTTCCGCCGGCATCTGCACACCACGCCGATGCGCTACGCCTGGGACGCGCGCGCCCGCCGCGGCGCGCAGTTGCTCATCCAGAGCGGCTTGCCGGTGGGCGAGATCGCTGCGCAGTGCGGCTTTCAGACGCCGTTCCACTTCTCACGGCTCATCAAGCAACGCTACGGCTGCGCGCCGCGCGAACTACGCCGGCGCGCGTGGGCATGAAGCGATCTTTCGACGCGATCAGGCGCGCCTCAAACCATCCAGCCCTGCCTTGAAAAGGAAGAATTGACCGAGGCCGAACAGGATGAACAGCGACGAGATGACGAGGCTGAGGATGTCGAACCAGCCCGGCACGCGCGCTTTGACGTCGGCCGAAGCCGCCGACAACGCCGCGAGCCGTGTCTGCGCAACGCCTAATGACGTCTCCACGGCGCCGAGCCGGGCCGCCGCCTCGTTGGTCGCCGCCTGCAGGCGCGCCTGGTCGAGGTTCGACTCGGCCAACGTGGTGCGCATGCCCTCGACTGATGTCGCCACGTCACGCAGGCGCGTGCCAACGAGCTGCAGTTCGTCGCCGAAGGTGGGCACGTTGACGCCCGGCAGCCGGTTGACCGACTCGAGCGTCTGGTTGATGCTGAGCGCGGTCTGCTCGACGGTGCGCGCCGTCTCGATGGCGCGTTCCAACCTGGGCGCAATGGTCTCGTTCAAGCGGGCCTTGACCGACGCGAGCGCCTGCGCCTGGTCGGCGCCAGACGTACCGGTCAGCGTCTGGTTCATCTGATCCACCACCGATCGGATTTCGCCAACGCTGCTGCTGACCGTTTGGGCGGCCTCACTCCCCAGCGCGCTGTACGCCTCGACGGCGGCTAACGCGCCGGCGGTCACCTGTTTGGCCGACGCGTTGAGCGCCCACGCGCCAATGACACCGGCGACACAAATCAAAATGCCGACGACCGCCAGGATCATCGCCAACACGGCAAGCACTTTCTTCACCACGTCCATCGAGGCTATTATCGGCGATGTGCTGGTCAACAGTTTGCAAAGCCTATAGACCCTTTATTCATTCTTCAAACAAGGATGTATCATTTCGGCAACCTTGTTCGAGGCTGGGCTGTAAATTTGCAGCCTGATGTTTATGGGCACCGATCCACCGGTTCAACCGACGCTGCTGTTGACCAAGCTGTACAAGCCGCGCGTCTCGACCGCGTGGATCGAACGTCCTCGGCTGCTGCACGCGCTCGATGCAGGCCTGGCGCGCAAGCTCATCCTGGTAGATGCGCCAGCCGGCTACGGGAAGACCACGCTCCTCGCACAGTGGTTACACGCGCGGCCGCTCCCTTCGGCTTGGCTATCGTTGGACGAAGCTGACGACGATCTCGTCACTTTTCTGTCGTACGTTGCCCTCGCAGCGCGCACCGTGTATGCCGACAGCATGTCTAGCACAGCCATGCTTCCAAGCGCAGCGCAGTTGCCCTCATTGGACGAACTGACCAACACGTTCATCAACGAACTCGACGCGCTGCCAGGCGAACTGATCCTGGTGCTGGACGACTTTCATCTCATCCGGTCGCCGGAGATCGCGCGACTGATGGCGCGCGTGGCAATGCACCCACCCCCTACCCTGCATCTCGTGCTGGCCACACGCAGCGACCCGGCGCTGCCTCTGGCCCGCATGCGCGCGGCAGATGAGTTGTTGGAAATTCGCGCAGCCGATCTGCGATTCACGTCGGGCGAGGCGCGTGCCTTCATCAGCAGCACGCTGCAGCAACCGCTCAGCGAGGAGCTGGTGCATGCGCTGGAAGATCAAACGGAAGGCTGGCCGGCCGGCCTGCGTCTGGCGTTGCTGTCGCTGACGGTCGCCGGCGCTCCCCACCTCCGCTCGCTTCAACGCGGAGCGCACATCACGGACTATTTGACGAACGAGGTCTTCGAGCGGTTGCCGCCGACGGCTCAGGACTTTTTGTTGCGCGCGGCGTTGCCCGACCAGTTCTGCGCAGCGTTGTGCGACGCACTGCGAATGTGCGATTTGACCGGCGTGAACGGCGACGCCTCGGACAGCCGGGCGCTGCTGGAAGAAATCAAGCGGCGAAACCTGTTCGTCATCTCGCTCAATGGTGACGATGAGTGGTTGCGCTTCCATCCCCTCTTCCACAACTTCTTGCGCGACAAACTGCAATCGCGGTCGAGCGCAGAAGCGATCGCACGGCTGCACAAGTGCGCCAGCGATTGGCTGGCCGCGCACGGCTTCCTCGAAGAAGCGCTGCAACACGCCCAAGCTGCAGGCGACATGGGCCGATTGGCCCGATTGATCGAGGACAACGTGCACACGCTGCTCAACCGCGAAGAGATCATCACGTTGGAGCGCTGGCTGGGACTCGTGCCCGACACAATCCTGCAGCGCCGTCCCCGGTTGCTCCCGGCGCATGCCTATTTGAAGATCGTGCGCCAGGAGACAGCCGACATCGCGCTGCTGGCCGATCAGGCCGAACGTCTGCTGCAGGAAAACGCCGCCGATCTGACGGACGAGGAACGCACTGCGGCGATGGGGGACGTCTGGACGGTGCGCGCCCGCGCAGCGCTGGACGCTGGGAAGGGGCCGGCATGCGTACAACTGGCCGAAAAGGCCTTCCGCCTGGTGCCGGAGGCGCATCACTACGCGCGCGGTACTGCTCTCACGCCGCTGGCGCTGGGCTTGTATATGGCCGGGCGGGCGGCCGAGGCTGCTTCGCTTTTGCGGCAGGAGGCAGTCCGGCCACGCACGCCCAGCTCGTTTACGCTTCGCATCTTGCACAACCAGTGGATCGCTGCGTTGCTAGCCGGAGAAGTAGCGCGGGCGAACGCGATCGCCGAGCGGCATGTCGCAGCGGCCGAAGCGATCGGGCTCATGGTCACCGTCGGTTGGGGACATACGATGGCCGGCTTGACGCGCTATGTCTTGAACGATCTTGACCGCGCCATCGAACACTTGGAAGTCGCAACTGTGTACGGGCAACGAGCCGGATTCCGCTGTCGGCTCTACGCCCAAACGCAACTGGCGCTTGCATACGAAGCGACCGGCCGCCCAGACGCTGCCGACGCAGCTTTAGATGCGCTGCGGGAGCTCGCACGCCCGATGCAGTCGGTAGAGGTGCACAGCCGGATTGATTCAACATCGGCGCGACTGCGCTTGCTGCGTGGCGACGTTGACGGCGCGATGCGATGGGTTCGGTCGTCGTTCCCGCTGCGCAATCCGGCGACGCTCTTGTTCAACGATGTTCCCGATCTGACGCGAGCGCAAATCCTGATCGCCCAGCGCTCCCCCGAAGCATTAGCCGAAGCAACGGCGCTGGTGCACGAGCTGCGCAGCGCAGCCGAAGCATGGCATCTCACTTATCAGTTAGCCAGAATCCTGGCCGTGCAAGCCTCGTTACTGTATGCGCAGCATTGCTGTGACAAGGCGCTTCAAGTCATGGCAAATGCCATGAGGATTGGCCAGCAGGGCAGGATCATCGGCACCCTTGCCGACCTCGGGCCGGACGTCCGCGCGGTGGTGCAGCTGCTGACGACGCGCGCTGCACCCTATGATCTTCAGGAGTCATACCTGCACAGCGTGCTCAACGCGTTCCACGGCCCGTCGGTGTCTATTTCTCGGACCAACGGCCGGAGCGCACGCGCCTATTCCGCCGGCCTCACCCAACGCGAGGTCGAGGTGCTCGAACTGCTAAATAAGCGCCGGACGGACAAGGAAATCGCCGAGGCGCTCGTCATCTCGCGGCTGACCGTGTCCAAGCACACGGCCAACATATACCGCAAGCTGGGCGTCGCCGGCCGGCGCGAGGCTGTTGCCAAGGCGCGCCACATGGGCATCCTCAGCGATTGAGCGCCACCACGTTACGTCACGATTGGAATCGCGCGTTGCGCGAACAGAGCCCAGTTCGCGAAGGGAAGCATCGCTCTGAGCGGCTCGCGCTTGAGTCGCCAGCAGCGTTGCGCGGTCGTACGTGGACGGATGACGCGTCGAAACGCTCCCCGGATCGCCAAGTACTGAATTTCTACTCAATTTCCGTCAGGCAGCCGGCCTCAACATTCCCAAAATCCCCGCATGAGGCATGGCAGATTCTCGCTTAACCCTACATACATTGACGACATACGAGATTCACGTGCCGGGCCGGTTGGACGCGTCGTGGGCTGACTACATTGGAGCCGACGCCATCATCCAAGCCAGCGACGCGTCCGAAGGGCCACTAACTATCCTAACGCTGCGGAACGCGGACCAATCGGCGCTAATCGGCCTTATCAACGCACTCTTCTCTTCGGGTATACCGCTGCTCAGCGTGCAGCACACGCCGGAGACGCGCCAGGCGGATGAATCTTGAAGCACCCACGACGCCCATCCCCTGACGAGTGGTGCGATGAGCGATGGTGGGTGATGAATGATAGATGACAGATGATAGACCGAGTTCATCAACCGAAGATCTGCGGTAAGTGTGAGGTATCACCCAAGGTTCGATTCGGATGCTGACCCTTAGTGAGTCATCACGCCGGGAAGCACAGCCCGGCTGTTGTGAACTGTTAATCAACCATACATACCAAAAGGAGCAGAACACTATGTTAGGCAATCTATTCAGCGCGCTTGTGCTCGGCATCATCGGCTTAGCCTTGCTTGTCTTTGGCTACCGCTGGTTCCGCATCCTCTTGCCTTTCTGGGCCTTCTTCGTCGGCTTTTCTGCCGTCACGGCCATCGTCTCCGGCATCTTCGGCCAGAACTTCTTCAGCACCGCCATCGCCTGTATCCCCGGCGTAATTCTCGGGCTGATCTTCGCGCTCCTCTCCTACCTCTGGTGGGCCTTCGTCGTCCTCTTCTGGGCCGCTTCCGTCGGCTTCGCCCTCGGCGCTGGGCTGATCTCCGCCCTTGGCGTCAACGCCTGGCTCATCGTCACCTTCTTTGGCATCGCCGGTGCGATCGTCATGGCCATCCTCGCCTCGCGCGCCGAGCTGAAGAAGTATTTGCCCATCTTCCTCACCGCCAGCGCCGGCGCCACCATGTTGCTCTCTGCCATCTTGGTGCTCTTCGGCCGGCCGGTCGAGGAGCTGGGCTGGGGAAGCGTCTACGGCCCGCTCTCCAGCGGCGGTAGTTCCATCCTCGCCATCGTGGTCTGGATAGTGCTGGCTGCTGCTGGCATCGCCATTCAATCGGGGATGAACAACCGCAGCCTAGCCGTGGATACCGCGCAGTTCGAGCGCGCACAAATCTAGTCGTACGTCAAGGGGGAAGTCATGTTCGTCCGCAGCAACGATCTGAGCGACAAAGAGTGGGAATGCATCCGGCCGCTCTTGCCGCCGCAACGCCAACGGGTGGGACGGCCGGCGCACGATCACCGGACGATCATCAGCGGGATGTTGTGGGTGGAGCGCACCGGAGGGCCATGGCGGCAGATGCCGCGGTGCTACGGAGCGTGGTCCACGGTGGCCAGCCGCTACTACCGCTGGAAGAAGGCCGGCATCTGGCAGCGCGTAAAACGCGTGTTGGATCAGATGGCCGAAGAGGCTTACCTTGCTTCGCTGGCAGAGAAGCAGCTTATAAAGCAGCGTGCGATCTGTCAGACGATACGAGTCCAATCCCGCAGCGACACTTTGGAAGCGATGAGATGATCCACCCTCGTGATCGCGCGGCGCAAGTACGCCCTCGCTCTGCCGCACAGCGGATCATTCGATGAGCAGCGCGGTCGCAAAGCAGCCAGATCAGTGCTAGGATATGCAAAAGCAGCAGCCGCAGCCGGATCGCTCGGCGCAGGTGCAGCGCGCGTTGCCACCAGCGAAGCGGCAGTTCGGGTAAGTGGCGTCGCTGCCACTGAGGGGAATGTGTTCGCCGGCGACGTGGTCGTCGTCAACGAGTGAACCGCGAAGCGTCATCCGTCAGAAAGCCGTCACAGTCTCCGCATGCCGAAAGTGCAGCCCGGCTTGCTGGCGGTTGCAAGTGGAGGATACCGATGGCAGACAACAAGAAGACCAGCAGCAAGAAAGCGAACGCCCGGCAGCGCCGCAAGGCTGCCGATGCGTTGGAAGCAGCAGCCGCCGCTGATGCGGCCTCTGGCGTTGCCTCCGCAGCGAAAGGCATGAAGGACTTGAAGACGGCTGCGCGGGGCGCGCGCGCCAGCAAGGCCGCCGCGGCTGCGGCCGCCAGCGACATCACGCGCGGCGTCGGGCAGGTGCGCGTGGCTGCCGGCATGGCCGTTATGGGCGACGTCGCCGCTGCCGGCGGCGAAGCCGACATCGCCCAGGGCGTGGCCATGCTCGATCATGCCGAAACGGTCGCTGCGCTCGGCCAGATCATGAAGGAGATGAGCGCCGCCGACCTCGAACAGGGCTTAGAGATGGCCGCGATGTCCGGGCAGGTGGCCGCGGTGAGCGACGTGGTGCGCGCGCTCGACATGCCTGCGCTAGGCGTCTTCCTGGCGCGCATGAGCCGCCGAATGCGAGCGCATGCAGTGGAAGACCTGATCCGCTCACGTGGTGCGCGCGCCCTGGCCAAAGCCATGCGCGCGACCAGCGAGGAGATCGCCGACCTGGGCGTGAACGAGATCGAGGAGGGCGCGCTTCGGCTGGAGGCCTCGGACGCGCTCTACGAAGCCAGCGAGGCGATGACCGAGAGCGGCGTGGATCACGTGTTGAGCGGGCTGGTGGAGGCTGAAGCGTCGCGCGCGATGGGCGAGGCGAGCAAGGAGATAGCCACAGAGGGTATGGCCAAAGTCGCTGCCGGCGCGGCGCAGGTAGGTGAAGCCAACGTCAAGAGCGCCCTCGCCGACGCGTTGCGCAACGAAGACGCCGTCGGGTAATGCGCCCGATCAGCAACGCCGCCCCACAAAGGCGGGCGTATGTGAATCAGCCCCCGGACGCAGCACGTTCAGGGGCTGATCGTTGCACGCTCGCGAGTCGCGGGCTTCATGCCTGCGCCCGCCGTGTTCCACTCAGCCGGCTTTGCTCATCTCCTCGAGCGCCTCGCGAACGGGGATGAAGCGCTCCGGCGGCCACAGCCAGCTCGTTTTGAGCTTGAACCCCGGCAGGGCGACCGAATGCACAAAGCCATTCGCATCCGGCATGACCGGCTTGAAGATGCTGCCGGCGCGCTGGTAGAACTCCGTGCCGGCCGGGCCATAGGGGTCAATCAGCCAAAGCTCGCGCACGCCGGCGTGTTCGTAGGCACGGAACTTCGCGCCGCGGTCATACGTCGCCGTCGAGGCCGACAGCACTTCGATCACCAAATCGGGCGGGCCGAAGACGCCCTGGTCGTTGATGATGCTCGCCCGATCCTTCGCCACGAAGAGCACATCCGGCTCGGTGACCTGGTCCTCGGCCAGCTCGACGGCCGTCCGCGAGCCGCGCACTTCGCCGAGATCGAATCGTTCGGCATATTCGCTCACCAGGCGCAACAAAAATATCTGAAGCTTTTCATGGCGGTCAGTAGGTGGTGAAGGCATGATCATCACTCCGTCAATCAATTCGGCCTTGCGGTCTTCCGGCGCGCGGCGGAAGAATTCCTGCGCCGTCATGCGCTCGACGACCTCGACGCGGCTCAGCGCTTGTAACATGGCTCACCTCCCGTTTACGACACTATTATCCTATCCCTCAGGTGTGATGCCATGATTCAGACCGACATCAAGACCATCCCCAACACGAAGAGCCTGCGCACTTACACCGTGACGCTGACCTATCCGGCTTTCCGCTGCCGTTACGAAATGGAGCCGGAGAAGACGAATTTCGCCGTGATGACGATTACCTATGCGCCGAACGAGGTGATCTTCGACTTCCCCAGCTTCATGGCGTATCTGCGCTCGTTCGAGGACGTGCCTATCTCGCTGGAGAGCGCCGCCAACCGCGTGCTGGACGACATGTTCGAGCGCCTGCGGCCGATTTGGGCGCGGGTACACGTGCGCACCGAGCGCGAGCACGGCGTCGTCATCGAGATCGTGGCCGAGCATGGACAGTGGGAGCACAAATCTTAACGATCGTTGCGAATCGAACCGCACTGCGCGCAGCCGCTACGCACGCGCATGCCGACCACAATGTGCAGCGATGTCACCGTGAGGCAGCGATCGGTGATGGCTCTACCGCTTGGTTTTGCATACATGTTCGCAAACCGAAACATACAATCGTGCCGTACAACATGCAAAAGGAGACAACATGCTCGGAGTCATCGGTCAAATATTGCCCGAGGCGGTTGGAATTGCGCTTTCGCCGCTCCCCATCATCGGGCTGATCCTCATCCTGTTCACTCAGCAAGCGCGCAAGAACAGCTTGATGTTTACGCTCGGCTGGTTGATCGGTCTGGCGGTCGTCGCCGCGATCGTGCTGTTGCTCGTTCAGGCCGGCGCCATCACCGTCGGCGAAGAGACGACCAAGACTGGCGTCAAGTGGCTCGCGCTCTTGCTCGGACTGCTGCTGCTGTTTCTGGCGTACCGCAACTGGCAGAAGCGTCCCAAGGCGGGCGAGGAGCCGGAGACGCCGGAGTGGATGAACAAGCTGGATTCGGTCAAGCCTGGCGCAGCGTTCAGCCTGGGTGCAGCCCTTTCCGGCGTGAACCCGAAGAACCTGCTGCTCAACGTGGCCGCAGCCACAGCAATCGCAGAAGCCGGCCTGCCGACAGCGGGGACAATCATCACGCTGATCGTATACATTCTGATTGCCAGCGTCACCCTTATCGGGCCGGTAGTGTATTACTTGACCGCCGGCGCCCGCGCGGAAGAGGTACTGAACGAGCTTAAGGTATGGCTGATTCAAAACAACGCCACTATCATGGCCGTGCTGCTGCTATTGATCGGGGTCAAGCTGGTAGGTCAAGGTCTCGGTGTGTTCGGCTGAACGTATGCGCGCTGCCCAGACTCACTTGCCAATCATGGGAACACGAATCCTTACCATCGCTGCGAATTGAATTGCATAATATGCGTAGCTGCCGCGCAATATAATGTTGCCACTTCGCCTGGAGGAGTACGATGGCGGAACAACATCTGGGCAGTGCCTTGTTGCACACGCGCATACACCGGCCCAAGACGTGCAGCGACGTCGTCGTGCGGACGCGCCTATTCGACCGGCTGAGCGCCAACCTCGACAATCCGCTCACCCTCATTTCCGCCCCGGCCGGCTTCGGCAAGACCACACTCGTCACGTCGTGGCTCGATCGTGTGCTGGCGAAAACAGACGGCGATGCTGGGACAGGTGCCTTTCGCACTGCCTGGTTGTCGGTCAATTCCCTTGATAACGATCCCCACATGTTCTTCTCCGCACTCACGACGGCCATTGAAAGCGCCTTCCCCGGCGCGTGTGCGGACGTCCAGGCTGCGCTTCGATCCGGCCAGCCCGTAGCGTTGAGCTGGTTCACAGCCGCGCTCACACAAGCATGCATCTCGCTCCCGGAGCGGCTCGTTCTGATCGTGGACGACTACTACCTGATCACGAATGACGCCGTGCATGCTGAGATGGCGACGCTGATCCGCAACTGGAGCACACGCGTGCACACCATCATCCTTACGCGCGCCCACCCACCCCTGCGGCTGGCGCAACTGCGCGCCCGGCAGCAGTTGCTGGAAATCCGCGCGAGCGATTTGCAATTCGACCGCAACGAGCTGGCTTCGTTCGTGACCGCCCACGTCCGGGCCGACTTGCCGGCGTCGCTGCTGGATGTCCTGTTGGCGCGCACGGAAGGCTGGGCCGTCGGCGTGCGGTTGGCGACCTTCTCGTTGCAACAACGCAGCGATGTGGCAACGTTCATCGGCGAGTTCGAGCGCAACAGCAACCGCTACATCATGGACTACCTGGTGGACGAAGTGCTGGGCGACCAGCCGGAGGAGATACAAACCTTCTTGTTGCACACCGCAGCCTTGCCCAAGCTGACCAGCCCGTTGTGTGCGGCAGTGGTCGAGGGCATGGACGCGCCAACCTGCCAGATGATGCTCGAACAGCTCGAGCGACGCAATCTATTCATCGTTAACCTCGACGATCATCGCGGCTGGTATCGCTATCACCACCAGTTCCAGGCCTTCCTGCTGAACCGGCTGCGCGCCCGGGTTGGGGAAGATGGCCTTACGGCGTTGCGACTACGCGCGGCAGACTGGCTGGCGTCGAATGGCTATCTCGATGAGGCCATCGTCGAATACGTGAGCATGGGCGAGCCCGACCGGGCCGTGGATCTCATCGAGGACAACCTGGTGGCGTTGCAGAACGACGAGCAGTGGCTGCGCTTGTGGCGCTGGCTGTCGTATATCCCCGAGGCGACCTTGCACCAGCGCCCGGGCTTGTTGATTGCGCTGGGTTGGATCAAGCGCTTTCAAAGCGCCGATGAGCAAATCGCAGGCCTTACGGAACGGATCGAGCGATTGCTGCGAGCGGGGGACGAGGCGCAACGTGCACGTTGGCAGGCGCAGTTGCTGGGATTGAAGCTGGCGGCTAATGTCATCTCCAACGTCGAGGAGGCCATCGCCATCGCCAGGCAGGCGCGCCAACTGGCGCCGCGTGATCATATCTGGGTGCGCACGTATGCCGCTTTGCAAGAGATCTTGAGGAGTCAGGAGCTGGGTGGTTTCGACCACGCTGTACGCGTGTTGGAGTCCTTGCTGCAGGACGCTGAATTCAGCGATGGCAAAAGCCTCGCTAGGTTGCATTTCGTCGGCGCGACTGTGCACATGTATGCGGGCGCCCTGCCCGAAGCGCACTGGCACGCGCGACGCTGCCGCGATCACGCTGTTCAGTGCCACATGCCCCTTACGGCTGCATGGGGGAGTTGCGCGATGGGTATGGCAGACTTCCATCGAAACGAGCTACAGAGCGCAGAAGCCCATTTCCAATCCGTAATCGAAGATCGGTTCGTGGCCAACTGGCAGGCAACGGCGCTGAGCGCATACTTCCTCTTGAGCATGTGGGTCGAGCAGGGCAGGATAAACGATGCACAGTGGGTGGTGGACGTCGTTCGTGAGTGGGAACGCGCCATGGACAATTCCGTCGAGACGCGCATCTCAGATGCTCTGACCGCCTATCTCGACCTTCATCGAGGCAATTTGAAGCCCGCGCTGCACTGGGCACGATCATCCACAGCCGACATGCCGGGGAAGGTCCGCCTAAACGATCCTGAGTTGTATGTCTTGATTCACGTTTTGCTCGCTCAAAATACAGCGGCCAGCCTGGCGAGGGCGGAATCTGCCCTGGCGGCGCTGTTGGCGCAAAGCAAACGCGCCAACGAACGCCGGGTGCATCACGATGCGCTGGTCTGGCTGGCGCTGCTGAAGCGCGCGCAGAACCGGCAGTCCGAGGCACTGGACGCGCTCGCCGAAGCAGTGGCTTTCTGCCAACCGCGCGACCTCGTGCGCCGATTTATCGAGGGTGGCGAGCCGGTGCGAGAAATGTTGACGCAACTCCTGCGCGCCAACCGGTGCACCGCAGAGGCGACGGCGCTGCTGGCGGAGATCGCGCGCGCCGGGCGCCCTCCCGCTCCGGTTGCAGTGAGCGCAGCGCCCGACGCAGCCATCGAGCCGCTCACCACGCGCGAGTTCGAGGTGCTGGAGCTTTTGGCAGCGAAGCTGTCCAACAAGGAGATCGCGGCCAAGCTCAACATCTTGCCGATCACGGTGCGAAACCATGCCACCCAAATCTATGCGAAACTCCACGTCGCCTCTCGCCGGCAAGCGGTTGAGCAAGCTAGGGCGCACGGCTTGATTCGCTGATCGCAGCCGGCCCCCTCTCAGGAATCCGATCCTCACACCTGCCTGAGAGAGCGTCTCTTAAAGGGCCGTCATGCCCGCGGATTCCCCGCCTTCGCGGGATGCCCCTGCCTTCGCAGGGGTGACATGGGCATCTAGAGCCTGCGCATGGCTGGATTCCCGCTTGCGCGGGAATGACAACTGTGTCGCTGTTGTGATTATGCAGGTCAAAGTTTGATTGCGTTGAAGTTTGAGACGCTCTCTGAGCCCATCAGACGACTGCGAGTAGTACTTTTCTGGGACATCTTCGTCCCGACTGTACCATGCGCTGACCTCCGCCGACCGCTATCCTCTGCGCATCCGAGCGAGTGACCCTTGCTCGGATGCACGATGACACAAACCAATCCGTCGCCCCTTGAGCGGCCTGCGCAACGCTACCGCGTCCGGGTGAAATCACACCTTGATTCGGGCTGGCTGTCGAACTTTCCAGTAGTCACGATGACCGCTGGTTATGACGCCTCCAAAGCGCCGGTGACGACGCTGGTTGTCGGGGTGCAGGATCAGGCTGAGCTGATGGGGCTGCTTATGGAGTTGCACGGGATGGGGCTGACCTTGTTGTCGGTGCAGGCGCTTCTCTCCGGCCAAAAGCGCCGGTCGTGATGCGCTTCGTTAAGACCCCGCAGGGGGAAGAATTTCGGTATGCCCAGCGAGCCGCGTCGTACGTTGTTGGCTGGGCGCAAACACAAGGAGGAAAGACAAATGGCATCCTTACTCGAAACCCTAGGAACGCTGGCGACGCCCGAAAACGTCGGGGCGATCGCCAAAGTGCTGGGCGTGGACGCATCGCTCGTGCAGCAAGGCCTCAAGGTCGTCGGCCCGACGCTGCTGGGCAGCTTGGCCAAGACCAGCAGCACGCCCGAAGGCCTGGCCTCGCTCACTAAGCTCATGCCGACGGACTTGGGCAGCGGCAGCGATGCCGACATCCTCGGCAGCGTGCTCAAGTCGGTCACCGGCGGGGGCACCGGCGCCGACATGATGCAGAACGTGCTCGGCGAGGGCGCCAACGCCATCTCCGGCACGCTCAGCAAGAGCCTCGGCTTCGACGTCGGCCCGCTGTTGAAGCTGGGCATACCGCTAATCATGGGGCTGCTGGCCAAGACGGCCAAGACTCAGAACCTGGACGCTGCGGGCGTGGCGAACATGCTGCAAGCCGAGAGCAAGGCCTTCATGGCCGACCCGGCCAACAAAGCTGTGGCCGACCTGGTGCAGACCACGCTCAAGGCCGGCGACGAGGCGGCGGACCTGCGCAAGCGCTATACCGACGCGGAATGGAAGAAAGTGCGCGGCGGGCCTTTGGCGGCGATGTATCTGGTGGCCACGGCCTCGCCGAGCAAGGGCGCTGATGCAGTCGCCGAACTGGCGGCAGCGGCTGGGGCGGTGGCCGAGAGCCTCAAGAGCGCCTCGCCGACGTCGCTGATCGGCACGGCCTTCGGCGGCGGCTTGACGAAGGCCGAAGTGGACTTACTCCAGAGGGAAGCGCCGCCGACGGATCGCATCCTCGGCATGATCCGCGAGGGCGTGGCGGCGGTCAAGGCCAAGAGCCCGGGCGATGCGGCGGCCTACACATCTATGGTGATGAATGTGGCGCAGAAGACGGCCGAAGCGGCGAAGGAAGGCGGGTTCTTGGGCATCGGCGGCACGCGGGTGACCAAAGAGGAGCAGGCTGCGCTGGACGCAATTCGGGCCGCGCTGAGCTGATGGCTGGATGCAGCGATCTGGAGCACAACGCAACGATGTACGGTTGGCGCGACATCTACTATCTGAGCGATGCCGAATGGGCGCGCATCAAGCCGCTGTTGCCGCCGCAGCGCCCACCTGTTGGCCGGCCGGCCCGCGACCATCGCACGATCGTGAGCGGCATCCTATGGGTGCAGCGCACCGGCGGGCCGTGGCGACACATGCCGAAGCAATACGGCCCGTGGTCAACGGTCGCCAGCCGCTATCACCGCTGGAAGAAAGCCGGCGTGTGGGATCGCGTGCAGGCCGTGTTGCGTGAGCAAGAACGGAGCGCAGAACCGGTAGAAGAGACATGAACACGGCGCCTGTTGATTTGGATGTGAAGAACGCCTGATTCAACGGGAGAGACGCACCATGGCAACCGTCAAGACCATCGAGGGCATTGAAGGCATTGGCCCTTTCTACGGCGAAAAGCTGCGCAGCATCGGCATCCGCACTGTGACTGATCTGTTGCATGCCGGCGCGACTGTGAAAGGGCGGAGTGAATTGGCAGAGAAGACCGGCATCCCCGCGGCTTACATCTTGCGCTGGGTCAATCATGCCGATCTACTCCGCATCAAGGGCGTCGGCGCGCAGTATTCCGAGCTGCTGGAAGCGGCGGGGGTGGACTCCGTTGTGGAACTGGCGCAGCGCAATCCGGAGAACCTACTGGCTGCGCTGCTGCAGACGAATGCCCAGAAGCGCCTGGTGCGCAGCGTGCCCAGCCTGAACGAAGTGAAGAGCTGGGTGGCGCAGGCCCAACGACTGCCGCGCGCCGTTCATCACTGAACACAAGCTTACCCATTCAAGAGGAGAAGAAATACCATGATCATCGGTTGTTTGTTTGGCCTCATTGGCGCCATGGCGCCACGACTTGCGCTCATCCTACTGTGGCTGGCGCGGCCGGTCTACTTCAATGCCGTGTTCGGCAGCGGCTTCCTGGCCTGCATCGGCTTTCTGTTTCTGCCGTTCACCACGCTGATGTATGCCCTGTTGGCTGAGCCCACGCTCGGGCGCGGGGTCGGGCTGAACTTTCTAGATTGGATCCTCTTGATCTTCGCACTGCTGATTGACATCGGCGCGGTCGGTGGGGCAGCCTACGCCAACAGAAACTACCTTCCCGGACAGGCTCAAAAGCCGGTCGGGACCATGTAAGTCCAAGGGGCTTTCTAAGGCTCCCTATATCAACACAAGGAGAAAAGTATCATGTTAGGAGCAAGACGAGAAGAACGACGAGAGGAACGCCGGCACGAGCGCGAAGTATTCGGCCGTGGCGGCACCGCCACGCAATACCAGATGCGCCAGAACTTGATCTCGATCGGCGACGACTACTGGATCACGAATGAGCGCGGCGAGAGGAAGTTCAAGGTGGATGGCAAGGTGCTGCGCGTGCGCGACACGTTCAACATCAAGGATGCACAAGGTCGCGTCGTCGCGCAGATCCAGGAGCGCCTGCTGCGGGTGAAGGAGTCAATGGCGATCGAAGGCCCCAACGGCGAGAAACTGGCCGAGGTGAAGAAGGCGATCATCGCCCCGCTGCGCGACCGCTGGGTAGTCAGGGTCGGCGACGGGCCGGACCTGAACGTGCAGGGCAACATCCTCGACCACGAATACACCATCGGCGAGGGCAGGCACAAGATTGCCGAGGTCTCGAAGCGGTGGTTCCGCATCGCCGACACCTACGGCGTCGAGGTCGCGCCCGGCCAGAACGATGGCTTGATCCTGGCCATCACCGTTGCCATTGACGCGATGGCGCACGAGGGGAAGTAAGCAACTGCACACGCTGGCGATCACAAATTCGCGCAAGGATCCGTTCGAGTTGGCTCGCGAGCTTAACGAGATTAGCCGATGTAGGACTGCGCTGATGACGACTCGTGCTTGTGCTGATACTGACCAAGACGACAGGCCTGCACCCGCCGGCAGTCCTCCACACCCCGGCATGGTGTGGATTCCGGGCGGGACGTTCCTGATGGGGTCGGACAAACACTACCCCGAAGAAGCGCCTGCCCACAAAGTGCGCGTAGATGGCTTTTGGATGGACGCGTATCTCGTCACGAATGCCGACTTCGCTGCTTTCGTTGAGGCCACCGGCTACGTTACCGTCGCCGAGCGCACGCCAAAAGCCGAAGACTACCCCGGCGCGCTGCCGCATATGCTCGTGCCCGGCTCGATGACGTTCCGGAAGCCCAAGAAGCGTGTGGACATGCGCAACCACTACAACTGGTGGGTGTGGACGCCCGGCGCAAACTGGCGTCATCCATATGGGCCGGACACGTCCATCGAGGGGCGCGAACGGCACCCGGTCGTGCACGTGGCATACGAGGATGTCGAAGCGTATCTGGCCTGGGCGGGCAAGACCTTGCCGACCGAGGCCGAGTGGGAGTTCGCCGCGCGGGGCGGGCTGGAGGGCAAAGAGTTTGCCTGGGGCGATGAGCTGACGCCGGGAGGCCAATACCTGGCTAACTTCTGGCAGGGGGAGTTTCCCTACGTCAACCACAAGCTGGACGGCTACGAAGGCACTTCACCGGTCGGCGCGTTCCCGCCCAATGGCTATGGCTTGTTCGACATGATCGGCAACGTGTGGGAGTGGACGTGCGACTGGTATCAGGCCGGCCATACGCCGAGCAGAACGTGCTGTGCGGTAAACAACCCGCGCGGCGGCGCGCGTGAGCGCAGCTACGACCCGGCGCAGCCCGACGTGAGGATCCCACGGCGCGTGCTGAAGGGCGGGTCGCACCTGTGCGCGGAGAACTATTGCCGGCGCTATCGCCCGGCGGCGCGCATGCCGCAGGCGATTGACACGGGCACGAATCACATCGGCTTCCGCGGGATCGTGCGGGTGCAGGCGCCTACAACCCTTACGAGTTTCTAAGTTCGTGACTGAAAGACCTGACAGGTTTAGAAGCCGGAAACACGACGTACTGATGCAAACAACCTGTCAGGTCTTCTGAACGGTTACAGGGGGTCTGTCTATGACACAGACACGAGAGGAGAAATGACGATGGCTACTAAGAAGAAAAGTGCGAACAAGAAGGGTGCTTCCAACGGCACGAGCAGTGGGCTGGTCGAATATACGCCGGGTACCGCGTTCCCCGGCGTGATCGGCCGCACGGCTGACGTGTCGTCGCCGGCGTGGCCCGAGCCGCTGCGCGCGCCCGAAGGCGCGCCGAACGTCCTCTTCATCATTCTGGATGACACCGGCTTCGGACAACTGGGCTGCTATGGCAGCCCCATCAACACGCCGAACCTCGACCGGTTGGCCGCGAACGGCCTGTGCTATAGCAACATGCACACCACGGCGTTGTGCTCGCCGACCCGGTCGTGCGTCCTGACCGGCCGCAACCATCATTCCAACGCGATGGCCTGCATCACCGAAGGCTCGACCGGCTACCCAGGCTCGAACGGTTACATCCCTTTCGAGAACGGTTTCCTGTCGGAGATCCTTCGCGAGCAAGGCTACAACACCTACGCCGTCGGCAAGTGGCACCTCACCCCGGCCGATCAGGTGACAGCGGCAGGGCCGTATGACCGCTGGCCGCTCGGACGTGGCTTCGAACGCTTCTACGGCTTCATGGGCGGCGACACCCACCAGTACTACCCTGACCTAACCTACGACAACCACCGGGTCGAGCCGGAGAAGACGCCGGAGGAGGGTTACCACCTCACCGAGGACCTGGTTGACAAGGCGATCAGTTTCATCGCCGATGCCAAGCAAGTCGCCCCGAACAAACCCTTCTTCTTGTACTTCGCAACCGGCGCGATGCACGCGCCGCACCACGTCCCGAAAGAGTGGGCGGACAAGTACAAGGGCAAGTTCGACGATGGCTGGGACGCCTACCGCGAGAAGGTCTTTGCCAAGCAGAAGAAGCTCGGCATCGTCCCGAAGAACGCCGAGCTGTCGCGCCACGACCCGGACGTTCAAGATTGGAATTCGCTCTCTGCAGACGAGCGCAGGCTCTATGCCCGCATGATGGAGGTCTTCGCCGGTTTCTTGGAGCACACCGACTACCATATCGGGCGGCTGCTCAATTTCTTGGAGGAGATTGGCGAGCTGGATAACACGCTCATCATGGTCCTCTCGGACAACGGCGCCAGCTCCGAAGGCGGGCCGACCGGCTCGGTCAACGAGAACAAGTTCTTCAACTGCGTCCCCGAGTCGCTCGAGCAGAACTTGGCGGCGATTGACGATATCGGCGGGCCGAAATACTTCAACCACTATCCGTGGGGCTGGACTTTCGCCGGCAACACCCCCTTCCGGCGCTGGAAGCGCGAGACCTACCGCGGCGGCGTCAGCGACCCGTTCATCGTCCAGTGGCTCAAGGGCATCAAAGCGCGAGGCGAGGTGCGCACGCAATATGCCCATGCCATAGACATGATGCCGACGGTGCTTGAAGCGCTCGGGATCACGCCGCCGAAGCAGATTCGCGGTGTGACCCAATCGCCGATCGAGGGCGTGAGCTTCGCCCACACCTTCGACGATGCGAAGGCGCCGTCGAAACACATCACGCAGTACTTCGAGATGTTCGGCCACCGCGCGATCTACCACGATGGCTGGCGCGCGGTCTGCCCTTGGCCAGGCCCGTCCTTTGCGGAG
>JANWYN010000051.1 GCA_025055235.1 Candidatus Roseilinea sp. | reverse complement strand
CTTGATGCCGGAAGCCTTCGCGGTCGTTCGCGAGGCCAGCCGGCGCGTGAACAACATGCGCCACTACGATGTGCAGCTCGTCGGCGGCGCGCTCCTGCACCAGGGCAAGATCGCCGAGATGCGCACCGGCGAGGGCAAGACACTGGTCGCGACGTTGCCGCTCTACCTCAACGCGCTGCTGGGCAAGGGCGTGCACTTGGTCACGCAAAACGATTACCTGGCCAAGCGCGATGCCCAATGGATGGGCAAGGTCTATCACTTCCTCGGCCTGCGCACCGGCGTCATCCAAAGCGCCGGCGACGGCCGCCCCGACGACGCGACCTACGAATTCGACCCGACCTACCCATCCACCGACGATCGCTTCCTCAACCTGCGCCCGATCAAGCGCAAGCAGGCCTACGAATGCGACATCACCTACGGCACCAACAACGAGTTCGGCTTCGACTACCTGCGCGACAACATGACCACCGACCTGGCCGAGTGCGTCCAGCGCGTGGACGAAGACGGCCAGCCGCTGCTCTACTTCGCCGTGATTGACGAGGTGGACAACCTGCTGATTGACGAAGCGCGCACACCGCTCATCATCAGCGGGCCGGCCGACGAGCCATCCGGGCTGTACAAGCGCTTCGCCGAACTGGTGCGCCGCCTCGAGCCGAGCAAGCACAACGACTTCAAGAACCCCGACGGCGATTACATTGTCGAGGCCAAGACCAAGAACGTCACGCTCACCGAGCAGGGCATCAGCAAGATTGAGAAGTGGTTGGGCATAGATAACCTGTATTCGCCCGAGCACGCCGAGATGACGCCTTACCTCGACAATGCCCTGCGCGCTCACGTGATCTACGAGCGTGACCGCGACTACGTAGTGAGCGACAAGGGCGAGATCATCATCGTGGATGAGTTCACCGGCCGTCTGATGTACGGCCGGCGCTTCAGCGAGGGCTTGCACCAGGCTATCGAGGCCAAGGAAGGCGTGAAGGTGCAGCGCGAGAGCTTCACCTACGCCACAATCACCTTCCAGAACTTCTTTAAGATGTACGACAAGCTGGCCGGTATGACCGGCACGGCCATGACCGAGGCGGAAGAGTTCTTCAAGATCTACAACCTCGAGGTCGTGCCACTGCCCACCAATATCGAATACCAGGCCATGCAGAAGAAGCTGATCGAGAGGCAGGACAAGTTCGTGGACGGCTCGCCGGTCACCGTCTACATTGACCCGAAGAGCAGCCGCAAGTACTACAAACGCCTGGACTACCCCGACCTGGTCTTCAAGACCGCCGAAGCCAAGTTCAGGGCCGTGGTGAACGAGATCGTCGAGACGCACAAGACCGGCCGGCCGGTGCTCGTCGGCACAATCGCCATCGAGACCAGCGAACACCTCAGCCGCATGCTCGAACGGCGCGGCATTCCGCACCAGGTGCTCAACGCCAAGCAGCACGAGAAGGAGGCGACGGTGATCGCGCAGGCCGGCCGCAGCGGCGCAGTGACCATCGCCACCAACATGGCCGGCCGCGGCGTGGACATCCTGCTCGGCGGCAACCCCGAAGGCATCGCCCGCGAGAAGCTGCGCAAGGCCGGCAAGGACCTGACCAAGATCACGCCGGAGGAGTGGCAGGCCGCACTGGCCGAAGCCACCCGTGAGACCGAAGAGGACAAGAAGAAAGTCCTCGCCCTCGGTGGCCTGCACGTCATCGGCACCGAGCGCCACGAAGCACGCCGCATTGACAACCAGTTGCGCGGCCGCTGCGCGCGCCAAGGTGACCCCGGCAGCACCCGCTTCTACGTCTCGCTGGACGACGAGCTGATGCGGCGCTTCGGCGGCGAGCGCGTCAAGAGTCTGATGGAGCGCATGAAGATGGAGGATGACGTGCCGCTGGAGTACGGCATCCTCTCCAAAAGCATCGAACAGGCGCAAGAGAAGGTCGAAGGCTACAACTTCGACATCCGCAAGCATGTCGTGCAGTATGACGATGTGATCAACCGCCAGCGCGAGGTGATCTACCGGCAGCGCCGCACCATCCTGGAGAAGGACGATCTCAAAGAAAACGTCATGGACCTAGTCGCCGAGGAGTTGGAAGAGATCGTCAAAGAGCACACCGTCGGCGACCTGCCCGAGAACTGGGACTTGCACGGCCTGCTCAACCAGGTGCGCGCGATCGTGCCGTTGCCCAAGGACTTCGACCCGGCGCAGTGGGGCAAGGGCACGCGCGACGAGATCGTGGACTTCCTCATCGGCCAGGCCGAGCAGCGCTACAACGCCGGCCTGGGCGAGTTCGCCAAAATCCTGCAGACGCAGATGACGCTGGCCGGCGTCACGCTCGAGCAGATGCGCCTGGGCCGCGACCCGATGATGCGCTGCATCCATCGCTGGGTCGAGAAGCACTTCACCGGCTCATCAGAAGAGTTCGCCGCCATCGAGCCGTTGCCGCTGACCGAGATTCCGGCACAACACCAAGCCGCCGTTGCCCAGGGCTTCTTCGACGGCGTCCGGCTGTTCCGCGACCGCGCTGTGCTGATCCAGACGGTGGATCAGCACTGGGTGAAGCACCTGACCGATCTGGACGAGCTGCGCGAGGGCATCGGCCTGCGCGCCTTCGCCCAGCGCAACCCGCTGGTGGAGTTCCGCACCGAAGCCAGCCGCATGTACGAGGACATGCTGGCCAGCATCCGCGAGCAGGTGGCGCATCGCATCTTCAATGTGCAGTTCAACGTGCAAGCGCCGCGGCCTCAGCGCCAGCAGCAACCGCAGGCGCAGCGCGCGTCAGCCATTCCCATCGGTGCGCGCTCGCCGATAGACCGCGCCATCGAGCGGGGCGCGTTGCGCGCCGGCGGCGGCAGCGCGGCGGCCAGCGCCGGCAACGGCAAGCCCAAGCCGGCCACATCGCGCAAGCTGGGCCGCAACGACATCTGCCCGTTCTGCGACAGCGGCAAGAAGGTCAAAGCCTGCCAGTGCGAGGGCGCGCGCAAGTGGCGCGGCGAACTGTAGGGGCGACTCAGCCGGTCGCCGATCATCGGTGCACCACTAACCACCCGATCCGGATGAACGCGAACACCAGCGCCGCCCACACGGCATAGGCGCCCAGGATGGACAGCCACAGCGTCACGCCGAGCCGCAGCAGCGCATACACAACGATCACCCAGACGATGGTCGCGAGCAAGCCGGGCAGCAGCGCTTGCACGAACAGCGCGGCGGCGTCCTGATCGTAGTTGTCGCCTCCGAACACGACCCACAACCCCAGCGGGATGTTGATCGGCATGGTGGCCAGGATGGCGGCGAGCGTCTTCGAGCGATCGCGCAAGATGGCGACGCCGATAATGATGGCAATGGACGTGATGACGGGCAACGCTTTTTGAGTGTTCATAGACGCTTCCACGAAGGGCATGTAAAGAGCGCCAAAAGGCATGTAAATCTCCCTCGTGTCCTTCGTGGTTAGACCAAGCGTTTGAGATAAGCAAGGTTGTCCCGGATCCGTTGGTCGAGCGGCAGGTCGGTCGAAAAGTCCTCGAAGGCGATCCACCCATCGTAGCCCACAGCGTGTAGCGCATCTATTAGCCGGCGCACATCCACGATGCCGGACTTGAGCGGCGCGAAAACAGCGCGCCACTCGGTGCTGCCATCGGCGCGCGGCCCGACGACTTCCCACTTGGCGCTCTTGATGTGCACGTGCGCCAGATACGGACCGAGCACCTCCAAGCCCAGCCGGTATTGCTCGTAGCCCTCGAAGACCATGTTGCCGCAGTCGTGAATGATGCCGACGTAGTTCGGGTCGAAGCCCTGGACGAACGCCGCGCACGCGCTGGCGCTGGGCACGATGTTGTTCATGTGCATCTCGATCAGCGCCTTGAGGCCGTATTGCTTGGCCAGCGCCTCCACGTCGCGATATTGGCCGAGCGCCCGGTCGCGCAGCGCAAGATACGGCGAGGCGCCGTCGTAGTTGGGCACGCGCACGCGCAACGCCGGCGCACCCAGCGCCTTCACACCCTTCATCGCATGCTCCACCAGCGCCGGCTCCTCGCACGAGACGTAGGTGCCAACGCTGGGCATCGCCAAGCCGGCAGCTTCGGTCATGGCGCGAATGCGCGGCGCGTCTTCGATCAGCGATGCAAGCGACAGCGTGCAGCGATTGCCCTGCCAGAAGCCGACGGTCGGGCCGTGACCGGCGACGGTGCGGCCGCTGCCGCTCATCAGCGGGTCGTCGGTCACGCGCCATTCGACGCCATCATAGCCGGCCGCCCTCAGCTCGACCACGGCCTCCTCCGGCGTCCATTCGGGGGTGCTGACGGTGAAGATGGCGAATTTCATGATTGATGATTGATGATTGATGACTCACGACTCCCGACTTCCGGGCGAGATTGATAGGGAGTCGGAAGTCGGAATTGGTTGCTCGTCGCGCCCGGCGCCGGATTGCAGGTGCGCGAGCAGAGCAGCATAGGCGTCGCAGTCGAGCGGCAGGGTCACCGGCCGACCTGTGTGAGCAGAGTATGTGATCGCGTTGGCCAGCTCCAGCGACATGCGCGCTTCGCAGCCGTTCACGCGCGGCTGCCGGCCCTCGGCGATCGCCGCCTCCAAATCACGATAGACCGCCAGGTGGCCACCGCCATCGCCCGGCAATTCGAGCACATCTTGAGTGAACTCAGGCGCAGCGTATGGGCCGGGCCCGTGCGCAGCGAACTCGCGCACGTCGCGCGCGAAGCGGGTCAGGGTGATCTGCGCGTCGGCGATCTCGATCACGCCGCGCTCGCCGACGATAAGGATGCGCTGGCGCGGGCCGCCGATCGCTTCCGCCGTGCTCGCCGTGAAGTAGCCCGGCGCACCGTTGCTGAACTCGAGCATAGCCTGGGCCGTATCCTCACATTCGATCGCGTGTATGCGGGTCTTCGTCCAGCCCCACACTTTGGCCGGCAGGCCGGCCAGATGACACAGCAAGTCCAGCGTGTGGGTGGCTTGATTCATCAGGATCGCCCCACCCTCGCCGCGCCACGTGCCGCGCCACGGCGCTTGCTTGTAGTATGCAGCAGTGCGATACCAGCTTTCGCTCACCTGGGCGCGCATCAGCTCGCCCAACTCACCTTCGGCGATGAAACGTATCGCGCGTTCGACCACCGGGCGAAAGCGTTGTTGGAAGTTGACTGCCAGCAATCGGCCGGCTGCATCGGCTGCGGCGATCATGCGATCGGCATCGGCCACCTGGATGGCCATCGGCTTCTCGACGAGCACGTGGGCACCGCGTGCAAAGGCGTCCAGCGCGATCTGTGGATGCGACGGATGCGGCGTGCAGATGACGACGACGTCAGGCTGCGTCGCCTCGATCATCGCGCAGTGATCGGTGAAGAAGGGACAGCCGGCTGCGGCTGCGCGCGGCCGGCCGCGTTCCGGGTTCAGGTCGGCCATGCCGACGATGCGCGCCGCCGGCAGTTGCGCCAGCGCGCGCAGGTGCAACTCGGCGATGCCTGCGCCCGCGCCGACGATGGCGTAACGGAGAGAGTGGGCCATGAGCGAGATGTTTTGCAATGTTGCCTATCGCGCGTTTGCCCTACATGCGATATGCCCGACGCGATTGTAGCCGAGGCTATACTTTCGTGCACCGATGAAGTTCGAGCGCCGCGCGTCCCCCACTCCGCTGGTGCTGGCGTCTTCGGCCGGCGCGGCTATTGGGTTGGCGCTCACGGCCATCGGATGGCTATGGGGCATCATCCCGCTGCTGCTCGGCGGCGCGGCGCTCATCGCAGTCGCGTCGGGCCGGTCGCTTGCGCTGCCGCGGCTCGCACCGGACGGCGCACGGACGCCGCAGACAAGCGCGATCGTCCCTGCGCTCACTCGGCGTCCCAGCCGGCTGGCCGTGGCCTTCATGTTCGTGCTCGGATTCGCCATCGGCATGGTGCTCGACCGGCTGCTGATGGCCGCCGCCGGCGGGAACGGCGATGTGCTGTCGGCGCTGTCCGCGGCGATTGCCGAATCCCGGCTGGTCGAAACGAGGATCGAAGTCGGCGGCGAGGTCATCACCGTTAAGCATTCGGAGCTGGATATCGGGCAACCGGCCGACATCTTCGACGGCAACTTCGCCACATTGATGCGCGGCAAGGGCGACAACCCCTTCATCTTCGAAGTGCGCTATGCCCAGCCGCGCGAAGCGCGCGCCGTGGCGTTGGACCTGGCGACGATGGAGGATTATGAGATCATGCTGATCGTAAAGCGGGCCGACGGCCGGTCGTTCACCATGCGCGAAGAGGGAACGACGCGCCTGGTGGATCCCAGCATTGAATTCTCTTTCCCGGCAGGGCCGCAAGTCATCCAGAGCGTGCGCGTCGAGATCCTCGACCGTCGCCCGCCGCCGCAGGAGGGCTTTCACACCCACGTGCGAGGCTTTGCGCTGCGCTGATCGGCTAGCTTTGTGGGATTGCTATAACACAATGTGAGCAGAACCACCGGCCTGCCCCCTAT
This sequence comes from Candidatus Roseilinea sp., assembly GCA_025055235.1. Lineage (GTDB taxonomy): Bacteria > Chloroflexota > Anaerolineae > J036 > Brachytrichaceae > JAAFGM01. Next base: position 16,989 of record JANWYN010000051.1, on the reverse strand, counting down.
CGCTCCATCGCATCCTCCGGCGCAGGTTCAGGCCGGCGCGAGGATACCGCTTCTTCCGCCTCGGGCCGCCAATTCAGCACCCATCGCGCGTAGGCCGCGCCCAGCAAACCTGCGCTCAGCACGAGCGCTACGCCTTGCACCGTGCCCTGCGCCATCAACACCACGCCGGCGACGGCCGCGACGCAGATGAGGATCAGCGCGAGCGTCCGGGCAACGTTTGCCGCATCGGCCAGCATGGGCCAAATATAGCCGACTCGGTAGTCCGGGGGTGCATCCGCCAGCAAGGGCAAGCGCACATGTTTGGTAGGCGCGCTCTGAATGACCTGCATGGGCTACCCGCAGCGCGCCATCGCCGATGCATCACAGGCGCGGAACGGCGTCCACGCTCTACCACCGCGCGACACCTTTACCACCGCGCGCACCCTTTCCGGTAGCCGCGGGCTTCACGCCCCGCGGCATTGCGCGCCGAAGATGGTGGCCGCGGCTTCATGCCTGCGGCGTCGTGCCTGTGAAGGTGATAGAGCACCCTGCTCGACCTGCGCACCACCCGCCTCGTTCGGCGCGGCCATTCATAGCCGCGCGCCTGCGCGGATTTTGCTCTACAATTTCAGCGCAAGGGGGTCGTCGTGCCGGAGGATCCCGCCTCGAACATCCCGCTTACCGTCACGCTGACTTATCACGGCATCGAACTGCGCGCGCCGCAGGCCGGCCTGCGCGAAGACCGCCCGCTCGACGACGCCGACATCGCCAAACTGCAAGGCTGGGCCAAGCGCCATCTTGTTCGCGCGCGGTTGCACCTCGCCGGCGACGACGAACTGTTGCGCATCGGCGCGGAGATGGCCGATTGGCTGAACGGCAGCACGTCGGCGCTGTCGCGCGCGTTGAGCGGCATCACGCCGCCGGCCATCGTCGAGTTTCGCATCGAGCGCGACGACGACAGCGAGCGCGCCCGCGCCTTCTGGGACGCGCCGTGGGAGCTGCTGGCGCTGAACGGGCGGCACCTGGCGCTCGACGACGGCGTGCTGCTGTGCCCGCTGCGCCGGCTGGGCAAGCCCCAGCCGCCCGCCCCGCCCTCGCCCAACCGGCTGAGCCTGGTCTTCATGGCCGCTGCCCGCGCGGGGCCGACAACCTGGACTACGAGGCCGAGGAAGCCGCCATCCTCGACGCGACGCAGGAGATTGACATTGACTTCGCCGTGGAGGAGAGCGGCACGCTCGACCGGCTGGCGGCGCTGATCGCCCGCGAGCAGCCCGACGTCGTTCACCTCTCCTGCCACGGCACGTTGCAGCCGCAGCCCAGCCTGCTGCTGGAGGACGACCTCGGCGACCTCGACCGCGTGACGACGGCGCAACTGGTGAGCAAGCTGGCCGGCCGCAAAGTGCGCGCCCTCTTCCTCTCCGCCTGCCAGACCGCTCAGGCCGACCCGGTCACGTCGTCGCTGGCGCGTTCGCTGGTGCGCGCTGGCGCGCCGGCCGTGTTCGGCTGGGCCGAAAGCGTGATGGATCGCCAGGCCACGCGCTTCACCGCGCGCCTATACGACCGGCTGAGCAAAGGCGAGCCGCTGGAGACCGCCTTCGCCTGGGCGCGCTACGAGTTGGTGCAGGAAGACTGGCGCGCGTCGGACTGGCACCTGGCGCGGGCGTATTTGGCGGCGAACGGCGGCGGGGCGTTGGCGGCTGCCGACGGCCCGCGCCGCCGGCCGGACGCCGGGCGCGCCACCAAAACCTTCCTCGACGCCAAGGGCGAGCGCATCCCCGTCGCCAGCGAGGCCGAGTTCGTCGGGCGCAGGCGGCAGATTCAGGAGGTGCTGCGCGTCTTTCGCGGGCGCGGGGCAGAGCGCCGCGCCGGCGTGTTGATCCACGGCCTGGGCGGCAACGGCAAATCCAGCCTGGCCGCGCGCGTCGCCCAGCGCATGGAGGGCACGCATGCGCCGGCTGTAGTCTTCGAGCGCTACGACGCGGCCGCCATCCTGCGCGCCTTCGCCGACGCCGTCCCTACCGAGGATGTGAGTCGGATCGTCCGCGAGGCCCTGCCGCGCGTCGAGGAAGACCCGCCCCAGTTGCGCCAGGCGCTGAGCGACCTGCTGCGCGCCTGCGACCAGGTGCGCCGCGACCGCGCCGGCCGGCCGATCACCCAGCCCGTCCTGCTGGTGGTGGACGACTTCGAGCGCGCGCTGGAGGCGCAGCCCGGCGGGCTGCACCGCGTCCAGCCGCGCTTCGTCGCGCCGATACGCGCGTTGATCCAGGCCTTCAACCGCGACGCCGGCGAGTCGCGCCTGCTGATCACCAGCCGCTACGAGTTCACCCTGCCCGACGAGGACGGGCGAACCGACCTGGCCGACCGGCTGCACAGCCTGCCGCTGCCGGCCATGACCGAGCGCGAGAGCCGAAAGCAGATCACCGCGCGCCTGAATGCGCTCGACGCCGCGCGCGCCGGGCCGGTACTTGCGCGGCAGACGCGCATCGTCGCTGCGGCGCGCGGCAACCCGCGCCTGCAAGACCTGCTGGCGCGCCTGGCCGACGGCCGGCCGGAGGAGTGCGACCGCTGCCTGGAGGCGATGGAGCGTTACTACGCGGCGGGCGCGCTGCCCGATGCCGGCGCGCAGGCCGTGCGCGACTTCCTGGAAGACCTGGCGCTGCGCGCGCTGCTGAACCTGCTCTCGCCGGTCCAGCGGGAGTGGCTGCGCCGCGCTACCCTGTTCAGCCTGCCCGTGCCGATGGCGGCGCTGCAGGCGCTGATGGACGCGGGCACGCCCGCCGACGCCGAGCGGCTGATCGCCCTCGGGCTGTGGGAGCGCTACGACGGCGGCGAGATCGCCGTGGACCCGCTCTGCCGCCCGCTGCTGATGGAGGGGTTGGAGCGGATTCCAGAGTAGGGATTGCCAGATGTAGGGATCGCCGGATGTAGGGATCGCTCTGTAAGGATCGCCGATGTAGGATCGCTCTCCGTAGCGATCCCGTCGCGATCCCTGAATTCACGGGCGCGGAACGGCGTCCGCGCCCTGCGCTCGAAGGAGGGTGAACGATGAACGACAGCAACGCACTGGCCGCGCAGGCGCTCGCGCTGCCGCCGGTCGCGCTGCGCGAGGACGAAGCGCGTGAGATGGCCGCGCGCGCCTGCCCGGCGCTGCTGGCAGCATGGGGCGACCGGCGCGGCGACCTGCAGGCCGTCGAGCTGGCGCGGCTGGGCCTGCTGGCCGGCCACGCGCCGGCGCTGCAGGCCTGCGCAAAGGACGCGCTGGATTTCCTAAGCCGTCAGTTCGACCTGCGCCGCCGGCTGGCCGCCGAATGGGCGGTTCGAATCATCGCCGTGCTGGACGCGGCCGGCGCGCCGCCGGACCCGGCCCTGCTGCGCCGGGCCGCGCAGGTGGGGGACGTGGCGCACGCCGACGCCTTTCGCGAGCGCGCCCTCGGCCTGATCGCCGCCGGCGCCGCCATCGGCAACGCTGAGCGGGCTGCCCTGCTGCTGGATCACGGGCGCCGGCTGGTCGAGCGGGGTGAGCCCGAAAAGGCGTTGCCCTGCCTGGAGCAAGCGCAGCGACTTGCGCCGACCGAGCGCTCCCGCGCCGTCACCCTCGGCGACATCGCCCGCATCCGCGCCGACAAGGGCGAGGTGGACGCCGCGCTCGCCTTGCATCAGGAAATGCTCGCCATCTTCGAAGCCCTCGGCGACGTGGACGGTATTGCCAATACGCTGTGGTCGGTCGCGCGCATTGCGCTACAGCGCGAACAGTGGCAAGCTGCCTACGACCACCTCGCCCGGTCGTATGCCATCCTGCTGCAGCTCGGCCGGCTGGACGGCATCTGCGTCGTCGGCCTCGATTTGGGCCGCCTGCTGGCCGCGGCCGGGCATGCCGACGAGGCGCGCCCGATCCTGGAGCGCTCGCGCGACGGCTTCCTCAAGCTGGGCTGGGTGGACTGGGCGCGACAGGCGCAGCAGGTGTTGGACGGGCTGGCGGGTCAGGGGAGAGGCTAACTGCACTTTTAGCAGCGCCCCAACGCGCTCGGAGCCACGCCGGGCGCTCGATCCCCTATAATCTCGTGCATGACCGGCGCGAAGTTCCACCGCTGGCTGTGCGCCGCGCTGTGCGCCGTCGCGCTCGCGATTCCCCACGTGGCGCGCGCCCAGTCCGGCGGGCCGAACTTGCTGAAGAACCCCGGCTTCGACTGGCCGGCGCAGACCAACGGCGACGTGTGCGCCCCCGGTTGGGCCAAGGACAACGCCATCACCCCCCACGAGTGGGTGGCATTCTGGACGTGCAAGAGCGGCGAAGAGCTGAACCAGGACCTGATCAACCGCGCGCCGGAGTTCCGCGTGATGACCGTGGACATCGCCGCCGACCGCGTGCGCAGTTACCCCACCAGCGCCAGCTTCTTCACCTACCGCTCGATCAACCGCTCGGCCGGCCTCTACCAGATCGTGCGCGGCGTCACGCCCGGCGCGCGGCTGCGCTTCAGCGTGTGGGTGAACCTGCTCACCACGAACTCCGACGTGCTGCCGCTGAGTTCGTCGCGCCAGCCGGGCGGCCTGCAGGCGCGCGTCTGCATCCATACTACCGGCGCGGTCTTCATCGTCCCCAACCTGAACGACCCGGCCGTGACCTGCGGCGCCTGGGTGCGGCCCTACGACACCTGGGGCGAGGCCGTCGTCGAGGCCACCGCCGCGTCCGACACCGTCGCAGTCATCATTGACACCACGGCGGAGTATCCGGTGATCCACAACGACGTGCACGTTGACGACGCCTCGCTGACCGTGGTCGGCGGCGCGCCGGCCGCCCAACAACCGTCCAGCGCGCAGCCGTCCGCCGCGCCGGCCGCCACTATACCGGGCGTGGTCGTCAAGACGCCGACGGCCAACGTGCGCGCCGCGCCCAGCTTCAACGGCGCGATCCTCGCCTCGGCGCCGCAAGGGACGACTTTCACCGTGCGCGCCTACACCGCCGACCGCCAGTGGTGGCAGATCGAGTTCAAGGGCGCGCCGGGCGGCCTGGCCTTCATCCACAACTCGGTGGTGACGCCGAACGCCGCCGCGCAAGCTGCGCTGGGCGGTAATGCCGCCACCGCACAACAGCCGGCGACGGCGCAGACGATCGCCGGCGCGCCGGCGCAGGTGGTGGTGAATACCGGCGGCGGCCGGCTGAACGTGCGCGCCGCGCCCGCGGCCAACGCGCCGATCCTCGGCCGCATCCAAAACGGCGCCAGCCTGGAGGTCAAAGGCATCTCGCCCGACAAGCAGTGGTGGCGCATCGCCTATGCCGGCGGCGCAGACGGCACGGCATGGGTGATGGCGCAGTACGTCGTCCCGAACGCGGCGGCCAAGCAACTGGCCGGATTGCCCTGAGGCGGCGATTGAAACCGCGCGCCACTCAGGGCAAACTCGCCCTCCGGCGACCAGCAACAGCCCGCACAGGCGGGCTTCGCCTTGCGTTGCCCGCGACTTCCAGTCGCCGGGCTGCGACTAGTCGAATTGACGCGCTGTAGGGCGCGCTCTCCGCAGCGCGCCGGCGGGGAACGCTGTGAAGCCAGGAGGGAACGCTGCGGACTTGTGCCCCGAATGGGGCAGAGCGTCCCCACCTTAGCCCGCGACCTCCGGTCGCCGGGCAACGCATACAACCCCACCTCCACGCCGCGGAAGGCCCGCCGGTCGAGCGTCGTGAGCGTCTCGTCGAACCAGCGGCGCACCAGGCCGCGCCGGTCCCACATCGCCGCCTCGGACTCGAACAGCCAGACGCGCGCCGCTGGCGCGACCAAGGCGCGCATCGTCCGCGCGGCATCCTCCGGCGACATGCCGTGGTTGGTGAACGGCGCTTCGACCAACTGCAACTGCGCCAGAGGATAGCCGGCGCGCTCGGCGTAGTAGGCGAAGCTATGCTGCATGTAGGGAATCTGGAAGACGATCATGTCGCCGGGCTGCGCATGTCGCAACACGTAGGCGACCGCGCCGCGCAGGTCGGGCCGGATCGGGTAGACGATCTGCGCCGCGATGCCGGCCAGGCTGACCAAGCTGACGGCGGCAAGCGCCGCGCGCGCGGCGATGCGCCCGGTGCGCTCCGCAGCGAGCAGCCGGTCCAGCCCGACGCCGGCCAGCAGGTAGAACGCCGGCGCCGACCACAGCACGTAGCGTGGCAGGAACAGCGGCATGCGCAGCGAGATCAGGAACACCAGCAGCGCCGGCAGCGCCATCCAGCCCAGCGTCGCAAGTTGCAGGCGCAACGCCTTCATCGCACGGGGATCACGCGATGCACACTGCGCTGCTTTCGCCAGTCCATACGTGATGAGCACCAGGCCGAGCACGAGCGCGACCCGGCGAACGAGCGTCACGGCCTCGCCGGCCGCCGGCCACACCAGCGGCGCGCGCCCATCCAGGCCGAACAGCCACTGCGACGCGAGCGCCCAGACGATCTGATCGAGCGGGTAGAAGCGATGGCCGATGTCGCCGCCGCGCAGCAAGACAGGCGCCTGCCAGACCAGCAGCGGCAGATACGGCAGCGTGAGCAGGGCAAGGGCGATCGCGCCGCCGACGAGATGCCGCCGCGAGGCCGGCCACTGCGCGAAGAAGAAAAGCAGCGCCACCGGCAGGAACAACGGCGAAAGTACATGGACGTAGAAGCTCAGGCTGGTTGCGAGGATGAAGACGGTCCACCAGGTTGGTAACTGGTAATTGGTAAATGGATTGGTAACCGGGTAGTTGGGCGATGGATCGGTGGCGCGCAAGAGGGCATAGAGGGCTAGGGCGAGCAGCATCGGCTGCAGCGAGTACATCTTGCCCTCGCCCGCATACCAGACCAGCACCGGCGAGATGGCCGCCAGCCAGGCCGCGATCAACCCGGCGCGCGCGCCGAACATGCGCCGGCCCAAGGCATAGACCAACGCGACGAGCACAACGCCGCAGGCCAGCGACAGATAGCGCAGCGCGAAGTCGCTCACGCCGGCCAGCGAGAGCCAGCCGCGCACGATCAGGTGATAGAGCGGGCCGTTGAAGCCGGTCGTGGTGAAGCGGGCGAAGACGGCGCTGAGCGGCTCGAACGCAAAGCGCATCGAGTCCACCTCGTCGCGCCACAGGCTCTCGCCGGTCAGGTTGGCAATGCGCAGGACGAAAGCGATGAAGAGCAGGACGACAACCGCCGCGCGCGAATCAGACCATCTCACTCGCCGGCCATTGTAGATGCCCTAACTTGCAACCTGTAATCTGCACCCGCAACCCGCAACCCGCAACCTGTAACCTGCAACCTGTAACCTGTAACCTGTAACCTGTAACTTGTAACTGGTAACTTGCACCCTACAATCAACGCCATGACCATCAAACTCCTCCTCGACACCGACATCGGCTCGGACGTTGACGACGCGGTGTGCCTGGCGTATCTGCTGGCCAAGCCCGACTGCGAACTGCTCGGCATCACCACCGTCAGCGGCGAGCCGGGGCGCCGCGCGATGATGGCCAGCGCGTTGTGCAAAGCCGCCGGCAAGGACATCCCGATCTACCCCGGTACCGCCGAGCCGCTGCTGGTCGAGTCGCGCCAGCCCAAAGCGCCACAGGCCGACGCGCTGGGTCGCTGGCCACACGCGACGGACTTCCCGCGCGGCGAGGCAGTCGAGTTCCTGCGCCAGACCATCCGCCGGCATGCCGGCGAGGTCATCTTGCTCACCATCGGCCCGCTCACCAACATCGCCCTGCTCTTCAAGGCCGACCCGGAAATTCCCGCGCTGCTCAGGGGCGTGGTGAGCATGGGCGGGATGTTCGACCCGGCCCGCACGCGCTACTGGCGCGGCAGCAAGTGGGAGTGGAACATTTACTGCGACCCGCACGCCGCCGCCATCGTCTATCGCACATCAGTCGCGTTTCATCGCAGCATCGGCCTGGACGTGACGACGCAGGTGACGATGGATGCCGACGAGGTGCGCCGGCGCTTTCAGTCACCGCTATTGCGGCCGGTGCTCGACTTCGCCGAGGTGTGGTTCCAGAGCGCGGAGAAGATCACCTTTCACGACCCGCTCGCTGCAGCGACGATTTTCGACGCGAATATCTGCGCGTTCGAGCGCGGCGAGGTGTGCGTCGAGCTGCACGACCCGGATGCCTTCGCCGTCACGCGCTGGTCGCCGCGCACGGCCGGCCGGCATGAGGTCGCGATGAGCGTAGATGCCGAGCGATTCTTCGCCGAGTACTTCGCTGCCTTCGCCTGAGGTAGCCGCAGGCTTCACGCCTGCGGTTTGCTACGCACCCTGAAGGGCGCGCCTACCACTTCCATCGCTACAGCGTCCGTATAATCCTCAGCGATGTCAACGGCACTCACATCGCTCTCGCTGGATGAACAAGTCGCGCTGCTGATGCAAGGCACCAGCTACGGCGACGAGACGTTGGCGCGCAACATGGCCACCGAGCTGCGCGACCGGCTGAAGGAGGGCCGGCCGCTGCGCGTGTACTGCGGCTTCGATCCGCGCACCAGCGACCTGCACCTCGGCCACACCATCCCCATGCGCAAGCTGCGCCAGTTCCAAGAGCTGGGGCACGAGGTGACCTTCCTGATCGGCAACTACACCAGCCTGCTGGGCGACCCGTCGGACAAAGACCGGCTGCGCCCGATGCTCACCTCCGAACAGGTCGAGGCGAACGCGCGCACCTACGCCGAGCAGGCGTTCAAGATCCTTGACCGCGACAGAACCCGCGTGCGCTACAACGCCGAGTGGCTGAGCAAACTCTCGTTCCTGGACGTGATCCAGATCGCCCAAAACTTCACCGTGCAACAGTTCATGACGCGCGAGAACTTCGCGCTGCGGCTGGAGAAGGGCGAGCCGATCTATCTGCACGAGACGTTCTACGCGCTGATGCAGGCCTACGACGCCGTGGCGCTGGAGACCGACGTGCAGGTGGGCGGCAGCGACCAGTTGTTCAACATCATCACCGCCGGCCGCAAGCTGCAAGAGGCGATGGGCCAACGGCCGCAGATCGGCATCATCCTGGGCATCTTGCCCGGCACCGACGGCGTGGTGAAGATGTCCAAGTCGCTGGGCAACCACATCCCCATCCTGGCCCCGCCAGAGGACATGTACGGCAAGGTGATGTCCATTCCCGATAGCGCGCTCATCCCCTACTTCGAGCTGGCCACGCGCTACACGCCGGCGATGGTCGAAGACGTGAAGCGCCGGCTGGCCGGCGGCGTGAACCCGCGCGACGTGAAGATGGAGCTGGCGCGCGAGATCGTCAGCATCTTCCACGACCCACAGGCTGCCGAGCGCGCCGAGGCGCACTTCGTGTCGGTCTTCCAGAAGAAGGGGCTGCCCGACGAGATGCCGGAGTTCGCCGTGAGCGACGGCATGAACGTGGTGGACGTGATGGTCGCGCTCAAGTTCGCTGCGTCCAAGGGCGAGGCCAGGCGGTTGATCGCCGGCGGCGGCGTGTACCTCGACGGGCGCACGGTGTCCGACGCAAACGAACTGCCTGCACCGCCGCAGATCCTGCAAGTCGGCAAGCGGCGATTTGCCAGGCTGGTCAAAGCGTGACCACCCTAACCTACGCCCACGCCGGCTTCGCCGGCCACATCGGCGTCGCTCGGCGCGACATCACGCCGCCCATCGGCATCTACAACCGCAACTGGGGCGCGGCGACTGACGAAGTGGCGACCGGCATCCACCGCCCGCTCACGCTCACCGCGCTGGCGCTCAAGCGCGAGGCAAGCGACGCGCAGCCGCTCGTCCTGCTCTCGCTCGACCTAGGTTGGTGGCGCACGCGCGAGGACGAGTGGGAGGTGCGCAGCGCCATCCTGGACGCGCTCGGCGTGGACGAGCGCCGCGTGCTGCTGCACCTCACCCACACTCACGCCGGCCCGAGCATCTGTCGCGAAGACGCCGACCGGCCGGGCGGGCATCTCGTCGGCTCATATCTTGACCACGTCAAGGCGATGTGCATCGAGGCCGCGCGCGAGGCCGTGCAGCGCGCCGCGCCGGCCCTACTTGATTGGGCCTACGGCAAATGTGCGCTGGCACGCAACCGCGACCTGACCGATCCAGACGCCGATCGCATCGTCTGCGGCTTCAATCCAGATACCCCCGCCGACGACACATTGCTCGTCGGCCGCGCGACGGATGCCGGCGGCCGGGTCATTGCGACGCTGGTGAACTACGCCATGCACCCGGTCACGCTGGCCTGGCAGAACGCGCTGATCTCCCCCGACTTCGTTGGCGCGATGCGCGAGGTGGTCGAAGCGCACACGCGCGGCGCGCCGTGCCTGTTCCTGCAAGGTGCGTCGGGCGAGCTGGCGCCGATGGAGGAATACACCGGCGATGTGGCCGTCGCCGACAAGCACGGCCGGGCGCTGGGCTTCGCCGCGCTTGCGGTGCTGGAGGGCATGCTGCCGGCGGGGAAGCAGTTGCGCTACGCCGGCGTCGTCGAGTCCGGCGCGCCCTTGGCTACCTGGACGCACGCGGACGCCACGCCGTCGAATTCCCTCGACGCCCGCATGCTGGCAATTGAGATCCCGCTGAAGCCCGGCCTTTCCTCGTTGGCAGAGATCGAAGCGCAGCTCGCGACGGCACACGAGCCGTTCATGGTCGAGCGGCTGCGCCGGCGACATCGGCTGCGCCGGGCGGTGGGCGACGGCGACAGCACAACCGTCTCGATCTGGCTCTGGTGCATGGGCGATGCGCTGCTCGTCGCCAATCCCAACGAGGCTTACTCGCATCTGCAGATCGAGCTGCGCCGGCGCTTTCCCAACCGGACGATCGCCGTGTTGAACATCACGAACGGCGGCTATGCCTATTTGCCGCCGCGCGAGATGTATGCGCGCGACCAGTATCAGGTGTGGCAGACGCCCTACGCGGCCGGCTGCCTCGAACGCACGATCGCTGCCTGTGTGAGCGCCGTTGCAGAGATGACGGGTGAGTGACGCTTCAGCCCGGGCCAACAGAGTCCGACGAAGTGGAGCACGTCTGTTACTCGAGCAGAACTCTCTAGCGCCCAACGCGCTCGGAGCGCGTTGGGCGCTCCCTGTGACTTCCGGCCTCCCACAGGCGAATGCACCGCAACAATGCCGGCGGATTTGAGATAATCGGGTCGCGCTGCACAAGCCGTGCATCAATGAGCCTTTATCTGTCCGTCGTGATCCCTGCCTACAACGAAGCAGCCAACATCCGCTCAGGATCGCTGACTTCCGTACACGATTACCTCTCCACTCAGCTCTACGCCTATGAGGTCATCGTCGTTGATGACGGCAGCGCAGACGAGACGGCGGCATTGACCGAAGCCTTCGCGGCGCAACATCGTAATTTTCGCCTCATCCGCAACCCGCACCGCGGCAAGGCCTACACCGTGGCAACCGGCCTGCGCGCCGCGGCCGGCGAGATCGTGTTGTTCACCGACATGGATCAGGCCACGCCAATCCAGGAGACGGCCAAGCTGCTGCCGTGGTACGAGCGCGGCTACGACGTGGTGATCGGCTCACGCGGCACCTACCGGCGCAACGCCCCGCTGTGGCGCAAGCTCATGTCGCGCAGCCAAATCCTGCTGCGCAACCTGATCCTCGGCTTCAAGGACATCACCGACACGCAATGCGGCTTCAAATCCTTTCGCGGCAGCGCGGTTGGTCCAATCCTCGATCACTTGCACCTCTACAACTTTGCACATCAGGCCGAAGTGCACGGCGCGACGGTCACCGCCGGCTTCGACGTGGAGGTGCTCTTCGTCGCCCAGCGGCTCGGCTATCGCGTCAAAGAAGTGCCGGTCGAGTGGGACTACCGGCACTCGCGGCGCGTGAACCTGCTGAAGGACAGCCTGCGCGGCGTGCGCGAGCTGATCGAGATCCGCACGGCGGACTTGCGGGGGGCGTATCCGGGAAGGTAAATGGTAATTGGTAATTGGTAACTGGTAATTGGAGATTGGAGATTGATGATTAATGACTCGATGACCTGACGACCTGATGACTTGACGACCTGACAATCCTGACGACTTGACGACCAACGACCACCATGACAGACATCCTCGGCCTAGGCGCGACGGCGGTGGATCACTTGATCTACGTGCCGACCTATCCGCCACCCAACGTCAAGTCGTATGTGCTGCGCAGCGAGCGGCAGTGCGGCGGGCTGACGGCCACCGCGCTGGTCGCCGCGTCACGACTGGGCGCGCGTTGCGCCTATGCCGGCATGCTCGGCCGGGATGACGCTTCGCAGTTCGTTGCCGAGGCGCTGCGCCGGGAGGGGATTGATCTGTCACACCTCGTCACGCGCGACGACGCCGGCCCGATCCGCTCGACGATCATCGTCGGGACCGACCGCGGCACGCGCAACATCTTCCCCGAGCACCCGGCGAAGTGCGGTGCGCACCCTACCCTGCCCCCGGAGCACGTCATTCGCGATACGCGCGTGCTGTTCGTGGATCACGTCGGCGTCGAAGGCATGATCCGCGCGGCGCGCATCGCGCGCGAGGCCGGCATCCCGATCGTCTCCGACGTGGAGCGCGACCTGCCCGGCTGCCGCGAGCTGCTGGCGCTGGTGGATCACGTTGTGATGAGCTGGGAATTCGCGCAGACGCTCACCGGCGCCGGTTCGCCCGAGGAGGCCGCTCGCCGGCTGTGGGCGCCCGGTCGCGCGCTCGTGGCCGTGACCTGTGGAGAAGACGGTTGCTTCTTCAGCGAGGACGGCCAGACGGTGCGCTACCAGCCGGCGTTCCGCGTCGAGGTGGCGGACACGACTGGCTGCGGGGATGTGTTTCACGGCGCGTACTGCGCGGCACTGGCGAAGGGCATGCCGGCGGCAGACCGCATCCGCTTTGCTTCCGCAGCAGCAGCGTTGAAGGCGACCCGCGCAGGCGGACAAGCCGGCGCGCCGACGCTGGAGCAAACGCTGCAGTTCCTGCACGCGCACGCCTAATTGGGTGCATTCGCCAAGCGACGTTTTGCCCTTTACGCGAATGCATCCATCCAACGTATGCACATGTTCGGCGGTGAGCGGGCGAGTTATGCCCGCACTTTGAGGGAGGGGGGACTTGCGGCGGAACGGAGGCGAGGGGGAGGCGTCTCCGCCCCGCCGCAAGCGACAGTAAGCGCAGCTAGGGCCTCATGACGGCCGGCATGTATGTGACGCTAAAAGTATAACTGCGTGCCGGCTCGCGCGCAATACCCATCCACTGAGTTGGCGGCGTGTATCCGTTCGGAAAGATCGTAGGCAAGTTCTCGACCTTGTTCCCCAGCCGCGTCACCAACAGTTCGCTGAGCACGTGGCGGTAATCGGTGGTGATCCGCAGGTCGCGCCCGTCGAAGAGCTGGTCGCCGGCCAGACCCGGCCACGTCCCGTAGATCTTGCCGCCGTTGATGCCTCCCCCCATCACCAGCATGATGTTGCCGTGGCCGTGGTCGGTGCCGTTGTTGGCGTTTTCGCGCAGCGTGCGCCCGAACTCGCTCATCACGACGATGGTGGTGCGCCGAGTATATGCGCCCAGATCTTGGAAGAACGCCAGCAAGCCGCGCGCCAGCAAATTGAGCAGGTCATAGAAGTAGCCGCCGACGCCGTTTTTGTCCCAGGGATATTGCTGGTTTTCGTGGGTGTCCCAGCCGCCCAGGTCCACCGTCGCGGCGCGCAGCCCGACATCCATCTTGATCATCTGCGCTACGGTCTTCAAACTCTCGCTGAAACTGTTGTAAGGCGGATAGGACACGCCCGGCGCAGGTGAGTATTCGCCCGTGCCGACAATGTCGAGCGCGTTGAGCGCGTTCTCGCCGGCTTCGTGAATCCAGGTGCGCGCCGGATCGCCGGCGTCCAGGCCGTACATGTTGCGCAGCGCCTGTTTTTGCAGGTTGGCATATTCGCCCCACGTGTAGAGGTTCAGGCTGCCCGGGCTGGTCAGCGCGATGGCGTCCTGCCTGCCGGCCAGCGACATGGCCAGGCCACTGCCGGCGGAAAGGGCGGGGAACTGCGCGATGCCCATGTTCAGCGTGTTCAAGTGCCGCGCCAGCCAGCCGCTGCCGGTCGTCTTCACGTCCGGCGTGCCGGTCTCCATGAACTGCATCGAGTCGAAGTGGCTACGGTTGTTGCTGGTCAGGCCGGTGGCGTGCACTACGCCGAGGTAGCCGGATTGATACAAACCGTACAGCGGCGCGAGCGCCGGGTTGAAGCCAAACTCAGTCGTCTGGCCGGTGGCCGGGTTGGTCAGGCTGCCGAGCGGCAGGGCCTTGTATTGGCCACTGCTCGGGATGCGGAGGTTTCTGCGCAGCTCGGCTTCGTAGTAGTAGCGATCGTTGCTGCTGCCGCCGATGGGCACGACGACGTTGATGCCGTCTATGCCGCCGCGCAAGAAGACCACCACGACGATCTCGCCGTTGGTCGCATCGGGCGCGTTCGGGCTGGCGAAGGCCAAGTGGGTGATGCGCGAGCCGGCCAGCGCGGCGATCGCCGCCGAGCAGCCGACCATGAACGAGCGGCGCGTCAGTTTGCGGGTGAATGCCATGGGTTACTCCTGTCAGTGCGTAGGCCGTGGGTTGTGATCGTGGATCGTGGATTGTGGATTGTGAATCGTGGATCGTGAATCGAATCGTTAGGCGTCAAGTCGTCGAGTCGTCAAGTCGTCAGGTCGTTGAGTCATCAATTACCAATTACCAGTTACCAATCATCAATCTTCAATGCATCAATCATCAACCCTCAACCATCAGTCATCATCGCAACTGGAAGTCCGGGCTCATCAAGATGAGCGCGACGGCGCTGGGCAAGCGATCGCGCAACTGGTTGTCCGAGAGCGCATAGGTGTTGGGATTGGCGCCGCGCGCCAGCATGTCCACTACGGCCTTGCGGCTCTGCAGGCTCATCATCGGGCGGCCGAGGATCCGCCCGATCCACCAGTCGGCGACGCTGTTGGGTGTGCGGCTGATCGTCCCGCTGTTGATGGCGTTGATCGTCGGCGCGAACACGTCTACCTTGATGTCGCTGCGGTCTTTGGGCACGCCCTCTTCCATCATCCAGTTGCACCAGCGCCAGCGCATGAGAATGGACGTGGTGTTGTTCCACGCCTGCTTCACATCGGGGTAGCCATCCGGCGGGCGCCGGCTGAACAGGTCTTGCCCCATGGACTCGTAAACCCAGCCGAAGTCCCAGTGCTTTTTATCAGGGCGAAAGTCCGCGCCCACAGCACGCAGCATGCTGATCGCAGCTTCGAACGGGCGTTTGATCTTGTCGCCGAACGTGGTTTTGAAAGGCGACTTCGGATCGGTGAGCAGCTTCAGCATCACCTTGCGAATCTGCTGTGGGTCTTGCCACAAGCTGGTCCAGTAGGCTGCGCATTCTTCGAGGAAGTCATGGGCCGGATTGACGCCGGGCGCTGGCGGCGGATCGTCCGGCGGCCCTTTGTAAGGGCGCGGCGCGCTGTCGCCGATGAAGCGCCGCCACAACTTGCGCACGATGTAGCGGCCGGTGCCCGGATGGCTGGCCAGTTTGTCCAGCACGACCCGGCCATCCTTCTCCGCTTCGTTCGCCCACGTTTCGGGGAAGCTGGTGCCCAACACGATCTTCTGGAAACGATCGTGCCGGCTGGCGTCGTAGAGGAAGGTGCCGTCGTCTTTGAACGTCGGGTCGCCCTGCTTCTTCTCGTCGTTCACGCGCCAGCCAGTGAAGCAGCGCGTGGCTTCGTACACATCGCCATCACAGTATTTGACCGGCGCGGCCGGATAGCCTGGCACCGATTCGCGCGGGACGACGCCGGCGTAGTTCTCCGCGCCCAGCGTGTGCAGCTCGAACAGCTCGCGCGCCCAGTTTTCATTCGGGCCGGCTACGGTGTTGATGTAGTTGTCCAGGTAGAACAGCATGGCCGGGCTCTTAGCCACCGCCTCAAGCATCGCGCGGAAGTTGCCCAGCGCATTCGCCCGGATCACGTCGCGGTCGTAGTGCACCCACGTAGCCATGGCATACGACCAGTCCCAGGCATACACGTTGAAGTGGTTGTGCCAGAAGTCCACCAACAACTCGAACAGTTGCCATTTGCTGTAGGTCGCGCGGATGAACGTAGCGATGTATACGTCATCGGCCGGGTCGTGCCGCTTCAAATCGGGATTCTGCGTCGGATTGCGCATGTGGTCCGTCCACAGTTGCGGTAGCGACTTGTTCAGCGTGGGCAGGTTGGCCGCGGCAATGCGCGCGTTGCACTCCGTATCTGCACCGAAGTCGGGGGTGAGTTGCTGGTTGACCCAGGCGGTGAAATCGGCATCGGGGTTGCCGGTGTCCGGATACCCCTCGCTGTTGGTGAGGCTGGGGCCGAAGGCCAGCCGCGTAAGCGCGATCACCCGCAGCGGCGGCAGCGGGGCGTTCGCCGCAGTGGGGGCATCGCTCACCTGCGGCAAGAAGAACCCGTCGTTCGCCGGCGCGGGCATCGTCGGCGGGCCATCGTTGCCCTGCATCCCGTGTCGCCAGCCTGCTTCACCCTCGCCGATTGTTCCATGTCGCGCTGCGCCGGGCGAGTTGTACTTCACCATATCCATCGCTTGCTGCTCCGTTCAACACTCATGGTCTGCGAATCAAAGGCAAATACACGAACCGCGGCACCAAGCAGCTCGCTGCCGGTGCGGAACCGGCAGCGTGCATCAAGCCCAGGTCGGGCTGCGGCGCATAGCCCGGGAAGATGCTGGCCAGGTGCGCTTCGGTGCGGGCCATGCGCGCCTTTAGGATTTCGCTCAGCACGCGGCGGTAGTCGGTAGTGATAGCCAGGTCGGCGCGCTGGTAGAGCTGGTCGGTGGCCAGGCCCGGCCATTGGCCATACACCTTGCCGCCTTTCACCGTCTTGCCCATCACCAGCATCACACTGCCGTGGCCGTGGTCGGTGCCGGCGTTGGCGTTCTCGCGCAGCCGCCGGCCGAATTCGCTCATCACCACCACCGTAGTGCGGGCGTTGAAGTCGGGCTGGCCGGCGCATGCTTCCAGGTCGGTGTGGAACGCTTCCAGCCCGCGCGCAAGCGTGTTCAGCAGCGTGCCCATGTAGGTGTTCGGCGCAGCGCCTTGGTTCTCGTGCGTGTCCCAGCCG
>JANWYN010000015.1 GCA_025055235.1 Candidatus Roseilinea sp. | reverse complement strand
GAAATTCTCCCCGCTGCCGACGGCTTCCTCAATTGCGCGCTTGTCGCGCAGATCCACGCCTTTGACCACCAGATGGTGTGAGCGAATTGCACCCTGGATGACGCTGGGATAGGGCGGGAAGAGGCTGCGCGCATAGTGGTCGTCGCCGGCGTCGAATGGTCGGCCGTCGCGGAAGAGCCACACATCTACCGGTGAGAGAAAGAGTGCCATCGTCGTCATGCGTCTACCTCCTGCGATTCGCGCACGATGAAGCGGGCGATGCCCAGCCAACGGCGCAGGTTCTCGACGCCGGCGGGGGGTTGCGCAGCCCAGGCGGCCAGTTGTTGAGCAAAGCCGTCCGGTGCGCCGCTCCGGCGCCATGCTTCGCTGCTGTGCCGTCGCGCTTGACGGCGCAATTCGGCCTCCAGCATCTCCGGTCGGTCGTCGGGAATGGCGCGCAGGGTGAGCACGGCGTCGCTGACGAAACGCGCGGAGAGATGCCCCTGCTGCAGATGCGCGATCAGCTCTCTTAAAACGTTGATGCTGCTCCGCTTGGTGACGGCCCTTTCTTGCTCGCCGCTGCGCTTGAGGGCGGTGACGCACAAAGCAGCTTTACCCTTCACGCGCTTGGCCGCGCGCTCGGCGTCGCGAGCCGCGCGCAGCGCCGCGTCCAAGGGATGCAGGTGATGCACCAGCGCGATGCCGACCGAGGCCGTGCCGGGCGTCGGTGAGCTGCTGTTAGCGATCTTCTCAAACTCCTCCGCCAGCTCCTGTGCCTTATCTAAAGCCCAGCTCAGCGGCAGAAAGGCCAACACATCGTCGCCGCCGTTGTAGATCAGGCAGTCTGCGGGAACGATGACCTTGACTTGTGCGGCGAACTGGCCCAGCGACCGGCTCAGCTCGGCGTGGGCGTCCGCCGGGGTGCCCTGCTTGAGACACTGGCCGATCCGCCCGCCCATGCCGTCGCCATCTAATATGAGCAGGGCATAGTATGGCGAGGGTGAGCCGCCGGCAGCCCGGTGCAGCGCCTCGAGCGCACGACGCGCCTCGGCCAGCGCCTGCGCGTCCGGCCGATCAAGACCGTAGCTGTCTTTTAACCGCTCCGCCGTCAAGGTCTCCTTGTAGAGCAAGTCGCCGTCGAAGGGCCAATCGCCATCATTCCGAACGCGATATGGGCCGAGTTTGGCGACGGCCGCGCAGTAGGCTCGCAGCTCTGACGGGGCTTCCTGCTTGACACGCTCGATGAAGTCCAGGGCGGCAATGGTGCTGGTGGACGGGAACTGCCGGTCGGCGATGTCGCAGAAGCGCTTGGTCGCGCCGATGGCGTCCAGCCGCTCGCGACCTTCGGGTCGGAGCTTTGATGGTCCGGCTTTCTGCCCGATTTGCTTCCAATACGCTTTGACGGCTCTGTATGTCGTCTCGACCTGCCAGTGCAGCGCCTCGCGCTGGCCGGAGAGGGTATCTTTGACGCCGGGTTCATCGCAGGCCGCGAAGAGCCGACTGCGCTTGACCGCGTCGAGTGCATCGCGCGCCCGTTCGTAAGCATGGCGGTAGTCGGGCCTTTCCTCTGCGGCGACCCAGAACACCTCCCACACGTGGCCCATTTGCCTCTCCCAAATGGCGTTGAACGTGTCGTCGGTGACCCCCCAACGAGTGAGCCTATCTTGGGCTGTTTTACCGATGCGACGCCATTCATCTATCAAAGCCTGCCTTGCGGCCTGTGCGATTTGCTTGGCGTTCTCGGCCGGCACGCGCGCAACGATCACGTTCGGCGCATCGCCGTCTGGCGAGGCGGGATAGACCAGGTCGCCGCCCTGCTGCTCGATAGACTGCGCGGCTGCCTTGGCTAACTGAGACAAGATCTTGCTGCCCACGTAGAGGTCAGCGGCTCGGCGCGCCTCGGTGATGAATGACTGCACCGGGCTGAAGGTGAAGATGAGGACGGCGGGGGTCATGCGTTCCATCCTTGAACAAAGAGATCAACACCGGGGAAGTTACTGTCGAGCCAGCTCTTAATCGCGGGATAGTTGGGTGCAGGCTTGATTTCCGAGGCGAGGATGGCGAACAGCAATCCGTAGCCTTGTTCCACCCGCACGGTTCTTACCCACAACGGCGACGATTGGCGCGGGGAGATACCGCCGAAGGCCAGATTTTTTGGAATGACGCTCATCAGGTGCGTGACTGCTGCCATAGCAGAAGCAGAGCTGTTGTGCGGCGGACTCAGTTCTGATAACCGAATTAGATTGTCCCTAGAGGCACAAGGGAAGCGAGTGGGTGAGCTTGGCAGGCCTGTTACCGGGATGTTGTACTTCT
>JANWYN010000125.1 GCA_025055235.1 Candidatus Roseilinea sp. | reverse complement strand
AGGGGATTTGAGAGGAGCTGTCCTTAGTACGAGAGGACCGGGATGGACGCACCGCTGGTGTGCCAGTTGTTCCGCCAGGAGCATCGCTGGGTAGCCATGTGCGGAAGGGATAACCGCTGAAAGCATCTAAGTGGGAAACCCACCTCAAGATGAGATCCCCCTGAAGGTCGCGAGAAGACTACTCGCTCAATAGGTGAGAGGTGTAAGCGTCGCAAGACGTTTAGCCGACTCATACTAATGACCGTCTGGCTTGCTTCTCACATGATGCAGAGAAATTGAACTTCTTGCATCTGAGCTGCATCGCGCTCGCGATGCCACGTCCTATTCAGTTTTTAGAGTGTCGCTTTTGACGAAGAGTCTTTTGGTGATTTGAGCGACGAGGTCACACCCGGTCCCATCCCGAACCCGGAAGTTAAGCTCGTCAGCGCCGATGGTAGTGCGTGGGCGACTGCGCGCGAGAGTAGGTCATTGCCAGAAGACTCTTCTACTTTTCTATCGGTCGGTCAAGTCATTGGGTCGGTAGGCTGGTCAGATCGTTGCGATGCGCTCCTATAAATACCTCGATGTCGTCATTGGCCTGTTCGTCGCCGTGCTGATCATCAGCAACCTGGCCTCGTCGGCCAAAATCGTCACGTTGGGTCCGTTCACCTTTGATGGCGGCACATTGCTCTTCCCCCTCAGTTACATCTTCGGCGACATCCTGACCGAGGTATATGGCTATGCCGTCTCACGCCGCGTGATCTGGATCGGCTTCGTTGCCGCCGCGCTCTTCAGCTTGACGGTGTGGATCGTCGGCCTGCTGCCGGGCGAGGCCGAATGGTCGAGCCGCGTCGGCATGGATGCCTACAACGCCGTGCTCGGCAGCACGCCGCGCATCGTGCTGGCGTCGCTGATTGCCTACTGGGCCGGCGCATTCTCCAACGCCTTCGTGCTGGCCCGCATGAAGGTGATGATGCAGGGCCGCTGGCTGTGGACGCGCACCATCGGCTCGACGATCGTCGGCCAGGCGGTGGATACCGGCCTGTTCGTGTTGATTGCGTTTGCCGGCACGATGAGCGCAGGGGTGTTGTGGGATATCGCCGCATCCAACTACGTCTTCAAGGTCGGCGTGGAGGTGCTGTTCACGCCGGCGACCTACGCCATCGTCGGCTGGCTCAAGCGCGCCGAGGGCGTGGATGCCTACGACGTGCAGACCGACTTCAACCCGTTTCGCGCCGCGATGGATCGCGCTTAGCCAGCAGGGAATGCTGCGGACTCGTGTCCCCGAATGAGGTAGAGCGTCCCCTGCCCGCGTTAAAACATGCGGCGACCAACTTAGCGGGGGTTGTGGGTGACAAAGGGGAAGATCAGCCGATACCCGGAGACGACGGTCGTCGTCGGGCTGCCTGCGACGGGTGAGGGAAGCCCGTCAAACCAGATGTGCGCCTGATGCGTGACGATGCTGGCTTGTGCTGCGCTGACAACCATGGAGACGGTCAGCGCGGACGATGGCGCGAGGTCAGGCAGTTTCCATGAGATCGTTTCGCCGTTTACAGCCCCCGGCGGTTCGGCTGAGATGAGCGTGAGGGTGGCCGGCAGGCTGCTCGAGATGACGACGCCGGTGCGCGTGAGCGGCGTGACGTTGGTCGCGCTGATGACGACCGTGAAAGGCTCGTTCATGCGCACGGCGGCAGGCGCCGTCACGACGGGTGCGCTAAGTGCGGCGTGCACCGCAGCGAGCGCGTCCACCAGGCCGTAGCCGTAGGTGTTGTTAGGCCGGGATGCGCCGGACACGCCGCCGCACGATTCGTTGCTCGCCAGCGGGCGCGCGGTCTGGCGCAGGAGCGCCTCGGTCGTCTCGACGTCGCCGCGCAGCCCGGGCGCCGCCGACCACAGCAGCGCCACGACGCCTGCGACGTGAGGCGCGGCCATGCTGGTGCCGCTGGATAAGCCGTAGTTGGCCGGAGATTCCGGCCGCGCCGAACGCACACCGACGCCGGGCGCAACGACATCCGGCTTGATTCGCCCGGTGAGCGACGAAGGCCCGCGGCTGCTGAAGCCGGCGATGGCGTCGCTGCTATCCGTCGCGCCGATTGTGAATGCCTGATCGAGTGTGGCCGGCGCGTGCACCACGCTGCGGCAGGCGCTGCCGCGATTGCCCGCCGATGCGACGACCATGATGCCCGCGTCGCGCAGCGCCTGGGTGGCGGTGATGAGCGCGGTCGGCACATCGCAGCCCAGCTCGCCGTAGTCCGGATCGCACGCCCAGGAGTTGCTGGTGATGTCGGCGCTCCGGGCCGGGTCGGGGGCGTTGCCGTTGACATCGGTCGGCGCGAGCGCGAACTGGAAGCAGGCAATGTAGCGCGCAACGCTGCCTATGCCGGTCGGGCCGGCCATATTGCGGCAAGCGATCCACTTCGCACCAGGGGCGACGCCGATCTGATTGCCCGGCCCGCCATCGCCGACGGCCGTGCCGGTTGTATGTGTGCCATGCCCGTTCACGTCCACCGGGACGGGTGACGGTGGATTGCCGGTAGCCGGCGCCGCGTCGAACCAGTTGTAATCGTGCGTGGCCGACGCACCGTCCCAGCCGCGATATTGCGCCTTCAACGCAGTGTGGTCCCATCGCACGCCGGTGTCCAGGTTGGCGATGACGATGCCTTGGCCGGTGTAGCCCATCGCCCACACCTGCGGCGCATTCACGCGCCGGACGCCCCATTCGGTTATGCCCGGAGAATTGGGAGTCGGGAGTAGGGAGTGGGGAGTGGGATGCCGGTACTCAGTCACACGTTCGATGCCGCGCGTCTGCTCATCTAGGTCAATGTGAATCACGTCGCGCCGCGCACCGAGCCAGCGCAGCGTCGGGCGATCTACGCCTCGGACGACGATCTGGTTGGTGATCCATAGCGGAAAGAAGCTCAGACCGCGCGCGGCCAGATCGGCGCGCAGTTGCGCCTGTGCGCGCTCGGCATGCGCCAGCAATGCCTGGGCAACGAAGCGGGTCTTCGCTTCTTTCGTGCGGAGCGCGTAGGCCGGCGAGAGGTCCGGGTAGCCGGGTGCGGTGACGATCACATCGGCGACGGCGCCTTGGCCGGCGGTCGCTGCCCAGGCGCGGGCGGAGATGCGGGGTGGGGGCTCGGGCGGCGCAGGCAATCGCCACGCCGTCAGTGTGACCAAGCAGAGCGCCGAGGCGATGAACAGGCGCAGTTGTTGCATCGCGAGGATTCTACCGGCTGCGATTGACTATTCGCCGGCGGCGGCTATAACCGCACGCAAACGCTCCTACGTCCAAAGAAGTTCACATGAATCCTAACCCGATACTCAAGAAGCTTGGCTTCTCCGAGCATGATCGCGTTGTCATCATCCACACCGACGACATCGGCCTCTCGCATGCGAGCTGCGCTGCGTTCAGCGACTTGTGGCGCGCCGGCATCATTTCATCCGGCGCGGTGATGGTGCCGTGCCCGTGGTTTCCCAAAGTTGCTGCCTATTGCCGCACCAATCCAGATGTAGATATGGGCGTGCATCTGACGTTGACCAGTGAATGGGACGTCATGCGCTGGGGGCCGATTTCGACGCGCGATCCGGCCTCGGGCTTGCTGGATGATGAAGGTTACTTCCCGCGCACTACGCCGGCCATTCAGCAGTCGAGCGATCCGGAAGCCGTGCGCTGCGAGCTGACTGCGCAGGTAGAGCGCGCGATCGCGTCCGGCATCTCCCCCACGCATGCCGACACGCATATGGGATCGGTCTTCCATCCCAAGCACATGCCGGCCTACGTGCAAATCGCTCGGCAGTTCAGGATTCCAGTCATGATTCCTCGGCTGGACGAAGCGCGGCTGCGCCAGTGGGGGTTCGAAGGCGAGGCGCTCGCTTGGGCAATTGGGACGCTGCGCGCGCTCGAAGAGGAAGGGCTGCCGATGGTAGATCACATCGTCGGGATGCCGCTCGACAAGCCGGAGCATCGCCTGGAGCAGGTGTTCGCAGCATTGGACGGGCTACGGCCCGGCATCACGCATTTCATCATTCACCCTTCGCTCGACACAGCGGAAGCGCGGGCCATCAGCCCGGATTTGCCGAGCCGGATCGGTGACTATGAGACGTTCATGGATGAGCGCGTTCAAGAGCACATCCGCCGCATCGGCCTGCAAGTGATCGGCTACCGCCACTTGAAGGCGCTGATGGCTTGAACCCGCAACCTGCACCTGTAACCTGTAACCTGCAACTTGTAACCTGTAACCGGTAATTGGTAATTGTGCCCTCAGCGCTTGACTTCGACCCAAACCTTGGATGCGAGTTCCGAGCCGATCACGTGTTCGTCATGGAAGTTGCCGTTGGCCACGCGCACGCGCAACGGGCCGGAGAAGGGCGCGCGCGACACCAGCTGGATCGGCATCCCCGGTTTGATGTTGAGCGAGGACAGGTAGCGCAGCAAGTCGCCATCGTACGATGAGACACGGCTGACTACGCCCTGCGCACCGTCGTCCAGCTCCGACAAGCGCGTATCGGTAATCGGCTGGACGTGGCCGTCGCGCGCAGGGATGGGGTCGCCGTGCGGGCAACGCGCCGGCCGGCCGAGCTGCGCATACATCCGTTCGACCAATTCGTCGTCGAGATAGTTGCTGGCCGACGCGGCAACCGGATACACTTCGTCCCAGGTGTAGCCGAGCTTCTGCACCAGGAAGACCTCGAAGATTCGGCGCTTGCGGATCGCTCTGAGCGCGATGCGTTCGCCGGCTTCGCTGAGCACCAGGCCACACGCGCCTTCGCGCCGCATCAGCCCCTGACGCACCAAGCGCTGCGCCATACGCGAAACTGCCGGCGGCGTCACCCCGAGCCGCGCGGCCAACGCGCGCAACGATACGCGGCCCGACTCGCTTGCTTCGAGGTATGTCTCGCTCAAGAAGTCTTGCACTACGGCGCTGGTTTTGCTCACCGGCTTGTTCATCGTGGCTCTGGCCATCTCGGCCTCTGATTATTGCACAGCGCACCGGCCCGCTTCGCCTGAGCAGAATCCGCTTATCGAACGTTAATCCCTCGCCGATAGAATCGCGTCGTCATGCCGGATGTTCGATGAGAACATCCTGTTCTATTTTCAGCTTGAGCCAGAGGGAGTTCACATGAACGCACGCGTAGATCGCAGTTATCCGAAGCCAATCTATATCGTCGCAGCGCTAGCAGGCGCGTTGGTGTTGGGGGCGTGCGCTCGACCGGGCGCGACTGCCGATACCGCTTCGCAGCGCGTGGCCATCCTCGAAAACGGCACCTTGACCGCGACGGTCAACGCGACCGGCAACATCGAGCCGGAGGCTGAAGTTCGCTTGACCTTCCAGCAGCCGGGCACAGTGGCCGAGGTGTTCTTCGACGAGAGCGATGCGGTGAAGAAGGGCGACGTGATTGCCCGGCTGGATACGACGGATTTTGAGCTGGCGCTGGCACAGGCGCAGGCATCCTTGGAGCAAGCAAAGAGCGCGCTGGCTCAGGCTGAAACGGCCGTCGAAAACGCAAAGGCGCAAGAGATCATCGCCACGGCGAACTACAGCCGCACGGTGTCGGGCGCGCGCCCGAGCGAGGTGAGCGCTGCCCGTGCTGCGCTGGCGGCGGCCCAGGCGAACCTGGACAAGCTGAAGGCCGGCCCGACGCCGGAAGACCTGGCCGCAGCCGAAGCAGCGCTGCGCAACGCCGAGGCAGCGCTGCGCCAGGCACAGAGCGCATACGACGCGGCATATAAGCGCGACCCGGCCGGCATCGGCGCCAGCCCGGCGGCGCTTCAACTGGAGCAGGCGACCAACAACTACAACTCGGCCAAGGCGCAATACGACAAGATCGCTGCCGGCGCCGACGCGGCTCAGATCAAGGCTGCCGAGCAGCAAGTGCTCAGCGCGCGCGCGAACTTGGACAAACTGCTCTCCCCGGCGCGGCAGTTCGACCTCGATCAGGCGGAAGCTCAGCTCCAGCAGGCGCGCTTGCAGGTCAAAAACGCCGAGATTCAGGTCGCCAACGCCAAGAATCAGGTGCGGCTGGCCGAGATTCAGGTGAAGCAGGCTCAGCGCCGGCTCGATCAGGCGTCGCTCAAGTCGCCAATTGACGGCGTGATCGCAGCGTTGAACGTGAAGGTGGGTGAGACGGTCGGCGCCAGTGGTCAGCCGGCCGCCATTGTGGTTGATCTCTCGAAGTATCACATTGACATCACCGTGGACGAGATTGACATCGCCAAGGTGAAGGTGGGCCAGGAAGTCAACGTCACCCTGGACTCGCTGCCGGGCGTCGAGGTCAAGGGCAAGGTGGTGCGCATCTCCCCGGTGTCGAAGCTGGTGAACGGTGTGGTGTCGTATGACGTGCGGGTGGACGTAGACGCGACGGATGTGGAGCTGCGCAGCGGCATGACGGCGAACGCGTCCATCGTGCTCGACCGGCGCGATGGTGTGTTGCTGGCCCCCAATTGGGCGGTGCGCCGCGATCGAAACACCGGCAAGACCTTCCTCACCCTGCGGGTGAACGACCAGCAGGTGACCGAAGTGGAAGTGAAGACCGGCCTGCGCAACGATGCGTTCAGCGAGATCCTCTCCGGCGCGAAGGCCGGCGACGTGGTCGTTGCGCCGAGCGCGCCGAACATCCTCGGGCAGTGAGATGGCGGGCAAGATGGTCGAGACAACGCTCAATTACAGCGACCACAGCGCGAAGGCCGGTGAACGGCGCAATGGCAAATCGGTGCCGACGCCCGTCATTGACGTGCAGGGCATCACCAAAATCTACAAGATGGGCGAGATCGAGGTGCCGGCGCTGCGTGGGGTGGACTTGAAGATCTACCCCGGCGAATTGGTTGCCATCATGGGCCCGTCCGGCTCCGGAAAGTCCACGCTGATGAACATCCTCGGCTGCCTAGATCAGCCTACGACCGGCACCTACAAGCTGGATGGGGTGGACGTCGAGAAGTTGAACGACAACCAGTTGGCCGAGATCCGCAACCGGAAGATCGGCTTCGTCTTTCAATCGTTCAACTTGCTGCGGCGCACCTCGGCGATAGACAACGTCGAGCAGCCGCTGATCTATGCCGGCGTGCGGCCCAAGGAGCGGCGCGAACGCGCCCGTGCCGCGCTCGAATCGGTCGGCCTAGGCAACCGGCTGAACCATCACCCGAACGAACTCTCCGGCGGCCAGCAGCAACGCGTGGCGATTGCGCGGGCGCTGGTGAACAACCCGGCCATCATCCTGGCCGACGAGCCAACCGGCAACCTCGACTCCAAGAGCGGCGCGGAGATCATGTGCATCTTCCAGCGCCTGAACATGGAGCGCGGCAACACGGTCATCTTTGTCACGCACGACCCGCGCATCGCCGCGCACACCCGGCGCATCATTCGCATCTCCGACGGCCGGATCATCAGTGACGAGCCGGTGGAAGACCCGGTGATCGCCTGTCCGGATGAACCGCTGCGCGAACGATGAACATTGACGTCCTCGAAGCGATCAAGCTGGCCCTGCGCGCGCTGGACGCCAACCGGCTGCGGGCGTTCCTGACGATGATCGGGATCAGCATCGGCATCGGCGCGGTGATCGCCCTGCTGGCCATCGGCACGGGTGTCCAGCAGTACATCAACGACCAGTTCACCAGCTCGGGGACGAATCTGCTCGGCATCGTGCCGGGCCGCATTCAGCGTGGCCCCGGCGGCGGGCCGAACGCGTTCGGGCAATCGTCATTTCTGACCATGGGCGACTACCGCGCAGTGGTGGCCGGCACGCCCAACATCGAAGCGCATGCTGCCGACTTCACCTCGATCGGCAACTTCTCCTATGGCTCGCGGACGTCGCAGGTGCAGGTGAGCGGCGTCACGCCCAGTTTCTCGCAGGTGCGCAACTGGCGGGCGATCAGCGGCCGGTTCATCGAAGAAGCCGACAACGGCGGCCGGGCGCGCGTAGTGGTATTAGGCCAGACCGTGGTCAACGACCTCTTCCTCGATGAGGATCCGCTCGATAAACAAGTGAAGATCAACGATGTGCCGTTCCGTGTGATCGGTGTCATGGAGTCGAAGGGGTCGTCATTCCTCGGCGATCAAGACGCGATTGCGTTCATCCCGCTGAGCACGGCGCAGGAGCGCCTCTTCCAGCGCCAGGCGCAAGCGCGCACGGGCGAGCGTATCGTGTCCACCATCTACCTGCAGGCCACGAGCGACGCCGCCCGGCCGCAGATCGAGGCGATCGCACGCGACATCTTGCGCGAACGGCATCGCCTAGGTCCAGGGGATGCCGACGATTTCTCGATCATCAGCCAGACCGAGCTGCTGAACACGTTCGGCGCAGTGACGAGCGTGCTGACGCTGTTCCTGGGCGCGATTGCGGCCATCTCCCTGCTGGTCGGCGGCATCGGCATCATGAACATCATGCTGGTGAGCGTGACCGAGCGCACGCGCGAGATCGGCCTGCGCAAGGCCATCGGCGCGACGCCGGCGGCCATCCTGGGCCAGTTCCTGATCGAGGCAGTGGTGCTGTCGTTCATCGGCGGCGTGATCGGCATCCTGATCGGGGTAGGGATTGCCCTGGGCGTCACGCAGTTCGTGGATTTCAGCGCCGTCGTGCAGCCCGGCGCCGTGCTACTGGCAGTGGGATTTTCGATTGCGGTCGGGTTGTTCTTCGGCATCTATCCCGCCCGGCGCGCCAGCCGGCTGAATCCGATTGATGCGTTGAGGTTCGAGTAATTGTGAATGTCCGACTCCCGACTCCCGACTTCCTGAGAATGGGAGTGGGGAGTCGGGAATGTCTGAGCAGCATGTTCGTCGAGAATCTAAAAGTCGCCCTGCGCGCGCTGGCGGCCAACAAACTGCGCAGTGGATTGACCACGCTCGGCATCATCATCGGCGTCACGTCGGTGATTGCGTTGTTGTCGCTGGGTAATGGCGTGCAGGAGTTCATCAATCGCCAGTTCGAGGGGCAGGGGTCGAACCTGGTGTTCGTGTTGCCGGCGCGGGTCGAGATCGGCAGCGGCGCGAACCGAGCCGGCTTTCGCGCGTTTGCGCCCGGCGCGCGTGCGGGCACGGCGCTCTCGCTTACCCAGGCCGACGCCGAGGCGTTGCGCGACAAGTCGCGCGTGCCCGACGCCAAGATCGTTGCGCCGGTCGTGAGCGGCACCGGCCGGGCGGTAGCCGGCGAGTACAAACACGAGACGCGCGTTCGCGGCACGGTGCCGGAATACCGGTTGCTCAACGACGCGAAGTTGCTTTATGGCCGCTACTTCACACAAGAGGAGACGAGCGCGGGCTCGCGCGTAGTCGTGCTGGGTGATGTGCCCTACCGCAAGCTCTTTCCCAACGGCGGCGATCCTACCGGCCAAGATATTCGCATCAACGGCGTGCTCTTCCGGGTCGTCGGCGTGCTGGCGCAGCGCGTGGGCGGTGCCGAAGGGAGCGACGACGATGTGATCACCATGCCGATCACCACGGCGACCGAGCGCCTGTTCCCACAGCGTAATGCCAAAGGCGAGCCGCTAGCCGGCATCATCCTGATCCAGGCCGTGGACCAATCCCGCATTGACGCGGTGATCCGGCAGGCGACCGAACTGCTGCGCGAGCGGCACGGCATCACCTTCCAGGACGAGGACGACTTCTCGATCGCCAGCCAGCGCGACTTGCTCAACACCATCGGCGCGGTCACCGGGGCAGTTACGGCCTTCCTGGCCGCTATTGCCGGCATCTCGTTGTTCGTAGGCGGCATCGGCATCATGAACATCATGCTGGTGAGCGTGACCGAGCGCACGCGCGAGATCGGCCTGCGCAAGGCCATCGGTGCACGGCGCAGCGTGATCTTGACGCAGTTCCTCATCGAGTCGGTCGTGCTCTCGGTGTTGGGCGGGTTGGTCGGCATCGTGCTGGGCGTAGCGCTGGCAAACCTGGTAGCGCTGCTCTCGCAGGGGCAGTTCACGGCGCTGGTGACGGCCGACGCAGTTGCTCTGGCAGTCGGCTTCTCGGTGTTCGTCGGCGTCTTGTTCGGCGTGTATCCGGCCTGGCGCGCGGCGCAGCTCAACCCGATCGAGGCGCTGCGCTATGAATGATGCCGTACTCAAACCTGCGCATCTGCGCCCGCTGGCGAATGTACTCGCCTTGTGGTCAAAATTGACCTTTTAGAACGGATGTGCTAACATTTTCCTCCACCGGAACGCGTTGCTGATCGCCCAGAATGCCCCCTTCGCGCGCATCCGGTGTTGAAAAGCTGGGCATTCTGTGTTTACACTTATGCACCATGGCTACTAAGACCGTCTCTCTCAAACGCACCATCAATGCCCCGGCAGAGCACGTGTATCGTGCCTTCACCAACGCCACATCGTTGCGGGAATGGTTCTGTGACGGTGCGATGGTGCAGCCCCGCGTCGGCGGCCGGCTGTATTGCCAATGGGACGATGGCCACGCCCTGATGGGCAGATACACCGCATTGGCGCCTGAGAAGAAAATTGCCCTCGACTTGCGCGGCGATGACGAGGGTGATTATTCCCAGTGCGTCATCATCCTCTCCACCAAAGACGGCGTCACGTCACTGCAACTTACCGACTCCAGCGACGGCAAACTGTGGGTCAAGTCGGTGAACGCGCGCGAGGCCGATTGGAACGCGGCGCTGGACAACCTCAAGTCGGTGTTGGAGACCGGCGTTGACCTGCGGCTTGCGCGGCAGCCGGTGCTGGGCGTGGAAATTGGCGAGCCGAAGCCAGGGGATGAGGGCGTCCGGCTGGACGGCGTCACCGAAGGTATGGGCGCGCGCGAGGCCGGCTTGCAACAAGGCGATGTCATCCTGAGCGTGAACGGCAAGAAGACACCGAGCTGGAGCGCGATCGGCGCAGCGTTGAACGGCCACGCTGCAGGCGACAAAGTCAAGGTCGTCTTCCGGCGCAACGGCAAGACGATGAATGCCACCGTCACGCTCTCGGCACGGCCGATGCCTGAAGTGCCGGCGACGGCCGAGGCGTTGGCCGAGATCGTGGCGCGCAAGTACACCGAGGTCAACCGCGACCTGACCCAGGCTTTCAAAGGCGTGAGCGAAGAGAAAGCCGCCCGCGCGCCGGCGCCCGGCGAATGGAGCGCGCGACATGTGTTGGCGCACCTGATCGCGGAGGAACGCAACCTGCACACTTGGCTCACCGACATGATCGCCGGCAACGAGCCATGGTACGACGGCGAGACCGGCGCGCTGCGCATCCGGCTCGACGCCGTCATCAACGGCTTCCCCACGGTTCAGGCTCTGCTGACCGAGCTCAAGCGCAACGAGGCCGAGACGGTGGCGCTGCTGAATGCGCTGCCCGATGAGTTCGTCGCCCGCAAAGGCAGCTACCGGCGCCTCGCGCTGCGGATGCTGGCCTGGCCCGACCACGCGCGCGAGCACCTCGGCCAGATCATCGCTGCCGTCAAGCACTGAGCGCAGAACCGCGCATATCGCGTGCATTCCACGCGACGCAAGCGACGCGGCACAACCGGCGTGGAACCCTGAGTGGGCATGCGTTGATCACAGGCATCGAAGTGCTTCGGCCATCGTACAAGCTCGGATCAGGAAGCGACATGGTGGCGCACTGGCACGCCTCATTCCATGATTGCGCTGTCCGCTTCAGCCGGCGATCTCCCGCGGGTCGGCGATGACGCCGGCGACGGCACTCGCAGCGACCACGGCCGGTGAAGCCAGATAAATCTCGGATTCGCGCGTGCCCATGCGCCCGCGGAAGTTGCGGTTGGCGCTGCTGATCGTGACCTCGCCCACCGCCGGCACGCCCATGTGGTTGCCCATGCACGGGCCGCACCCAGGCGCGTTGATCACCCCACCGGCCTCCAGGAAGGTCGCCACATAGCCAAGCCGGAGCGCTTCCTGCAACACCTCCGACGACGCCGGGTTCCACAGCAGACGTGTGGTGCGCGCGACGCGCCGGCCGCGCAACACGTCGCACGCAGCCGCGATGTCCTCCAGCCGGCCGTTCGTGCACGTGCCCAACCAAGCCTGCTGCACCGGCTGGCCCTTCACTTCGCTGATCGGCGCGACGTTGTCCACGCGATGCGGCCGCGCGACCATTGGCTCGAGCGCGCCGAGGTCGTAGTGACATTCGATGACATACGTCGCGTCGGCGTCAGGATAAAGCGCATTGCTCCGCAGGCCGGCCAGTTGAGATTCGATGGCGGCGCATTCGGCGGCGTCCCGCTGCGCCTCCGCCGCACGCAGACGGCGCTGCAGGCGCTCCTCGAGATAGGCGAAAACGGCTTCGTCCGGGGGCAGGTACGCGTTCTTCGCGCCGAACTCGGCCATCATGTTGGGGATGACCATGCGGCTGTCCAGGCTGAGCCGGCCGATGCCGTCGCCGTGAAATTCCACCGAGCGATAGAGCCCGCCGTCCTGGCCGAGATCGCCGATCAGCTTAAGGCAGAAGTCCTTCGACGTGACCCACGGCGGCAGGCTGCCGGTGACGATGACCTTCATGCTCTCCGGCACGCGCAGCCACAGTTCGCCCGTCGCCCAGATGGCCGCGACCTCGCTGCGGCCGATGCCGGCGCCGAATGCGCCGAGCCATCCGAAGTGCGTCGTGTGTGAGTCCGATCCAAGGATCGTCATGCCGGGCAGCACTAGCGCCTCTTCGCTGAAGACCTGGTGACAAATGCCGCGCCCGACCTCGAAGAAATAGCGAACGCCTTGCTCGCGGACGAAGCGGCGCACTTCGGCGTGGTTTTGCGCGTGTTGCGTCGTCGGCGCGGGCACAGCGTGGTCGAGCGTGATGCACAGGCGCTCCGGGTGTTTTACCTTCTCGACGCCGAGTTGCTTGAACAAGCGATAGATGGCAGCGGTGTTGTCGTGGCTGAGCACGCGGTCGGGACGAGCATCAACGATCTGTCCGGCGCTCACCTCGGCTTGGCCCGAAGCGCGCGCCAGTGCCTTCTCTGCGAACGTCTTTCCCATAGCGGCGGCACGGGGATTATACGAAGCGTGAAGCGCAAAACGTAAAACGCACGACGCATGACGCAAGACGCAGGACGCAGGACGCAAGACGTATGACGCAAGACACGACACGCCATCCGTTCGCGTATGATTGCGCCGTGACCACCATCGCACAACCTGTAATCGAAGATCGCCCAACGCCCGTTCCAATAGACTCCCGACGCAACGTCCTGGCCTTCACCGGCGACATCACGGCCTTCATGGTCGGCACCTACTTCATCCCGGCGACGACCGTGCTGGTCGGCCTGGCGTCGCAGCTCACCGACGACAAGACGCTCATCGGCGTGGTGGGCATGACATGGTCGGTGACGTGGTTTCTGCCGCAGCTCGTCGCAGCGCACATCGTGCGGGGCAAACGCTGGCAGAAGCCCTACTTGATGATCCCCAGCCTAATCGGCCGCAACGCGCTGCTGCTGGTTGCGCTTTGGCTGCTCGTCACCCAGGCGCAAGCGCCGATCCTGACGGTGTGGGTGCTGGTCGGATGTCTGACCATCTTCAACGTATGCGATGCGCTGGCCGGCGTGGCCTGGTTCGACATGATGAGCCGGGCGCTTTCGCCGCGCATGCGCGCGCGCAGCGTCTCGATCGGCCAGTTCGTGGGCGGCATCCTCGGCATCGGCGTCGGACTGATCGTGGGGCGCGTGCTGCAGCCGGATGGCTTGCCCTTTCCCCAGAACTACGCGTTCATCTTCGGCTGCGCGTGGCTTTGTATGGCGATTTCGCTGGCCATCATCAGCCTGATGCGAGAGAATCCCATGGCCGAGACGGAACACGCCCACACGCAAAACTCGAATTTCATCGCCAGCCTGAAGGAGGCAGTGCGCACGGATTCCGTCTTCCGGCGCGTGATGGTCGTGCGCATCCTCACCGGCATCGAACTGATGGCCGCTTCGTTCTACCTGGTCTTCGCCAAAGATCAACTTGGCCTCGACGATTCGGCCACCGGCATCTTCAACATCGCGCTCATCGTCGGCGGCATTGCCGGCATCGCCTTGTTTGGCTGGTTGGCCGACCGGTTCACGGCGCTGAGCGTAGTGCGTGCGGCGGCGCTCATGCAGTTCGTCGCGCCGTCGCTCGCGCTGATCTTCGCGCTGGCCGTTTTGCCGCACGGTGCGCCGGCGCGCGATGTGGTGATCGCCGGTTTTATCACCATTTTTGCGCTGCGGGGAGCGATCGAGCATTCGCTGGTGCTTGGCCCGCTCGGCTATCTGCTGGATAGCGCGCCAGAGCGGCACCGCGCGATGTACGTCGGCGCCATCAACACGCTCGGCGGGGTGGTCGCGTTGTCGCCGGTGGTGGGCGGCGCGTGGATAGATGCGCTCGCGGCGCGCGGCCAGGCCGCCTTCGCTTATGTAGGAATGTTCGGCTTCGTCGCTGCACTGGTCGCGTGCGGCGTGCTGCTGAGCTTCCGGCTGCCGTCGCTAAAGAAGGGTTAAGGTTGGGGATGAACAATGCGCGGGTGGTGAGTTACCAGTTACCAGTTACAAGTTACAAGTTACAGGTTGCGGGTTGCAGGTGACGCGTTACATGTTCGCAGGTTGTGCCCGTTTGGGCGTGATGATTTCGCGGGGATAGACGACTATTGAGCAGACGCATCCAGAGCGAGAAGCAATCGGGCATGCGCCGGCAGGGGCAAATGCACACGTTGGTATTGGTAGGGCGCACTCTCCGCAGCGCGTCATTGCCGACGCACCATCGGCGCGGAACGGCGTCCGCGCCTACCGCGCGACATTTTTGCCCCTATACGCGAATGCACCCGTTTGCAAAAGCAATCGAGCATGAAAGGCCCATCTCCACGAGGGGGATTCTATGGTAATCAGCCAACCGTATCAGAAAGATATAATCGCCGCCGTCGCGATGGCCAACCCGATCGCCGCACAATCGTCGAAGACCCTCGACATCGTCATCCCCGTCTATAACGAAGAGCGCGATCTCGAGCCCAGCGTAACTAAATTGCGAGACTTCCTCAAGAAAAATTGCCCCTACAAGTGGCGCATCGTGGTTGCCAACAACGCCTCGACGGATCGCACGCTGGAGATTGCCAAAGAGCTGGAGCGCAAGTACCCCGGCGAGGTGACCTACATCCACCTCGACCAGAAAGGGCGCGGCCGGGCGCTCAAGCACGCCTGGCTGGCCTCGGACGCCGACGTGGTGTGCTACATGGACGTGGACCTATCCACTAACTTGAAGCACTTGATGCCGCTGGTGGATCCGCTCTTCGCCGGCGAGTATCACATCGCCATCGGCTCACGGCTGATGCCCGGCGCCCGCGTCACCCGCCAGCTCAAGCGCGAAGTAATCTCGCGCGCCTATAACCTCATCGTCAAGCTGATGTTCCCCCGCCGGCGCTTCTCCGACGCGCAGTGCGGCTTCAAAGCCCTCTCCCGCCAGGCGGTGAAAGACCTTATTCCGCACATCCAGGACAACCGCTGGTTCTTCGATTCCGAGCTGCTCATCCGCGCCGAGCAACAAGGTTATAAAATCTGGGAAGTGCCGGTGGAGTGGATCGAGGATCTCGATTCCCGGGTGAAGATCATCCCCACGGCCATCGAAGACCTGAAGGGTCTGTGGCGCGTTCGAACGTCCAAGTTTCGGGAGTAGGCTGTCGGTTGGCTGCCAGAGATTGGAGGACGAGAGG
>JANWYN010000040.1 GCA_025055235.1 Candidatus Roseilinea sp. | reverse complement strand
GAAGCGCCCGCACCTGCGCGCGTTGCGTCACCCCCGCGCAGGCGGGGGCGCTGGCCGGTGAAGCACAGATCGGTCGGCCATACGTCGTATAGCGCGATTGCGTGACTACCCCGCCGCTCGCGTTCGTCACAAGTGTGATGTCGTTATTCCCGCGACAACTCTTGTGTCACTATGTAGGTAACACGAACGTGTAAGTCAGTAATCAATTCTTTGACCCACGCCTGTGCTTCATCGAAATCGCGAAATTCTTGGCTTTCAGAGCGATGCAACGTCTCATCGTCAAACCCCGCAATTCGGCCATCCACAACCCAACATCCGTTCGTTGGCTGCAGGTCTATCCAAGTAGCGATAATGCGATCATCTTTCAGTTTCACCTCCGACCAGAAAGAAATCATCAGGCCTGGGGAGATATATTTCTTGCACTCAATCGCATGAGTGACCCGTGCAACGCCCTGCTTCTCCAGCTCTCTGGCGCACTTGATAAAGATTTGATCTGCGTCGGCTAGAAACTCGAATGCCCCAATCGCAGTATCAGACATGGTTACTCCTGCTTGACCAGTTGCGGTGGCTGGCCGGGTTTGCCGCGGAAGACCACAGCCTTCTTAAGCGTTTCAGCAGATACGCCACCGGGCAATTGCTCACCCTTTACCGAGACGTGCCCAGGTGGTGTTGCCAAACTTCCAGCCTTACCATCTCGCACAACTGCGCTCTTTGGTAAAAGCTTCGCATCTACTCCGAAGTATGGCTTATCTGCAGGGAGTGGTGGTCTTTGTCCTGGAGCAAGCGGCCACGGGTTGGACAGCGAATCTCGAAATGACAGCATGCCCTCATCTTGCGGACGCGGTGTCAAATTCCCTGGTCTTGGTTCTCCGCTCCTCCAGATGATGTCTGGCAC
Organism: Candidatus Roseilinea sp.; assembly: GCA_025055235.1. Classification (GTDB taxonomy): domain Bacteria; phylum Chloroflexota; class Anaerolineae; order J036; family Brachytrichaceae; genus JAAFGM01. Next base: position 92,115 of record JANWYN010000040.1, on the reverse strand, counting down.
ATCATCAGCCGATTTGACGATTCCGTCCGCATCGACTACCTCGTCTGCCTTGTTGGCAACTTTGGTGGCATCATCCGCTTTGCCGACGACCTTGGCCAGATCATCTGCCTTACTCAGCGCGCGGATAGCCACGCCACCGCCGGCCGGAACAATGGGCGCTATCGTTGAAACTGCATCGACCGCAACTGCTAATCCGTTGACGACACTCGGCTCGGCGACGAACTCTGCGATGCTCCAACCGAGCATGGCAACGTCGAACGCCGTTTCAATCCAGTGCCCACTCGGATCCACATACTTCAGCGGGTTGTGCCGGACATACGCATAGCGATTGAGGTCGACCGGGTTGGCCGGGTTGGGCACAAGGCTGTCCGGCGAGAGGAAGCGCCCGCACCTGCGCGCGTTGCGTCACCCCCGCGCAGGCGGGGGCGCTGGCCGGTGAACCTTTGGCAAGCTCAGGGCAGGCCGCCGATCCGTCGGCCAGGTGCCGGCGCTCGTTTACGTATATCAGCACTGACAGCACGTCGTCACGCGGGACGAAAGTTGCTGATCTGGGCAATACAGTCCCATGCTTGACAACCGAGGCTATCTCTCGTTTAGCTAGTATGCGCGATACACTTCCTGAAGCGTCATGGACTCTACTTGCCACTTCCCAGCCACACGCTTCAAACCAACCAGCCAGGTTGATTTCTCTGACAACTGCACTCCCCCCACCTCGTCCACTCTCACTAAGGCATTGTTTGCTGCCTCGTCCAAGCTCAGAATCGCAAAAAAGTTGAACACGAGTTCGTCGCTCTGGCTCGGATTAAAGAGTCGGTCTTTCCACGATTCATAATATTCGTTATACACACATCTTTGAAACAGCGATCTTGATGCCTTCCAACAACCCAATATCTCACCTTCGTTAGCTTTGAAGGTGCGTCCAGAAAAGTCGCTGGCGCGTATTTGGATGATGAATCGATGCTCCACACTCGATATCAACCCATCCTTCAGAAAGTTCACCATTGCTTCGGCAATTAACCTGTCATCGGCTTGCGGCGTTGACTCAGGCTCACGTTGTGGAGCACCGCTCAGCGACGATGACGGTTGGATAGTGGCCGGCACTCGTGGCGCAGCAGAAGCACAGCTCGTCAATATCATGGCCACGATCAACATGATGATGACAGCCGCTCTGGAATTCATCGTTCTAGCAGTGGTTAACATGTTTGTCCTCGGGTTATATCGCACAATGCCGAGTGCTACGAGCAAGACCAGACGTTGCTTACCCGTCTTTCATCCTCAGAAAGTCAGGCGGGGCGACAGTTGCAGCTTGGGAGCGGGTCGCAGAATTGGGAACAAGCGCAAGTCTGCGTTCACGCTCAGCACTTTGCCGCTGCTGCCAATCGGCACGGCCTCATCTGCATATCTCGTGCCCATGTATGGCAAGACACGTCCCTCTGGGTGGAAGAAGGCTTCACCTGTCACTGATCCAGACGACGGCAGAGTGACGGTGCCATACGCAGTGTTGATCACCATCCCGCCGTTGATCTGAATGTAAACTGAGCTGACCGCTCCATTCTTGCCGAATGCAATCTCGATGCCATCCGCCATGACGGTAACACCTGCAACACCCTTTGAGTTGAAGTCAAACGTGTGCGCTGCGCCATCCTCACTTGTGAACTGAAAGGATCCGACGATCTGAAATCCTGTCGAAGGGTTGAGGTAGCCCTCTGCCATGACGGGAAGTTCGTATGACGCATTTGCGGTCTTGCGAAGTGCATTGAGCAGTGAAGGAGATTGCTGCCACTGGGCACGTGAGCGAGCATGTTGATCCAACAAGACGTCATTCAGTGACGTATTGCTCATGCCGTTGGACGGTGGAGATGGAAGACTAACCTTCTTGGCGAGCGGTCGAGGGCGACTCGGGCGTTTGTTTCCACAGAGTCCGCTTCCGCCATCTCTTGGACATGGCGTATGCCCACTCGGATCGGTGTAGCGCAGCGGGTTGTTGAGGACGTAGGCGTAGCGGTTGAAACTTTGTGGGTCATCCGGCCGCGGCACAAGGCTGTCCGGCGACAGGAAGCGGGCCAGCAGCGGCGAATACATCCGCGCGTTGTAGTCGTAGAGGCCAACGCTCCCCTCCAGCCGCTGCCCCGTGAACCGCCGATCCGTCGGCCAGGTGCCGCTAACCTGCCGCGCCGAACCGTAGGGCGTATAGCGCGACTGCGCCACTACTCCACCACTAGCATTCGTCACCAGCGACGCGCTGCCCAGGTGATCCCCGTGCAGCCAATACACCCCACCGCTGTTGCGCATCGCCACCCTCCCTTCGGAGGGCAAGCCGCGCTGCCCAGCGCCTGCCCCGAGCGCAGTCGAGGGGAAGTAGTAGTAATTCGTCCAACCCGTGCTGCTGTTCCACTCCGCATGCGGGCCGACGTAGATCGTCGTGATACCGCCCTGCGTCTTGCGCACCAGCGTGCTGTCGGCGTCGTAGGCATAGTAAATGTCCTGCCCGTTGCCATACACCCGCGACACCTTGTTGTCGGCGTTCCACTCCTGCGTGAACCACACCCCGTTGTCCCACCGGCTCACCATGTTGCCGTTGGCGTCGTAGCCGGCGATCGGCGCGCTGTTCAGGTGCGTCACCGCCTGCGGCTTGCTGGGATGCCAATAGTTGAACGTGCCCAGCGCGCTGTGGCTGGTCATCCGCCCGATCGCGTCGTAGCTGTAGCTCTCGGTGTAGCCCGGCCAGCCCACCTGCGGCGTCACGCCGGTCAGCCGATCCAGGTCGTCATAGCTGTAAGCCAGCCGCTCGCCGGTCGTCCGGTCGCCGCTGAAGCGGATGTTGCCCACCGCGTCGTAGGCATACACCAGCTTCAACAGCGCGCCGGCGGCGCTGCTTTCATCGTCGCAGTTGCCGCTGCTGGTGGCCACACACAGCCGGCGCAGCCGCCCGTAGCTGGTGTTGCCGGCGTTCGGGTATTCCAGGTTGCTGCCGTAGTGGTAGCGTTGCGTGCGTGTCCCGTTGCCGTGATCCATGCGCGTCAACAACCCCAGCGCGTTGTAGGTGGCGTTCGACACATAGACGCTCGCGCCGCTCAGGCTGCGCGGGCGCATGGCGTCGTCGTAGCCCACCGTCACCACTTCGCCGTTGGGGTAGGTCATGCTCGTCACCCGGTCGGCGCTGTCGTAGGCGAACTGGAAGTCGAACGTCCCGGAGACGCCGTCCACCGAGCGGGTCTCTTTCTTCACACGCCCGCGGGCGTCATATTCCCAGCGCGTCCAGGTGTTGGTGCCCGTCGCGCCGTTGAGCACCTGCGCAATGGTGCGCCGCCCAACCGGATGCGCGCCGCTCGTCCACCACGTGGCATCGTAGGCGTAGGCAGCGATGTCCACGCCGTTGACGGCCTTCTTGGTCAAACGGTTGAGCGCGTCATACGTGAACGTCAGGTTGATGCCGCGTGCGTCGGTCTGGCTGATCAGGTTGCCGTTGGCGTCGTAGGCGTAGCTCCAACTGCCCATGTTCGGGTCGCTCATGCCGGTCTTGCGCCCCAACGCATCGTAGTTGATGGTGGTGACGTGGCCCAGCGCGTCGGTCACCTGCGTCAGCTGCCCCAACCAGCCATACGCGTAGTGCGTCTGGGCATATAGCGCGTGCGTCCCGGCGTCGAAGTTGCCGGTGTATTCCTCCACCCGCACCAGGCGCCCTTGGGCAGAGCTCAGGTCGAGGCCCAAGCCGTCGCTCACCCACACCTTGGTGCGCCCCAGCGCGTCCACGACCCGCCGGCGCGCCTCGACGCCGTTGAGCTGGCCGTAGAACGTGCGCGTCGCCGCCCCGTCCGGCCCGACCACTCGCGTCACCCGCCCCAGCAGGTCGTATTCGGTCAGCGTGTGCGGCCGCCCGTCCCAGCCGCCCGGCCGGAAGAAGCCCCAACTGAAGTCCTCCAGTGCCGGCACAAAGCGGCGCACCTCGCGGCCCAGCGCGTCGTAGATGACGTTGACCACCTGCTGCTGCGCGCCGTTGACCGTCTCGCTGCGCGTCTGCACCAGCCGGCCCAGCCCGTCGTAGAACTGGAACGTCGGGTGCACACACCCGCCGCAGCCGGCAATCTCGCGCTGCCAGATCTCCACCTTGAACGGCGGGCTGATCGCCGCCTGGTTGGCGTCGCTGTAGGTGTAGCTGAGGGTCGGGTGTGCCTCGCTGTCGCCGGGGCGCACCACCGCGGTCACCCGCCCCCACACGTCATACCAGTAGCGTTCCTGCACCAGGTTCGGGTCGGTGACCGAAGCCAGCGCGCCCCAGGGCTGCCCCGCCGGCCGGGCCACGCCGTTCACCCCGTAGTAGGCGTAGGAGGTGGTGTGCCCCAGCGGGTTGCTGACCGACAGCACGTTCAACGTGACCGGGTCGTAGGTCGCCGTGCTGGTATGGCCGCGCGGGTTGGTGATCGCCGTCAGGTTGCCCTGCCCGTCGTAGCCGTAGGTCTCCCTCACCCAGAATTGGCCCTGCCGCCCGCGCTGCACCTGCGTCACCAGCCCGCGCACCGGCGGGGCGTAGTAGTCACCGTGGTTGCCGTCGTAGTACACCAGCGTTTGCGTGCGCAACTGCGGGATGTCGGCGTTCTCGTGGAGGCCGTCGAAGCGGTTCTCCCAAGCCACCCGCCCGACGATCCACCGCGACCAGTTGTGGGTGTAACCCCAGTGGGTGCTCAGCTCGTCGCCGCCGCGATGCCAAAAACCGCGCTGGAACTCGGCCGTGGGGTTGCTCAGGCCGTCCACCCGCCGCTCGACGCGCGCCATCAGCACCCCGCTCGGCGGCACGTTGCCGGCGGCGTAGCTCAGGTCGCCGAAGGGGAACTCGTCCGTCACCGCCGCCCAGCTCAGCCAGGTGCCCGCCGGTTGGCCCGGCGCCGGCTCGTTCACGGCATGCCACACCCGGCTGGCGCGCAGCACCGTCCCGCCGTCGGCGGAGTAGTGGCGCGTGTCATACACTTGCCCCAGCCAGCGCCGGTCGGTGTGCGTGTCGGTGCGCACCAAGCTCAGCGGGCTGCCGCCCTGCGGGCCGACGCGCTTGACCAGCGTGCCGTAGCCCATCAGCCCGCCGCGCGACTCCGGAAACACATCGTCGTGCCCCAGGTGGCACGGGCTGCCGGCGTCGTTCCAGCACGGGTTGGAGAACTCGTAGGTCTCGACGGTCACCCCGCCCAGCCCGTCGCGCAGCGTGCGCTGGTTGACGTGGAAGTACGTCCGGTCATTGCGGTAGCCCTGCCAGTAGCTGAACTCCACCCGCCCACCGTAGCCGTTGTTGATCGCCCGCACCAGCGTGTCGTTTTCGTTCTGGTATTCGAAGGTGGTGTTCGGCAACTGCCGCCAGCCGTTGATGCCGGTGTCCCACGCCTGCGGGGTGATGCGCGCCACGCGGGTGTTCCACGGCGGGCCGGCGTAGCCTAGCTCGTAGCGCCGCAGGCGCCAGGCGTCCTCGGGACAATTGTTCGGGTTGCCGGCGACGTAGCGACAGGTCCAGATCGAGAGCAGGCGCGCCGGCGAGCCGGTGTATTGGAACATCACCAGATACGCCCGCGGCGGGCTAGAATGGCGGTTGCCGTAACGGATGTAGCTCAGCCGGGTGTTGGTCTCCCAGTCTGCTCCCATCTCCCACGACGATTGCCCGTCCACCATGCCGTTGTCGCCGCTCATCGGCTCTTCGCTGTAGACCCATTCGGCCGACCAGCCGCCTGCGACGGTCGGGTCGTCGCGCCGCGGCGAATACACGTAGCGCAGATACCAGGTCTGGTAGGCGATCTGGTTGCCGTTGCGCTTGCGGAAGACCTTGGTGCTGGCGGCGTCCGTCCCGAAGGCGTAGCGCGTCCCGTCTGCCGTCCACACCTGCCAGTAGTGCGGGGCCGGCGCGCCGAAATCGCTGAATCCCCCGAACGGCAGGGCCGTCCCGTTGCATGAGGTGCCAAACCTGCAACGGTATACCCGCACCGGCGCGTAGTGCTGCGTCACGAATTCGTCCGCCCCGTTGGCGCTGCCCTTGTAGATCAGGTTGTATTCCACGCCGCCCAGGCTGAGCTTGTATTGCTCGTTGGTGATCAGCTCGTAGTATTGATGGAACAGCGTGCCCCACTGCGGCGACCAGGTGGTGTATTGACGCTTCTCCAGCCGCACCCCGCGGCGCACGTGCGGCACGTCCAGGCTCCAGCCTGCACCCATGCGGTAGTCATCGCCCCAGCCGCCGCTTTCTGCGCCGGCGCTGGAGTAGACGATGGCCAGGCTGGGCTGCACGCCGTCGGGCAGCGCCGGCAGCTCGATGCTCTGGACGTAGGTGGCCGATCCACGGAACGGGCTCACCCCGCCCATGTTCGGGGCGAACTTCCACGGCTCCGGTCGCCCGGCCGGCACCTGGAAGATCACCGTGTAGGACGAGAAGTGGCGCAACTGCGCCGTCAGCACGCCCTGTGCGGCGTCGTAGCGCGCCGGCACGGGTTCGTAGACGACCTGGCGCACCTCGACGGTTTTGGTGCTGCCGTCGGCCAGCTTGGCTTCCTCGGTGCGCGTGCTCACCCGCTGGTAGGCCAGCGCCGGCTCGACGCCCGCGGCCAGCAGCGCCTCGCTCAGCAGCCCGCGCAGGTCAATCGTCGCCGTCACCGGCGCGGCGAAGGCCAGGTCCGGCTCGACTCGGAAGGTCAGCGCGGGCGGTCCGCCGGCTGCGTCGCGCTCCAGGAAGACGCTGCCGCGCAGCGCCGCGCGCGCTGCCAGCGCGCCGGGGGCGAAGGTGAGCGTCACCCGCCCGCCGGGCAGCACAAGCGTCCCGCCCTCGACCGACAACGCGGCCTCGGCGGGCGCGGCGCCGATCACCACCGCCTGTGCCAGCGCTTCAACGCGCAGGCCGCCGGCCTCGCCGAGTTGCACCTCGGGGATGACTTTGAGCGTCGCGCTGTCTTCGTCGCGCCCGGGCGTGCCGGCTTTGACCGCGCCGGCTTGCACCTGGAAGGGGAACTCGGCCAGGCCGGTCTGGTCTATGCCGACCTTTGGCCAGCTCAGCGTGCGCGTGGATGGGTCGTAGCTGGCCTCCTCGGCGCTGTCGGGCAGATAGTCCAGCCCCTCGGGCAGGGTCAGGCGCACGCTCAGGCCGTCGAGCGGCCGGCGCGTGCGGAGCACCAGCGTCGCAGCCAAGGTCTCGCCGGGCAGGGCGTAGGCCGGGGCGAAGGCGACGTGGGCGCGCAGCACGTCCTCCGGCGGCAGCAGCTCGGGCAGCGGGGCGGCTTCCGCAGCAAGGGGCGGTTCGGCGGCCGGGCGGCTTGGGTCGCCGGCCAATTCGGGCAGACGCTGAAGGGCAAGGTCGGCAGGCGGCTGCGCTGCCGGGTCGAACAGGCGGTCGAAGTCGGGGTGGCCGGGTGTGATGACCGCGCTGAGCGGGTCGTAGCTCACCGGCCGGGCCGGCTCGCCGGCGGCTTCGACAGGCGCGGCTTCGACAGGCACGGCTTCGACAGGCTCAGCCGGCGGCGGCGTTGGCGGGGGGGGGGGGTGAACGAGAGCGACGTCAGCGCCAGGGCGGCGCTCAGCACAAGATTCAAACCTGCTCTCGAGCGAAGGCGCACAGCCACATGCAACATGCTTCCCTCCTGTGAACCGGCCGGCAGATGTGCTTCTTGCAGAGCGAGAGTATATGCCCACGCGGCGGAGACGCAAGCGGGGCAAGTGAAGTGTCGTTCGCTCATTAGTGTCCGGCTTGTATCAACGCGGCGGTTCGACGCATTGCACCTCGGCGATAATCTTCACCGATGGCCACCCTCAACAAAGACTTGCTCGATGCAACCACGCGCCGCGCCATGAACCGGGCCAGCGACATCATGCGCCAGATGGGCAAGCCGCTGCTGATCCCCGAGATGGCGCTGCTGGCGCTGCTGCGCATGCCCGAATCTACGGCCTACCGCGCCATTGCCCGGCTGGCCGAAAGCCGCGGCTTCAAGCCGGCCGATCTGGAGCGTGAAACCGAGACGCAGGCTCGCACACGCGAAGGCCGCTCGGCCAAGTTCGACTACGTCACCGACCAGAACGCGACCGCGACGTTGAGCGACGAAATGCTGATCGCGCTGGACGAGGCGCGCGCCATCGCGCTGGCTAACGGCGAGATCTACATCGGGACGGAGCATCTGCTCGGCGCGCTCTCGCAGACCGGCGTCAGCACGGCCGGCCTGCTCCAGCGCAAGGGCGTGACGCCCAGCGCCCTGGCCGCGCTCATGCTGGAAGGCGTCGTCAGCAAGCGCACCACTACCATGGATTGGGTGGAGGAGGCGAAGCGCGGCCGGCTCGCGCCGCTCTTCCCGCGCGAGAAGCTGTTGCAGGAGCTCGTCAGCGTGCTGTCGCTGGCGCGCGGGCGCAACGCCTTCCTGGTCGGCATGCCGGGCAGCGGCCGGCGCAGCCTGGCGCAGTCGTTGGCCTTCCTGGTCGCCGAGGGCAAAGGGCCGCCGAAGCTCGAGCGCATTATCGAGGTGAGCGAATCGGCCTGGCTGGACAACCCGCAACTGGCCATGCAAGTGGCGCTGCGCCAAGCCGAAGGCGGCGCGCTGTTCATCGCCAACATCCACCGCTTCTTTGGCCGCGCCGAGACCAACGCGCAGATGAGCGCGATGAAGGACTTGCAAAAAGCGCTGATCGAAGGGGCGTGCGCGGTGATCGGCACGACCACCGAGGCCGAATACAACGAGCGCATTCGCCCGAACGCGCCGGTCGCGGCGAATTCGCACGTGCTGCGCGTGCCGCCGGCCACCCCTGACGAATGCGTGCAGATGCTGGCGTTGCACAAGCCGGAGTTCGAGCGCGACTACGGCTTCGTCGTGGACGATGGCGCGATCAAGGCGGCGACGACGCTGGCCGCGCGCTACATCGGCGCGACGCCGCTGCCGGGCGCGGCGGTGCAGGTGCTGCATCGCGCGTGCGCTGTTGTGAAAGGCTCGGGAGTCGGGAGTCGGGAGTCACGAGATTCCACTCCCGACTACCAACTCACGACTCCCATCATTGATGCCGAAGACGTGACCTACGCCGTCAGCATGATGACCGGCATCCCGGTGACCAAGCTGAGCGAGGACGAGCGCGCCAAATACGCGCAGATGGTGCAGGCGCTCCAGAAGCGCGTGATCGGCCAGGACGACGCGATCCTCGCCGTCAGCCGGGCGGTGAAGAGCGCACGCGTGGGCTTGAAGGACCCCAAGCGGCCGATCGGCTCGTTCCTGTTCCTCGGGCCCAGTGGCGTGGGCAAGACCGAGCTGGCCAAGGCGCTGGCCGAGTTCCTCTTCGGCAGCGAGGACAACCTGATCGCGCTCGACATGACCGAATATCAGAAGGACGACACGATCAACCGGCTGATCGGATCACCGCCGGGCTACGTGGGCTACGAGAGCGGCGGCCAGCTCACCGAGAAGATCCTCAAGTCGCCCTACGCGGTGGTGTTGTTCGACGAGGTGGAGAAGGCGCACCCGCGCATCCTGGACATCCTGTTGCAGGTGATGGAGGAAGGCCGGCTGACCGACGGGCGGGGGCGCGTGGCGAACTTCGCCGAGACGGTCATCATCCTCACCAGCAATCTCGGCGCGCAATACCTGAACGACCCGACGCTCGGCGAGCGGGCGCGCGAACTGGCCATGCTGGATGTGCGCGCGTTCTTCCGGCCGGAGTTCCTCAACCGTCTGGACGAGATCGTGATGTTCAAGCTACTCACGCCGGACGTGATGGCGAAGATCCTCGACCTGATGATCGCCCGCGAAGCCAAGCTTGCTAGCTCGCAGGGCATCGTGCTGGAGGTGACGCCGGCGGCGCGCGCGTGGCTGCTGGCCCAGAACAACGAGCCGGGCATGGGCGCGCGGCCGTTGCGGCGCATCTTGCAGCGCAACGTGCGCGAGAAGCTGGCCGACTATCTGCTCACGTTGAGCACGCCGCCAACGCGGGTCGTGGTGGACGCGAACGACCAGGGGCTGGTGTATCGCTCGGAGGACACGCCGGATCGCGCGCACAGCGCTGCGATCTCACCGGCTTCCTCCGGCGGCTGACTGTGCCGCTCGTATGCGCGCTTCGCGACGTGCGCCAGCGTTGCAGCGCGCCGGTGGCGCTCCATAGCCAGCATCGCTTCGCCTTCGCACACCAGCGCTTGAGGTAAAAGCAAATCGGGTTCCCTTTGAGAAACCCGGTGTGTTTGCTCTGTTGGTTTTGCTCCAAAGTTGGCACTCGCTATTCCTCTCGGAAGCTCTTGATGATGTCGAGCAGAATCTCTCTATTGCGCTCGAAACGAGAGGGCAAAGTCCAGGTCATGATCTGGTAGTACTTGTCTTCGCCTTCAGCGAAACCAAATATAAACACCAATTCAACGCCTTTGAATTTACCACGCACGGTATGAAGGAGGCCCGGTTTCTTGTTGAGCGTCAGTTCAACAGGGGCGCTTACGTTGGCTTCGGATAGCCGGTCACTTATCCCAGCCAGCGCCGTAGAAACATACGATTCAAGATCGGCGAAGATCGCTTTGTCATCAGGGATCACGATGACATAGCCTTCTGCTAGCAGGTCGGCTGCTTGGAGAATTGCATCGGGATTCAAGTCGCTCATCTCCCGCCAACTCTCAGGCACTTGCACGGAAACACTGTCGTCTACAGACAGTAGGCGCTTCAACGCAGCTTTGGACGTAGCCACACGCTTGCGCTCGACCCGAGGTAATGGACCGTCGAAGCTGCGTGGGTCAATCTGATAGCCCGACGATGATTCGAGCAGGCGCACCAACGCTTCCTCTTGTTTGAGCCCAGTGCGCTCCAACTGCCGTTCCAATATCGAGCTGGCAGCATTGAGGATGAAGACCAGTGACATCTTCCACTGGCCATTTTCGCGCACGAACTGCACGACGTACGAATCGGGTTGCACTTGCAACGAGGCCGAAGCACGATCGCCTTTCACGCGAACCTTGGCAATCTTGAGCGTCCCAAGAAAGTCGGAGGTATACCAACCGTTGTCCACAGCAGCTTGCAGCATATCCTGCACCGTCATCTTCTTTAACTGTGCAGCGTTGAACGTGTTGCGCAGTCGGAGCACCAAAACCTTCTTCTGGATGTCGAGCCGGTCGAAGGCCGACCGCTTGTCGAAGTTGGCCGACTTGAGCACGCCCTCGTACCAGGCGATGGTCTGCTTATCCAGCTGAGCGATCATGCCGGCAGCGTCCCCACGGGTGAGCGCAGCGATATAGGCTTCGGCAACATCGCGAATGGCCGCCTCGTCGGACTTCGAGGTGGCTTTTGCCGGCGGCTGATCAGGTGTTGGTGTGGATATGGGGGTCGCAGTAAGCTGGGCCGGACCGCCCACGGACGCTATTGCAAGTTGCGTTGTCACGGCCAACCCCAAAACCAACCCTGCACCAATACGCCATGTCTTGGCTAACGAACGATTCAACAATTGCTTTATAGCAGTCATGGGCGCATCCTCCATTGCCAGGTCATGCGCAGACCGTCAGTCTTCCGAGGAGATTGTCGCACAACTTTATGAAGAATCGCTGCTGACAAGTACCGGCATGTTAACTTTGCCCGCCTATGTTCGTGATGTCAACGCCGTCGTCGGCGTCCATCCTCCTGCCGTCTCCGAGCTTGATCGGCCAGGTGCAGCACGATGCGTAATACCGATTGCTCAGTATCGCGATGAGCTTCGAATTGAATGCTCAGCCGGATCGTTCGTAATCTGTGTTCTCTGCGGGTGTCTGGTTCAAGGGCGGATCACATGAGTGATCCACCCCTGAGCCGATCAGTTCGATGCATTCCTGCAGAACGATGTGCTACGTCCCCTCTTCCCAGCTTGCCAGGTAGCGCGCCTGTTCTTCGGTCAGCGTGTCAATCTCCACGCCCATGCTTTGCAGCTTCAGGCGGGCGATCTCGCGATCAATCTCCTCGGGGATGGTGTAAACGTCGGGCTTGAGGCCGGCGCCGTGCTTGAGCATGTATTCTGCGCCGAGCGCCTGATTGGCAAAGCTCATGTCCATCACCGCTGCCGGATGGCCTTCTGCCGCCGCGAGGTTGATCAGCCGGCCGTCGCCCAGCAGGTTGATCCTGCGGCCGTCCTTGAGCGTGTATTGCTCGACGAAGGGGCGCACCCGGCGCGGCGGGTGGCCGTTGCTCAGCTTCTGCAGCGCGGGGATGTTGATCTCGGCGTTGAAGTGGCCGGAGTTCGACAGGATCGCGCCGTCTTTCATCACGGCGATGTGCTGCTCGTCAATCACGTTCTTGTCGCCGGTGACGGTGATGAACACGTCGCCTTTCTTTGCGGCTTCGAGCAGCGGCATGACCTGGTAGCCGTCCATGAGCGCTTCGAGCGCCTTGAGCGGATCCACCTCGGTCACGATGACGTGCGCGCCCAGGCCGCGCGCGCGTGCTGCCACGCCGCGGCCGCACCAGCCATAGCCGCTGACGACCACCGTGCGGCCGGCCAGCAGGATGTTGGTCGCGCGGATCACGCCGTCAATCGTGCTCTGGCCGGTGCCGTAGCGGTTGTCGAAGTAGTGCTTGGTCATGCTGTCGTTCACCGCCAGCACGGGGAAGCGCAGCGCGCCATCCTTGGCCATCGCGCGCAGGCGGATGACGCCGGTCGTTGTCTCCTCCGTGCCGGCGCGCACCTCGCCGACTTGATGCGGGCGCTCTTTGTGCAGCACGCTCACCAGGTCGCAGCCGTCGTCCATCGTCATGTGCGGGTGATGGTCGAGCGCCGCGTTCAGGTGTCTGTAGTACGTGGCGTTGTCCTCACCCTTGATGGCGAAGACGGGGATCTCGTCGTGGACGACGAGCGAGGCGGCGACCTCATCCTGCGTGCTAAGCGGGTTGCTGGCGCATAGCACGATGTCGGCGCCGCCGGCTTGCAGCGTGCGCATCAGGGCAGCCGTCTCGCTCGTGACGTGCAGGCAGGCCGCCACGCGCACGCCTTTTAGCGGCTGCTCCTTCGCGAAGCGCTCGCGGATGAGCCGGAGCACAGGCATCTCCTGCTCGGCCCATTCGATCTTGTAGCGACCTGCAGTCGCCAGGTTCATGTCTTTGACGTCGTAATTCATCGTGTTGTCTCTCCTTTGCATTCACATACGATTCGACCGAAAAGACACAAAGCACCGGGACTCCAGGCTGCTTGCCCCCGCAGAGGATCGAAGAGAGGCGAAGCCGCTTGTGTTCTTCTGGTAACGCGGATTCATGACCGTTGGCCCGCAGGCAATTTGCCGTTCATCTCGATGTTGAGCGGGCCGAAGTGCGCCTCGTAGCGCGCTTTGAATTGCTCCCAGGTATAGCTGTGGCCCTGGCCGCCGATGTGTTCCAGGGCAAAGGTAGCTGCGACGCTGCCCAGCCGGCCGCACGTCTCCCAGTCGGCGCCCACGGCCAGGCCCTTCAGCAGGCCACCGCGGAACGCATCGCCGACGCCGGTGGGGTCCACGACGCGCTCTTCCGGCACGGCCGGGATGTCAATCCGATGATCGCGCAGCAGGATCGTCGAGCCTTTCTCACCGCGCGTGATGACGAGCGCCTCGGAGTGATACAGCACGTCGGCCTCGGTCAGCCCCGTTTTTTGGCGGATCAACTCGAACTCGTAGTCGTTGCAAATCAGTATGTCGGCGCCGACGATGCCGGCTTTGAGTTCCTCACCTGAAGACCGCGCGACCTGCTGGCCGGGGTCGAAGATGTGGCGAATGCCCAGCTCGCGGCACTCTCGCGCATGCTGGATCATCGCCTGCGGATCGTTCGGCGAGATGATGACGATGTCCGGCTTGAAGGGCAGGTCTTTGAAGGAAAGCTCACGCGCGTCGGCCATGGCGCCGGAGTAGAACGACGCAATTTGGTTGTTGTTGCGGTCGGTGCTGCAGAAGAACGACGCCGTGAACTTGTGGCGGACGATGCGGGTGAGCGACGTGTCCACGCCGACCGATTCCAGCCATTCGCGATACTCGTCGAAATCCTGGCCGGCCGTGCCCATCAGGCGGGGGCGCTCGCCCAACAGCGCAAGCGTATAGGCGATGTTCGGGCCACAGCCGCCGCGCCGGCGCTCCATCGAGTCCACCAGGAAGCTCAAGCTGACGCGGGCCATGTGCTCCGGCAGGATGTGCTCGCTAAACGACCCCGGGAAGGTCATCAAGTAATCGTAGGCGATGGACCCGGTGACGACGATGTTCATTTCTTGGCTTTAGGATTGTCGAAGCGATAGCCCTGTCCCCGCACGGTGTGAAGATATACAGGCTCAGTCGGATTGTCCTCGATCGCCTCGCGCAGCCAGCGGATGTGCACGTCGAGCGTGCGCGTGTCGCCGAGGTAGTCGGTTTCCCACACCTGTTGCATGAGCAACTTGCGCGGCAACACCTCGCCTTGCCGCTGCATGAAGAGTTGTAGCAGCTTGGATAGCTTCGGGTTGAGATAGATCTCCTCGTTGCGTTTGCGCAGGATGCCATCCGCGGGCCGGAAGACGAGTTCGCCGCAGCGCAGCTCCAGCGTCAAGCCTTCGGGCAACAGCTTCTCCAAGCGCGACAGCAAACGGCGCAGCTGCAGCGGCCGCGACACGAACGCATCGGCGCAGCCGCTGTAGGTGCTTGGGTTGATTCCGTTGCCGGCAGAGGCATCCGCGCCGATCATCAGCACGGGTAGCTCTTTCAAGCGCTTGATTTCTTGACACAGTTTCTCCGCGTTGGCGTTGAGCGAGGGCGCGTCAATCACCACCAGCGCCAACTTCTCGTTGGCCACGCGTTCCAAAGCGTTCTTGGCCGTGCGCACCCAGATCACTCGGTAGCCATGGCGTTCGAGCACCGGTCCAACAGAGTCACCCAGGCCGCCTTGTACGAGGAGGATCTTCGTTGCTGCCGTCTTCATAGGATACCTTTGCAGCCCGGCGCCTCCCTGCCAGGCTGCACGCACTCAAGTTGTCTCGTAGGCGCTTAGCGACCATCCGGATCACGCTTCTTCGAGGTCTTCGTGTTCACGTTCAGATCCGGATAAGCTCACGATGCGTCAACGCTCTCTGGTGAAGTGCGCGGCATTATATACCGCATGTCAATGTGATATGTGCGCATGGGTGCATTCGCCAGCGGGCTGTAGGGCGCGCTCTGAATGGCCCGCATGGGCTACCGCAGCGTGCCGTTGGCAGCACACGGGCACGGAACGGCGTCCGTGCCCTGCCGTGTGATGGCTTGCCCCTATCCGCAAATGCACTCTGTGCATTGTAAATACCTTGGATCGCCTAGCTGTTTCGGCTCGACGATCTGTATCTCCTTACCTTGTCGCACGCCGGCGATGCTGAATCCAAATCCCGCCGTGATAGACCCATACCAGCAGCGATACCAGCGTTGACCACAAGGCGCCGATCAAATAGCTGATCGAATCGCCATCCGCCGGCTTCGAGCCGAACAGCACTTCCAGCAGCCGGCTGATGAATTGCATGCCGATCCATGCGCTGGCGATCAGGCCCATGATGGTGAAGAAGGCCAGATACAACTGCGAGACCGTCCCATCCCAGTTCCAATCGCGCCGTGCCCAGCGCCAGTGGATCGCCCAAATCGGCCAGGCGATGATGGCGATGGCCAAGCTGCGCGCGAGGAGGCTGGTCTGCTCTGCGCTGGCTACACCCGGCACGGCGCGCGCGATGCTCCAGCCGGCGAACAACGTCGCCCCATAGGCGATGGCGAGCGCAAGGAACGAAACGGTGATCGTGTAGCGGGCCCACATGGCAGCAGTCGTCGGTGGTGATGGGATGGTGAGCGGTGGTCAGCCCTCGATGGGCAGCAAGATGTCGCTGAGGATGCCCTGCGATTCGATCGCTGCCTGCAAGTCGCGCTGGGCGCGCTCGGCATAGGCCGCGCCGCGCAGCCGCTTGTCGCGCGGCGGCTGCGCCAGCGGCGGCAAGATGCCAAAGTTCGCCTTCATCGGCTGGAAGTGCTTCGGGTCGGCGTGCGCGATGTAGTGGCACAGCGCGCCGAGCATCGTCGTAGGCGGCAGTGTGACCAACGGCGCGCCGCGCAGCGCGCGTACCGCGTTGATACCGGCCAGCAGCCCGGTCGCTGCATTGCCGACGTAGCCCTCGACGCCGACGATTTGGCCTGCGAAGAAAATTGAAAATCGAGAATTGAGAATTGAGAATGTCTGCTTTGTTAGATGCTCCTGCTTCAGTCTCAAAGTGGCATCGAGTAGGACAGGAGAATTGATGAAGGTGTTGCGGTGCATTTGTCCGTAGCGCACGAACTCGGCGTTCTGCAGGCCGGGGATCATGCGCAGCACGCGGTCCTGTTCGGAGAACTTGAGGTTGGTCTGGAAGCCGACGATGTTGTAGAGCGTGCCGGCGACGTTGTCCTGCCGCAGTTGCACCACGGCGAACGGCCGCTTGCCGGTGCGCGGATCGCGGATGCCGACCGGGCGCATCGGCCCGAAGGCCAGCGCATCCTTGCCGCGCCGCGCCAACACCTCGATCGGCAGACAGCCCTCGAAGAAACGCTCGTCGCGCAGCTCGAAGTCGCGCAGTGTCGCCGTCTCTGCCGTCACCAGCGCCTCGACGAAGGCGTAGTACTCGTCCCGCGTCATCGGGCAGTTGATGTAGTCGCCTTCGGAGAATTGAGCATCCGGATTGCAGGTTTGTCCGTCCGATTCTGCACGCTCAATTCTCATTTCCTTTCCGTAGCGCGAGGCGCGGAAGGCGGTGTTGAAGTCAATCGAGTCGAGCGTCACGATGGGCGCGATGGCGTCCCAGAAGTAGAGATACTCGCTGCCGCTCAGCCGGGCGATCTCGGCGGCCAGCGCATCCGACGTGAGCGGCCCGCTGGCGATCACGCTGACGCCCTCCGGAATGCGCGTCGCTTCCTCACGGATGACCTCAATGAGCGGGTGCGACTCGATGCGGCGGGTCACTTCCAGCGCGAAGCGTTCGCGATCTACGGCCAGCGCGCCGCCGGCAGGCACCACGGCGCGCTCGGCGCATGCCATCATTAACGAGCCGAGCATGCGCATCTCGCGCTTGAGCAGCCCGGGCGCCTTGTCCACCTGATCGGCGCCCAGCGAGTTGCTGCACACCAGCTCGGCCAAATGGCCGGTGGTATGCGCCGGCGTCATCTTGTGCGGGCGCATCTCATACAGCTTGACGCGCACGCCGCGCTGCGCAATTTGCCAAGCGGCTTCTGTGCCGGCCAGGCCGCCGCCGATCACGGTGATGAAGTCGGTCTCGCGCATGGTGCAAGATGATTCTAACAGCGTAGAATCGCCACGTGATGCGTTTCCTGCGTGCAATCGGCGCAGCCGCGCTCATCGGATTGTCCGCAGCCTGTAGCGACGCGCCCGCCGTGCCGGCCGTGTCCCCAACGATCCTCCCTTCGCCGGTGATCTACCCGACGCAGCCGGCGGTCGTCACGAACACGCCGGTGCCCACCGCGACGCCGCTTGCCTACGATGGGCGATGGCGCACTCTCGCGCCGGCGATCGAACTCATGCTGTTGCAAGGCCGCAGCAACGGGGCCGATGAGCTGCTCATGGTGGCGCGTGTGGATCTGCGCCGCGCGGCGCTGCGCGTGCTCTATGATCCACAGACGCCGCGCACCCTGCGCGACTGGCAACTTGCTGCCGGCGCCGACCTCGTCATCAACGGCGGGTTCTTCGACGAGGCCAACCGCGCCACCGGCCTGCTGATCGCCGACGGCCGGGCCTTCGGGCGGAGCTATCGGGGGTTCGGCGGGATGTTCGCGCTGCGGGAAGGCAAGCCATCTTTGCAATGGCTGCGCACGCATCCCTACCGCTTCGACCCGGCCATTGAACAAGCGGTGCAGAGCTTCCCGATGCTGGTGGTGGACGCGCAGCGCGTGGAAGGTATCAGCGACAATGGCCAACGCAACCGGCGCAGCTTCATCGCGCTCGACCGCGAAGGCTACGTGCTGCTGGGCGTGACGCAGATGGCGCAGTGGACGTTGACCGATTTGGCCGGCTTCCTGGCCGCTTCGCCCGAGCTGCGCGTGGTGGATGCGCTCAACCTGGACGGTGGCGGGTCGTCCGGCCTGTGGGTGGATAGCAGCCTGAGCGGCTTCTCCATGAACTCGTTCGAGCCGGTGCCATCGGCGATCGCCATCTTCAGCCAACGGCGCACCGGCTAGATTCGATCGTAGAACAACAACATCGTCTTGCCGTAGCGCCGCTGGTCGCCCAGTTCGAGGTGATCGAGCTTGATCGGGAAGTACTCCTTCGGGTCGAGCTGAACAATCACCGTGCCGGCATCGCTCAGCCAGCCGATGTTCTCGTCAATCGCAATCAACGCCCGCGACCACAGCCCCTGATACTGTGGTGGGGCGACGAAGATGTAGTCGTAGCGCGCGTTGGGCCTGGCTTGCAGGTAGTCGAACGCGTCCTGCCGGATCACGCGGGCTTTGGATTCGAGGTTGGTGATGCGCAGGTTTTCGCGAATGAGTTTGATGGCCTCCGGCGCGATGTCAATGAGCGTGGCGTGTTCCGCGCCGCGGCTGAGCGCTTCGATCGCCACGGCGCCGGTGCCGGCGAACAGGTCCAGCCAGCGCGAGCCGCGCACGTCGTCCATCAGGATGTTGAAGATGGCCTGCTTGGCGCGGTCGGTGATGGGGCGGATGGCATCGCCGGGTAAGGACTTGAGCTTGCGCCCTTTGGCGCTGCCGGTGTTGACTCGCATACGTGCGAACTCACCTCCCGAGCGCAAATCGGCGGAAGGCGGGAGCCTGTCTGCGCGAGGCCGCGGTCAGCCGACTCGCGCCATCGCCGGCATGAAGACCAATTCCAAGCGCCAGCCGTCGTCGGTGCGCTCTGCGCGCCACACGCCGGCCGTCGGCGCGTGATTGCCGTTGTCGAAGACGAACTTGGATAGGTCGAGCGTGCCGTTCGACAGAATTTGCAGCAGCGCCTTGGTCGGCGAGCCATGGGTGACGAGCCCCACGCGCGTGAACGAATCCTTCTCGATGCGCGCCAGCAAATCCTGCACACGGGCCCTGACGCTCTCGAACGTTTCGTCGCTGCGGTGCTCGGCCAGCGCTTCTTCAATTTGGATCGGCGCTTGCGTGTGTTCGGCGATCAAGCGCGCCGTCTCCTGGGTGCGGTCCAGCGGCGAGACGAACAACTGCTCCAGGCCACACTGTGAGAGATACAAGCCGGTCGCCCGCGCCTCCTCGCGCCCGGCTTCGGAGAGCGGCGGGCCGGGGGCACGATCGTAGGCCAGGCCGGTGTTTGGCTGCGGCTGGGCGTGGCGAATGAGATAGAGCTCCTTCAGCATCGCGTCACGTTGTGCGTCGTTCATTCGCGGCAGGTCACAGCCGATTCTTTGAGGCGGTTGCCCGGCGCCGGCTCGTAGCAGCGGCAATACTTGGCGCTGGTATCGAGCAGCGGGCCACCGCTCCAGCTCAACACGGTCAGTTGTGACCGGGCGCATTGCACGCCCGGCTGCGGGCTGTCGGTCGGGGCGGTGTAAAGCCAGCCGATGCCTGCCGGTCCGCGCGGCTCGTAGATCATCCAGATGCGCGATTCGCGCAGCGGGTCGCCGGCGTTGATGTCAATGCCGTCCGTCACGCCAAGGTAGTACACGAACCCGAACACGAAGGGCGCCGACAACGACAAGAAGGCGATGACGCCCACCCCGATGCGCTCCAGCCACAATCTCGTTTTGCTCATACTCGAAGATCGGTCGGACGGGTCAGATCGCTCCGAGCGATCTGACCCGTTATGCGAAGATAAATGGGAATGCTCTCCGCAGCGTTCCCTGCTGGCGCACTGCGGTAGCCCATGCGGGCCACTCAGAGCGCGCCCTACAGCGCGTCAATCATTTATTGGCTTAGTATAATCTTGTCGCCTTTAGGCACAGTGACGTGGGCGCGTTCGCCAGAGCAAGGCGCACGCGGACCGGCCGGTCGTGTTGCGTGCCAGGAGCGCCGAGCCGCTCACCGCTGACGCGAATGCACCCCATTCACGTGCGGGGACGTGGCGGAACTGGCAGACGCGCATGACTTAGGATCATGTGCCGCAAGGCGTGTGGGTTCGAGTCCCACCGTCCCCATCGGATCAAAACCATGAACTTCCAAGTTGAGACCCTCGATACGCACGAAGTGCGCCTGACTATCACCGTAGACGACGATGTTGTGAACAGGGCGCGTCGCGATGTGGCGCGCGAGTTGTCCAAACAAGTCCGCATCCCCGGCTTCCGCCCCGGCCATGCGCCGATGGCAGCCGTCATCCGCGCCGTCGGCGGCCAAGATGTCTTCGATGCCGAGGTCGTGGATCGCGTCGCCCGCGAGGTGTATCCGAAGGCACTGGACGAGGCCGGCATAGATCCCTACGGCCCCGGCCAGATCGAGGAGGTGAAGCAGTCGCCCTATCAGTTGATCGCGCGCGTGCCACTCGAACCGAAGGTGGACTTGAAGGATTACAAATCCATTCGCCTACCGGTGCCATCGGTCGTCGTCACCGAAGAGGAAATCGAGCAGCAGCTCCAGTTCATCCGCGAGGAGAACGCCATCGTGCAGTTGGCCGAACGGCCGGCAGAGATGGGCGACTTGGTGGACGTGCGCGTGGTGGGCAAGCGGCAAGGCAGCGGCGAGGAGGTGCTTCGCTTCCAGCCCCGGCGCGGCATGGTGCTCGACCCCGATCGCGAAGCCCTGCCGGGATTGTCGGCCCTGATTGTGGGGATGAGCGCCGGCGAACACAAGGATGCGACGCTGACCCTGCCGGACGACTTCGACGAGGAGGAGCTGCGCGGGAAACAGCTCGACGTTTCGATTGACGTGCAGCGGGTGAGCAGCCGGACGCTGCCCGACATCAACGACGAACTCGCCCAGACGGCCAGCGCCTTCTCGACCCTGGCCGAGCTGCGCGAGGACTTGCGCCGGCGGTTGACCGAATACAAGCAACGGCAGGCCGATCAGGAATTCGCCATGCAGGCACTCGATGCGTTCACCGCGCTGGCCGAGGTGCACTATCCGCCCGCCTTCGTCGAAGATCGGCTGGACGATCTGCTACAGGACTTCAAAGACGACGTTCGCGAGACTGAGGGGCTGCCGTTCGAAGAATGGCTGAAGGTGCAGGGCAAGACCGAACAGCAGGTGCGCGAGGAGCTGCGGCCGATCGCCGAGCAGCGCAGCCGGCGCGGCTTGGTAATGCGCGAGCTGTCGCGCGTCGAGGGCTTGAACGTGAGCGAAGAGGAGATCGCCGCCGAGGTCGAGCTGACCGCCCGGCGCTACGGCAGCCGCCAGTCCGAAGTGCGCAGGGTGCTGGCCCAGGCCGATACGCGCAGCGCCATCAGGAACAACATTCTCTCCAGCAAAGTGCTCGACCGAATGGTGCGGATCGCCAAGGGCGAACTGTCAGTGGCTGAACCGTCCGGCCAGCCGGCCGAGCCGGAGGCTGCGCCGGCGGTCACCTGACGCAAATATTCGGTTAACGATGGCGTGATAGTAATTCAGGATCAAGTACGAGAGGAGTGTTAATGCGAGTCCATCCGTCCGGAGCGCGTCGCCCAAAAATATATCGCGGCGACGGCTGCGGGTGGTCGCGACGAGGGTAAATCCATGATTCCGGTCTATTCGCAGGCGCAGTTCGACGCGATCAAGAATGTCATCCCGATGGTGATCGAGACCAACGGGCGCGTCGAGCGCGCATATGACATCTACTCGCTGCTGCTGAAGGAGCGCATCGTCTTCCTCGGCACGCCGATCAACGACCAGGTGGCCAACCTGATCGTGGCGCAGTTGCTCTTCCTGGAGCGCGAGGACAGCGAGAAGGACATCCAGTTCTTCATCAACTCACCGGGCGGCTCGGTCTACGCCGGCATGGCCATCTACGACACGATGCAGATGATCTCGGCGCCGGTGGCCACGTTCGCCGTCGGCCTAACCGCCAGCTTCGGCACGCTGTTGCTGCTGGCCGGCACCAAAGGCAAGCGCTACGCGTTGCCCAACGCCACCATCCACATGCACCAGCCGATCGGCGGTGCGCAGGGCCAGGCGTCCGACATCGAGATCCAGGCCCGCGAGATCCTGCGCATCAAGGACACCATCAACAAGATCATCATGCGCCACACCAACATGACCGAGGAACAGGTGATCCGTTACACCGACCGCGATGTGTATTTCACACCGGAGCAAGCCAAAGCGCTGGGCGTGATTGACGCGATCGCCGAACTCAACCCCAACAAAATGGCGTTGCTCGGCCAGGCAAACCAAGCAAAGATGGAAGCGCTGCCGGTGGCCGATCAGGTTCATAAGGTCTGACCTGCGCGAACGAAGAGCCGGTTCCTAGGGAGGAAGCCGGCTCTTTTTATTTGCGCCGCGCGTAAAGGACGCAGGACGCAAGACGCAGGACTCAGGACGCAAGACTCACGACACAACACGCCCTACGAGTTCGACAGGTTCGCCTGGCGCCGGTCGAGCTTCACTTCCTCCAAGGCTTCAAGCTGGTCCTTAAGCATGCGCGATTGCTCGTTCACCTCGGCGGTAAGGTGGCCGTAGTCGGCCGCCCGGTCGGTGGATTGCATGGCCAGCACCTGCGAGTAGATCGCGCCGAGCGCAGCGACGGTGTTCTCCAGTTGCACCTCGGCTTGGCGGGTGAGGCTTTGCAGCTTCTGCAGCGATTGCATCTGGTCGGCACGCGCGGCCAGCGTGCGTTCGATGCTGGCGCGGACGTTTGGATCGGTCTCCGTTGCCAATTGTGCGGTCAGTTTCTTGATCGCCTGCGGCACGGCCACCAGGTCGTTCTGGATGACCTCGTTGTGCTTGAATTCTTCGATGCGGCGCGCCATCGCTTCGACCTCCTTCACCCAGATGGCGACCTGGTCGGACAGTTCGCGCAGCTTGTCTTTGCGCAGCGGGTCGCCGGTCGCGTTCACCAGCGCGTCTATCTGCCGCTTGTAAGCTTGCGCCTGCGCGAGGCGCGCCGACGTCTCCGAGCGATGCGCAACGCGCGCTGCCTCTCGGCCTCGTAACGCTTGACCTGCCGCGTCATCTGCGCCCTCATCGGCGAGAAAGATTTTGGATGCGGTGACCAGCACCGCGATCATCATCGCGCCGATCGGGAAGATCGCCCACGGGAATTCCGGGCTGGTGACGGCGTTGATCATGGCCAGGAAGAGCATCACCGCGAACAAGGGCGTCGTCTCCCGCAGGAAGCGCCTGAGTTTGGAGGATGTGTTCATGTCGCCTGGATTGTAGTAGGCCGGCCGGACAGCAGAAGGTGGTCGGAGGCATCTTCTAATGAGGGCATTACGATTTGCGCGGCGGATGAGTCCGCGCGCAACGCATGGCAAAGCCGGCGCACGGCCGGCTTTGCCGCAAATTGCCCGCGACTTCAATCGCCGGGCATTTTGCCCTCAGCAGGGATACACTCGTGGTCGGCGGCCTATAATTCGCCCGTCATGAGCGAGGGGCGTGCTGTCGTGCGTGCGATCTTGCGCATCGCGTTGTGCGTGTGCTTCGCCGTCGCCATCTCAGGTGTCGCTGCGCCGGCCGCCCTCTTCGCGGCGTCCGATCCGCCGGCTTCGGCGCGCCGGCCTTTGCTCCAGGAGCGGCGCGTCGTCCTGAGCGGCGTGCCCGACGACATTGTCCCGAGAGCCAGCAACGTCTGGCAGTGCGCATGCGACAACGACGGTTGCTGGCCGGGTTGTTTCACCGTCGCCTCGGCTACCTTGCTCAAGTACTGGGCTGCGCGCGGCTATCCGGCGCTGTGGGACGGCAACGAGAACGCCACCTTGCAGCGCCTGCGCGATCTCTTCCCCAACCTGTTCTGCTACAACAACGTGGACGACGACGGCAAGATCAGCGATAGCGGCTACGATGCCGCCGACGTCGCCAAGGGATTCGATTGGTTCGTGCGCGAGCGCGGCTACCAGTTCAGCGTCAGGGCGATCTACGCGCCGGAGTTCGAACAGATCGTCGAGCAGATTGACGCCGGCCGGCCGGTCATCGGCGCGTTCGGCACATCGCCGTGGGGCAGCCACGCCGGCACGATCATCGGCTACGACGCGACCAACGGCCGGCGGGTGATGATCGTGCGCCCGAACCTGCTCAACAAGCCCGATACCGAGCTGGAATGGGGTATGGGCTACGGCGAGTTCGCCATCGTCACCGTCGTCCCGCGCGGCGCGACCGAGGCGCTAGAAGTCGGCGGCGGCCCGTCCCTCAGCGTCGAGGTCATCGTGAACGACGCCGATCCCGGCTTCGCGGCTCAGGGCGAGTGGATTGCCTATCCGGTCGGCTTCGCCGGCGAATCCCGCTTCGCGGTCACGACCGATCCGTCCAACCTCGGCCCCGGCGACGACACCGCCATCGCCCGCTGGACGCCGAACTTGCCCTTCGACGGCATCTGGGAGGTGTCGGCCTGGGTGCCGCGCGAAGATACCGACGACAGCGCGGTGCCGGTGGCGACCTATCGCATCGTGCACGCCGAGGGCATGAGCCTGGTGCGCCGCTCGCAGAACAAAGCCCGACCGGGCTGGATGCCGCTGGGCGCCTATCCCTTCGTGCACGGCGAGGCCGGCCATGTCCTGCTGGGCAATCACACCGGCGACAACCCGCTGCGCAAAGTGTGGGCCGACGCGCTGAAGTTCGTGTGGCGTGCCCCGCTGGTCGTCCGCTCCGAGGAGGGCGGGCCGGCAGCGCTCGTCATCAACGGCCAGCGCCGCACTATCCCCGATGTGCAGACCTTCGAAGCGCTGCGGCTGAATCCCGCGCATGTGCACGAGACTTCGCCGATCGCGCTGATGCACTACGGCCCGGATGAGATTCTGCCTTCGGTGATGAGCGCGTGGATCGGCCAGTATTTCAACAACACGCTGCTCTCCCCGCCGGCCTCGCTGGTCAAGGCCGATTCGACGCTGAACTTCCGCTGGAACGGCGCTGCCCCGGCGGCCAACATGGGCGCGCGCGATTTCTCGGTGCGCTGGACGCGCTACCTGGCGCTGAGCGAGGGCGTCTATCCTTTCCGCATCGAGGCAGTGGGTGGCGTGCGGCTGTGGGTGGACGGCAAACTGGAGATTGATGCTTGGGACGCGGATTCAAACCTGTATATCGCCCACGACAAGGACGTGCGCGTGACTGCCGGCCTGCACCGCGTGGACATCGAGTACGTCAACCGCGGCGGCAACGCGCAAATCCGCCTGGGCAATTTGCCGCCCAACGCGCCCATCGTGCCGGAGGAGCCGGCGCGCTGGAGCGCATCGCCCACGGCGACCTTGCGCTGGGCCGACGCCGGCGACGCCGACGACATCGCAGGCGAGAAGCCGCGCCGGTTCTTCGTCACGGTGTGGCGCGAGAGCGATGGCTGGCGCACGACCAGCGGCTGGATCACGGAGACGCAGTGGACGGTGACGCTGCCGGCGGACGGGCGCTACCTGTGGAGCGTGGTGGCGAGCGACGGCACGGCCAACAGCGACGCTACGCCGCCGCGCGAAATCCTGGTGGATCGCACGCCGCCGTGGGCGCAGATGCTCGACGCGACGACGGCCATCAGCCTGAGCGCGATGCTCAGCGCCACAGCCAGCACGCCGGTGGACGCCTACCGGTTGATCACCGACGCGAACGGCAACCTGATCGTGGAGAGCGTCGCGCTGGCTGTTGGCGCGCCCGAGGCGCAGGCGCCGCCGGCAGCTTACCCGGTGAAGGGCGTCGCACCTCAGGCGCTGGGCAATCTTCCGGTGGTGTACTTGCGCTGGACCGGCAAAGACATGCCGCGCGACTCAAGTGAGGGCTTGACTTACGATGTGCAGGCGCGCGAGATCGTGCGCGCGCGCACCAGCTATACGGTCACGATGGAAGAGGTGGCCGTGCCGCGCATCGCCTATGAGCTGATCCTATCGGGCACGGAAGAGATCACGGCGCCGGTGGTGTTGACGGAGGTGGTCGTCATGACCACCGTCGCGCCGCTGGTCGAGTTTCAGCCGATCGGCGATAGCCCGTGGATCACGATAGCGACCGGCCTGCGCGAGACGCACACAATCTTCATCGGCAATCCCGGCAGCACCTACGAGTTCCGCGTGCGCGCGGTGGACGCTGCCGGCAACGCGCAAGGGTGGTATGACGGTTACTCCGTGCAGGCCATGATTGACCCGCGCACGGTGGTGTATCGCGAGCATTTGCCGATCGTGTTGCGGTGATTGCCGGGCGCCGCTTGAGCGCGACTTTCTGCCGCTTTGCTCGTATGATGGGCAACGGACCGTGTGAACATGAATGAGCCTATCTACGATCCCCAAGGCGCGGGCCAGCCACAGCGGACGACGTTGCCATCGCCGCAGAATCCGCCGACGCCCCGGCTGCCGCCGCCCGGCGCACCCTATCCCGATGCGCTGATGCCGCAGACGAACCCGTGGGCGATCGTCAGCCTGGCCTCCAGCATCCTGGCCTGGTGCGGGCTGTTCGGCATCGGCGGCCTGATCGGCATCATCACCGGCGTGATTGCGCGCAACGAGATCCTCACCAGCCACGGCACCCAGTCCGGCGAAGGCCTGGCCATCGTGGGCATCATCCTCGGCGCGCTGAATTTGGTCGTCACCTGTTTGTTCGCCTTGTGCGTCTCCTCCTTCTTCGGCGCCCTGTTTGCCGGCTTTTGAACAAAGCCCGTCACAGGCGTAAAGTCTGCGGCCAAGTGAGGCGGACGCCTGGCGACTCAAAGTCGTGGGCAACTCCGGGCAAAGTCCGCCTTCGCGGACTGGGTCGCCCATCGCCGCGTCACTGTCTCCACAAGAGGATGCGTCCAACGCACCCGTTTGCGGCCGCGCCGTTACAATCGGGCTGTGTGTAGATGGATAGCGAAGGCGCGGTCGGCGCTGCGAGGCGCGGGGTTATACGTCGTGCTCGCCGTCGCGGCGATTGCGTTGTTCTACTTAGCGGTCAACCTGGCAAGCATCGGGCCGCTGACGCTCCTCGCTGCTGCCGTTGTCTTCGTGTGCCTGGTCGTCTTGTTCGTCGCAGCGCAGGCGCAACCTCAGCCTCACCCGGCCCAGCCTAACATCGCGACCACACTTCTCACCCCCTCGATTGTCGTGAGCGAAGTGCGCGCGGCAGCCCTCGTTACCTACAGCCAGATCGGCGCAGTCACGGTCAAGAAGGAACGCGACCGGACGTCGCCCGACTCGTTCATCAAGCCGCTGCGCGACAAGCTGCTGGGCGAGGAGCTGGTGATGGACGTCGGGGTGCGCGTGGTGGCCGGCGTCAACCTCAAGCACCTGCGCGAAGAAGACGTGCGCGTGTCCGGCAACGCCGTCGAGATCACCCTGCCGCCGACCAAAGTGCTGATGGTGTATGTGGACGAGTCGCTCACCCGCGTGGTATCGCACAAGGCCGGCTGGTTCACCGGGCGCGACATCACGCTGATGGACGCGGCCCGGCGCGACGCGATGGAGGCGCTGGTCAACGCTGCGATCGAGAAAGACCTGCTTGAGAAGGCCGGCGAGCAGGCAGCCGCGGCGGTCGCTGCGCTGGCGCGCGGCCTCGGCTTCGAGCAGGTGACCGTCCATCCCACGCTGCCGCCACTGGGCGCGCACTTCGAGGAGCTGCAAGATCCGGCGATGATCGCGCGCATTAAGGCCGAGCCGGCGCCACTATTGCTGCGAGAAGATCAGGCCGGCGATGCATGATCGCGTTCAGTCCATCACGCCGAAGCGCCGGCGCGCCAGCAGCCGGAAGGTCTGGACGATCGTCTTCTTCACCGGCATCTTGGTCGCGCCCGGCTTGCGGTCGTAGCGCAGGATCATCGGCGCTTCGTTCACCGTCGCGCCGGCCAGGTGCATCTTGATCAAAATGTCTACCATGCAGGCGAACCCTCGCTCGACAAACAGCAGGTCGCCGAAGCGGTCAAACGCTGCGCGCAGCGCGCCGGCGCGATAGGCGCGATAGCCGCACGAGTAATCGCGCGCGCCGGGGATCGGATACACGATGCGGAACAACCAGCTCAGGCCGGTGCTGAGCAGTTGGCGGTAGCGCGGGATGCCGAGCATGCGCGACCCGTGCTGATAGCGCGAGGCGATCACCAAGTCGTTCCCCTCTTCGATCATCATGACCATGCGCGGGATCAGGCCGGGCAGATGCGTGTCGTCGGAGTCCATGGTGACGATCACGTCGTCGTCGCTGGTGGATCGCTCCAGTGCGCCTTTCAGGCCGGTTTTGATCGCCTCGCCCAACCCGCGGTTCACCTCGTGTGTGAGGATGTCGAGGTGCAACCGGTGCGCATCCGCCGCCGCGCGTGCCAGGTCCGGCGTGCCATCGGTGCTGCCATCGTTGGCGAGGATGACGCGCAAGCTACCACCGAAGTGTGCGTCGGAGACAGCAGCGATGCGAGCGAGCAACCGAGGAAGCGCTTCGGCCTCGTTGTAAGCGGGCAGGACGATGAAGATCACGAAGGTTCGTTGCGGCGAAGCGCGCAGCCGGCTCGCCGCCGCAAATTCTAGCACCGCGAATGCTATCATCGCGCGCGTGATGACACATCGGCGGGGTGCACTTTCTAACGGGGGCACTGCGCGGATCTGCGCAGCGGATGAATCCGCGCGCAACACATGGCAAAGCCGGCGCACGGCCGGCTTTGCTGCAAGTTGCCCGCGACTTCAATTGCCGGGCATTTTGCCGGCGGGACATACACCCCATTGGCAGGCGCGCATTGCAGCATTGGCGTGCTGCGCTCTGGCATTTCTGCTGGCGATATGGGCGCTGGACGCGCGCGGCTTGTGGGGCGACGAAGCGTTCTCGGTATGGGCGAGCAAACAGCCGGTCGCGTCGCTCGTCGCCGGACTCGACGCCCAACCGCCGCTGTATCACCTGCTGCTCGGCGCGAGCCGCACACTGTGGGGCGAGTCGGTCTTCGCGCTGCGCTACTTGTCGGTGTGCTGCGGCGTGTTGCTGGTGGCTGTCGGCGCGCGGCTGGGCCGGCTGATCGGCGGGTCGAGCGCCGCGGCGTTTACCGCGCTGTTGCTCGCGACATCGCCCATCCTGCTCTACTACGCGCAGGAGGCGCGCATGTATGCACTGGCCGCGCTGCTGGCCGGTGGCGCGATGGCGTTAGCCACGGCGATGCTGAAATGCGCGACGCAAGACGCAAGACGCAGGACGCAACACGCAACACGCAATGCGCAATACACCCTGCTCTCGCTCGGTGCGCTGTTCACACATTACTATGCCGCCGGCGTGCTGCTCGTAAACGCGCTGGCGTTGGGGCTGTCGGCGTTGCGTTCGCGCGATGCTCGGCGCCTCGTTGCTTGGCTGGTCGCCCATCTCGCCATCGCGCTGATCTTCGGCGCATGGTTCTTGGGGTTGCAATCGCGCTATGCGTCGCGCGCGGTCGCTTCACGCACGCGCGTCGTGCCGGTCTTCGAAGACATCGTGGCCAACTTCGGCGTGGGCGTCAACGGCCTGCTGTTCGGGATGCGCGCGGATGGCAGCTTGACGGCGGTTGCGCTCGTCCTGTTCGCCCTGGGGTTGATCGGCGTGATCGGTTACTGGCGGCGCGGACAGCGCGGCGACGCCTTGCTCATCCTCGGCTGGATCGCCGCTTCGCTCGGCGTTGTGGCGGTGACGGCGGGGCGCTCCGGCATCGTGAACGACTTCAGCCCGCGCTACTATCTGTTCGCGCTATTGCCGCTGGCCTTGGCCGCCGCCGGTTGGGTCGTGCTCATCGAGGATGCCCGCCGGCGCGCCACCCACTCCCCACTCCCCAATCTCCAATCTCCAATCTCTAATCTCCCTTCCTACCTCCCCCTCGCCCTCGTCACACTCATCGCCCTTGCGCCGGCCCTCATCGGCACCCTGCAACTGTTCGATTTGAGTTGGCAGAAGAGCCGCTACGACGCGATGATCGGCGCCATCCGCGAGCGCGCCCGGCAGGGCGACGGCGTGGTGCTGGTCAACAGCGATCAGTTCCCGCTGCTGGAATACTACGGCCCGCTCGACGTGCCGGTGTGGATCGTCGGCAACGACGTGCTCAGCCGTGACCCGGCTGCGGTCGAGGCAGAGTTGTCACGATTCGCCGGCGACAAATCGCGCGTGTGGCTCGTGAACTACGGCTGGGCGATGGCGCTACAGCCGCCTTCGGTCGTCGAGCAGGCCCTCAACCGGCGCGGCGCGCGCACCTACGCGCAAGGCTTCCAAGATGCGTCGCTCGCGCTTTACGATTTGCGCGTCGCCACAGGCGATACGCCGGTGCAGCCCCAGCACGTCCAATTCGGCGAGCAGATCACGTTGGTGGGCGTGCGCGGGCGCGCGCAGCCGTATTACCCCGGCGATGCCGTCACGCTCGACCTGATCTGGCGCGCCGACCGGACGCCGCGCGCCGACTACACCGTGTTCATGCACCTGCGCCGCGCCGACGACGGCAGCCAGATTGCTGCATTCGACAGCCCGCCAGTGAACGGCGCTGCGCCGACTTCGCGCTGGACGCCCGGCGCGATCATCACCGACACGCGCGCCGTGCCGATCCCTGCGGACGCGCCGCCGGGCGAATACAACGTCGTGATCGGCTGGTATTCGTATCCCACATTCGAGCGCCTGACGATTGACGGCGGAGAGGCGACCGAACACGTCGTCGAGCGCATCACCATCCTGCCGCGCTGAGCGCCGGCCGCCTGCTATATTGCCCCCGTTCGCATCCATGTCGCGCAGAACCTTCGTCTTGCTCGCCGCGCTCGTTGCTGCTTCGATCGCGCTGGTCACTGTTCCTTCACAAGCGTCGCAACCCGCACCGGCATCGCCCGAATGGCGCTATCGTCGCCCGATCACTATCACCAACGCAAGCCGGGCCGACCTGCGTGACTTTCAGGTGCGGCTTACGCTCGACGCGCGAAACTTCGACTTCGACCTGGCGCAACCGGATGGCGGCGACCTGCGCTTCGCCGACGAGGACGGCCGGCGCTACCTGCCCCACTGGGTGGAGCGCTACGATGCCGGCGCACAGCAGGCGACCGTCTGGGTGAAGACGCCCCATATTCCGGCGGCCGGTCAACGGACGATTTACCTTTACTACGGCAGCCCGATGGCAGATGACCTTTCCGGCGGCGGGCGCACCTTCGAGATGTTCGACGACTTCGGCCGACCCGGCCTGGGTTACTACACCTTCGGCCCGCCGGTCACGGTGATGACCCGCACGGAAGCCTGGGAGACCGAAGCGCCGCACACCCTGAGCGTGGTCGAACTCAACCGCGATGGCTATCGCTACTGGGGCTATTACGGCCTGGCCGACTGCGGCGGCATCGGGCTGGCACGCAGCAACGACCTGGTCAACTGGATCAAGTGGCCGGCGCCGCTGCTAAACCGCGACGGTGAGCGCTGGCCGTCGGTGCAGCGCGTGGGCGACCGGATCTACATGATCTACGACCGCGATCACTGCGGGGTGAGCCACGTGGTGATGCGCACCAGCACGGATGGCGTCCACTTCGACCCGGAGTATCGCGTGATCGTGCCGCAGGAGCCGGGCGTGCGCAACCAAAATCCGGCCTTGTTCCGTGACCCGCAGAGCGGCATGTTCTACCTGTATTGGTTCCGCGGCGGCAGCGACGCCGGCTTCTGGCAAATCCGGATGCGTCGTGCCTGGAGCGTGGAAGGTCTGGCCGATCCGGCGTCCGAGCGGGTCTTGATTGACGTGCCCTACGAGCTGGCTGCACCCAACATGATGTTCCACGACGGCGTGTACTTCCTCTCCACCGAGGTGAACGAAAACGCCTGGAAGACGAAGATCTATGCCGGCCCATCGCCGGCCGGCCCGTTCACGCCGCTGCCCGACGCACCGCAGCTCAGCGACAACCAAGCCTGTTTGTTCCAGCACGTCTTCACGACCACGCTGCACGGCTACATCTGCAAAGACACCGGCGCCGGCTGGGTGTTGAACTATCGCAGCGCCGACCTGTCCGCCGGGCGCAGCGCCCGCCGGCAGCTCGATCCCGGCGTGTGGACGGCGCTGAGCGGTGCGTGGACGCCGGCTGAAGTGGGCGAGGCGCTCGGTGTGCGCATCGTGCTCAGCGCGACCGGCGACGGCTTGTTGATGACCGCGCTGCCGGGCAGCGACTACGTCTTCGAAGCGCGTGGCCGCCTGCAAGACGCCGCCGGCAAATGGGGCCTGGCCGTGCGTGTGCAGGATGCCGACAACCACTACCGGGTCGAGATCGAGCGCTTTGTGAACGGCGGCGCGTACCTGCGCGTCTATCGCGTCGTGAACGGCGTGCGCGAGGCCGACCTGGCCGGTGCATCGAACCTCGCACTCGATCCGCTGGTCTGGCTCAAGCTCAGCGTGGCGATCCGCGGCAACGAAATGCGGATCGCGCTGAACGACCAAGATGAGTTCGTGGCCGTAGATCCAGAGGCGCGCTTCGCTTCCGGCCGCAGTGCGCTGTGGGTTGCCGGCAGCGCCCAGTTCGACGATGTGATTTGGCGCAAGGTTGCCATGCCGGAGCCGGAAGCCATCGTCGGCGCGCGCGAGCAACGCAGCGAGGCACACACGAACTGGCTGGGCTTCGACGGCGCTGCTCGAAGTATGGCGACCGCAGCGAGCCACCGATGGCTCACCTGGCTCGCCGCGCTACTCACATTGATTGCACTGGGCATCGTCGTTGTAGGCTTTCTTCGCAACCGGCGATAATAGTTGGAGCGTCGCATCATGGAAGAACACTACGGGATGCCGTCGTTGCCGCGCCCCGACGCCTGCCCGCCCGAAGGCCTATGGCCAGAGCTGGTCATCAACGGCGTCGAGCGCATCCACAACCACGCGGTGTCGCCCGATGGCCGGCGCGTCGCCTTCTATCGTGACCGCAACGCGCAGAGCGACTTGTTCACCATCGAGCTGGATTCGAACGGCGCGCCCAACTGGCCGAGCCGGCTGACATTCGAGCGCACCTACGTCAACTGGTGGGAGGACGAGCCGCCAGCCTGGACGCCCGACAGCCGCTTCATCATCTACGGCGCCTACGATGACGACGTGAGCAATCTCTACGTCGTGCCTGCCGATGGCGGCCAGCCGCGTCAGTTGACCGAGCTGTATTACGACGCATCGGAGCCGGCGGTGTCGCCCGACGGCCGGCTGGTGGTCTTCAGCACCTACAAAGACGGTGCATCGCAGATCGCCGCCGTGCCGTTCGAAGGCGGATGGGTGACCGGGTTGACGCACGGCAGCGACGAGTGCAGCTCGCCGGTCTGGATGCCGGACGGCTCGCGCATCATCTATCAGGCCTCGCCGAAGCACCAGATCAAGCAGACTGACATTTACGCGATTTCGCCGCAGGGCGGCACGCCGGTTCGGCTGACGCCGGGCGACGGCGCGCAATACTGGGCGCCCAGCGTTTCGCCGGATGGGTCGTGTATCGCCATGCTATGCAACCGCAGCGGCAACGATGAAGTGTGGCTGATGGCCGCCGACGGCTCGCGCCTGACCCAGCTCACGCACATCGGCCAGGACGTCGAGGACTTTGCGTGGGCGACGGACGGCAAGCGTATAGTGCTCATCGGCAGCGAGCAAGGCAGCGATCCGCTTTACGTCGTTACCATTGACGATTGCAAGACGACAAGGTTGCGGAGGCCGGCGGGGAATCACAGCACGCCGCGATGGGTGCCCGGCAGGGATGTGTTCGTCGTCGGTTTCGACAGCCCCAGCCAGCCGCCCGATCTGTATCTATGCGCTGGAACGCCGGGAACAGGCGAGGATCGCGCGCTGACCAATAGCGCGCCGCCGGCGCTGAGGAACTACCCGTTCGTCACGCCGTCGCACATCGAGTACACCAGCCACGATGGCTGGTTGATTCCGGGCTTTCTCTATCTGCCCGGCGCGCTGGCTGAAACCCAAAAACGTGGGCGCGGCCTGCCGGGGATCGTCTATCCGCACGGCGGACCAAATGCGCAATACGATTTGGCCTGGGATCCTATTCGCCAATACTTCGTCGCCAAAGGCTATGTTATTCTGTGCCCCAACTATCGGGGCTCGACCGGTTATGGTAGGCACTTTAAGGAAGGCAATCTATTCAACTGGGGCGTGGGTGACTTGCAGGATTGTTTAGCGGCGGCCGATGTGCTGATGCGCACCCCGGGCGTTGACCCGAAGCGGTTGGCGATCTGGGGACAGAGCTATGGTGGCTATCTGACCTTGCTGGCGTTGACGAAGGATCCGCAATACCGTTTCAAATGCGGTGTATCCTTGTATGGTGATAGCCACCTGAAGACGTCTTGGGCGCTGGGCGATCATTCAGGGCGGCAAGACCTGGAATGGCAAATGGGATTGCCGAGCGATCATGCGCACGAGTATGAGATTGGTTCTCCGCTGAACTATGTCAAGAACATTCGCGCTCCCGTGCTCATCATTCACGGCGAACGCGACGCACGGGTGCATCTCAACGAGTCGGCTCAACTCGTCGCCGCGCTCAAGCGCGAAGGCAAAACATTCGAATACAAAACATATCCCGATGAGGGTCACGGTTTCGCCAATTCAGCAAATGCGCTCGACGCCCTGCGGCGCATCGAGCGGTTCCTGGATTGGCATCTGATGTGAGGAAGAAAAGGATGAAGAAGACGACCTGTGGCAACCCGCCGGGCCTCCCCCGGCGTTGGGCTGCCGTCGGCCTGATCGGCCTGCTCACGCTGACGGCTTGTCTGGGCGGCGCAGCCAAGACGCCCGAGATCAAGATCACGTCCCCCGAACCGAACACGCAATTGCTTGTAGGGCAGAGCATCGCCATCGTCGGAACGGCGACCGGTGATGCTATCTCGCGCGTAGACGTGATCATTGACGGCACAACCTATGCCACGCTCAACGCACCCGACAAGTCCAAGGGCGTGCCCAGTTTCCCGATCAACGTGCCGTGGACGCCGCTCTCGGCCGGCACGCACGCCATCCAACTCAAGGCATATGGCCCGCCGGACGACAGGCTGCTCACCCAGTCCGAGCCGCTCGTGTTGGTTGCGCAGGCAGCGGCGGTGCCCGAGCCCACGGCAGCGCCTGAGCCGACTCAGCCGGTAGCGGTGCCGACCCAAGCGCCGCCGCAGCCGACGACCGCGCCGCCCCAGCCGCAGCCGACGCGCGACCCCGGCGCCGCGACCGGCCAGCAGCCCGCGCCAGGTAGCACAGGCGACGCTAGCGCGCCTAGTTTGACAGTGACCAACGAGTTCGTGAACGTGCGCACCGGCCCAGACGTGGCCTACACCAAGATCGGCGAGTTGAAGCAGGGCGAAGTGGTGCCCGTGCGGGGCAAGAGCGCGGACGGCCGTTGGTGGCAGATCTCTTACCCGTCCGGCCCAGGCGGGGTCGGCTGGGTCATCAACGACTACGTGCAGGCCAACAGCGCTGCGGCCAACGTGCCTGTCGCTGCGGCGCCGCCGCGACCGACGTCGCCGCCGGTCGTCGTCCAGCCAACGGCTGCGCCGCCGGTGCTGGTGCCGATCGTAACGTTGCCGCCGCCGCAGATTCAGCCGACTGCGCCGCCGCAGGGCCAATTGGTCGGCGAGCGCGGCGTGCTGCGCGTCAACGCCAACCCGGTGCCGGCCGGAAGCACCGTCTTTGCGAGTTGGAACATCCCGAACTTCAAGAGCGGCGAATTCGACCGCGGCGATGGCCAAGGCTTTAAGGGCCCGGTGGCTCAAGTGATGCAGGTAGATGTGCCCGGCATTACCGGCCCGCGCACCATTCGCCTGCGCTGGGTGGATCTGAACAATCAGGTGTTCGAGGACGCGATCACCATCAACGTCGTAGGACAGGCCGTCGCCCCGCCGCCGGCGGTCAATCCCGAATGCAACCCGAGCAATCCCGACTGGCAAGCCGGGAAGAGCGGCAATCCGGCGAACTGGACATTCTGCAAGCGCAAGGACCTTGAGTATGTCGGCGAAGCACCGCCGGGCGGCAACATCGCTTACGTGGATCGCAGCGACAAGGTATACACCATGGCCTGGGATATCTATGGCATCCGGGCGATCTACCTGGTGTTCGAGCCGAATAGCTCGCGCGGCCCGGCTGCGCCCAACGGCAAGTCCATCCCGACCACCGGCACCGGCCCGCAGTCGTTCAAGATCAGTGACTTCGATAACGGCTGCTACCGGATCACGCTGCGCATTGATACCAACGCCGGCGACCGCACCGATTTCGGCGAGAAGATCCTCTGCATCGGCGTCGGGAGCGGCGGCGGTGGTGGTGGCGGCGGCGGCGGAGGCGGCGGTGGTGGCGGTGGCGCCCCGGTTCCCACGCCGATGCCGTGACCACCGATCGCAGTCCCCACCTCGGCGTTCAAGGAGTAACCTTGCTGCGACGCAAGCGACCCTAAATGCTGATAAGGTCAGCGCCCAAGTACGAGTTGGGGCTGACCTCACCGTCTGCTTGAAACAGGAGTTGCATGAAACGAACGCAATCGCTTCGAATGAGTCTTGCGATGGTCGCTGCTTTAGCGACTATTTCGGCGTCTGCGATTGGCAGCGCGCCGGTGGCGCGCGCGCAGGATGAGCCGCCGGCCGCCGAGACGGCAACGCCGGATGCTGCAGTTCAACCGAATCAGGCCGATGCCGGCGAGATTTGGACGCCGGGCGCCGGCGCAACCTTCGATGTATTACTGAATCCCACGGTATCCGTCCGGGTGGACGCGCCGTATGCCTTGGCGGCATCTGGCCTGTATCAACTGTTCGATCCGGATACAGGCTTTGGGCCGGAGACGTCTGTGCCGGCGACCCTATCGAGTTTCAATCGGCGCGCCGAGATGTCCGTGACGATCAACCCGGGCATCGTCAAGCCGGGTTCGAGGATCTTGTTCCGCATCTCATCCCAGGATGGCACGGTCACGACCACGAGTCCGCTCTACAACCTGGCGCGCGGAACGAGAGCTTATCTGCCCATAGCCATCGTCGGAACAGGCGTCTCGACCATTCCAACGGTCATCACGTCTACGGGGGCAAATGCCTGCGATGCCGTCAACAACGGCAGAGGTGGGCCACTTGGGGCATTCGTGAACTACACGGTGCAGAACACTAGCACGGATAGTTGGTTCTTCATCATCAACCCTGTGCCTAACGCCACCATCGTCGTATCACTGACGAACTACACAGCGGTGGCAGGGCAATTGCAAATCTACCTCGAACAAGCAGGGTGCGCCGCGCCGGCACAGTTGCTCGGCTATGGAACCAATCCGAACCCCTCAGTAACGCTCTACGGGGTGCCTGCAGCACGACTCTTCTTTCGCGTGGTCAGCAGCGCGGGTCAACCGGCGCCGCCACCTTACAACATTAGCTGGGCTTACGCGACCAGTACCAGCGGCTCGTTCGAGCCGAACAACAACCCGTGCCAAGCGACGCCGACGCAACCCGGCATCCAATACACCACTTTGAGCGACGACCAATACGACTTCTTCGCCATGAACATTACCGGCACCGCGCAGATTCAGGTGCTGGTGCAAGGCCATACGATCGGTTCGACGCAGGTGCAGGTGCGCACACCGCTGAAGGCCGGCTTCACATGTCCGGGCAACGGCGCTGATCCGGTCGCAAGCACCGATCGCATTGACCCGTTTGGCGTCGTGCCGGCGGGCGGCGGCGATGTGCTGTTGACGGTCAACATCCCCGGCCCCGGCTTATATTACATCCGCGTCAGCTTGCCGTCCGCCACCGGCAACAGCCAGCCCTATCGAATCTCGTGGAACTACAGAGGAGCCGGAGGCGGCACCGTCCCGGACACGCGCGATCCGTTGTTCACCTCAAATCCGAACCAGCCGTTCAACCCGCCCTACAACGGCGATATCCTGTTCAACATCAACGCGGGCCAGACGGCCACCTACTACTGGTCGGGCATGCAGGCGCTTGGCGTTTACGACTCGATTCAGGTGAGGATAATCGGCGTGACCAACCTGGTGGGTTGCGGCCTGGGAGACCCGACGCGAACCAACCCCAACACCTTCGCCAACAACTGGGCGTCGGTAGGCACGACGGCGCCGCGCGGCTCGATCAGCATCCAGTTCAACGCGGCGGGCGGCTACAACATCGAATTCCGCGTGTTGCAAAGCGGCACACAGCGCTTCTTCGATGCAAAGCCGCTGAAGGTGAGCTGTGGCACGCTGATGACGGCTCGCGAATACCTAAGCGCGATGGAGCATCCCAAGCTCAGCGTGCCGGAAGATAAGCTGGACGAGCCACTGCAGCCGCCCGATCTGGTCTTGCCGGAGGTGCTGCCGACGTCCGAACAACCTGACGTCGAGCCGCATCCGTAAACCAGGTTCGAGGATCAAGCGCAAATAAAGGCGGGCTTCGCTCAGGGGAGGCCCGCCTTGCTTTTCGCGCAGTTACAATCCAACGCATGTCCGTGATCGAAGAGGTGAAGCGTCGCGTAGATATCGTCGAGGTAATCGGCAGCTACGTGAAACTCTCGCGCAGCGGCCGGAACTACAAAGGCTTGTCGCCGTTCCAGAGCGAGCGCACGCCGTCCTTCTTCGTCTTCCCCGATACACAAACCTTCAAAGACTTCTCCAGCGGCGAGCAGGGCGACGTGTTCTCCTTCCTGATGAAGAAGGAGGGATGGACGTTCGGCGAAGCATTGCGCGAACTGGCCCGCCGCGCCGGCGTGCAGCTCGAGGAGCGTACGCCGGAGCAGCAGAAGTCCGCCGACTACGAGGCGCGCCTGCGCGATGCACTGGCCCAGGCAGCAGCATACTTCCACCACTTGCTGCTCACCGCGCCCCAGGCAACGGCCTGTCGCACCTATCTGCGCGAGAGGCGTCGCCTCGCCGACGAGACGATCGTAGTTTGGCAACTCGGCTATAGCTTGGCCGACTATCATGCCTTGTCGAACTACCTCACTGCGCGCGGCTTCAGCATGCAGGAGCTGATTGACGCCGGCCTGGTGATCGAGAACGAGGAGGGCCGGCGCTACGATCGCTTTCGCGGCCGGCTGATGATCCCCATCCATGATGCGAAGGGGCAGGTGGTCGGTTTCGGGTCGCGCTCGCTCGACGGCAGCGAGCCGAAGTACATGAACTCGCCGCAGACGGCTGTCTTCGACAAAGGCCGCTTGCTGTTCGGCCTGCATCGCGCCCGCAGCA
Source organism: Candidatus Roseilinea sp. (assembly GCA_025055235.1). Lineage (GTDB taxonomy): Bacteria > Chloroflexota > Anaerolineae > J036 > Brachytrichaceae > JAAFGM01. The sequence goes on along the minus strand of JANWYN010000040.1, from coordinate 53,154 downwards.
CCATCCGCAATGAGCAAGTCGCCGTGTTGGTCGAAGGCTACATGGACGTGATCGGTTGCCACCAGGCCGGCTTCGCCAACGTCGTGGCCGGCATGGGCACGTCGCTCAGCGAGGATCAGTTCCGCACGCTGAAGCGGCTGGCCGCGCGCATCGTGTTAGCGCTGGACGCCGACGCGGCAGGCGACCGTGCCGTCTTGCGCGGCATGGAAGTCGCGCGCGATGCCATGGATCGTGAGGTGCAGCCGATCTTCGATCCGCGCGGCGCGATTCGTTACGAGTCAAAGCTGAAAGCGGACATCCGGGTGGCCGTCTTGCCGGAGGGCAAGGATCCAGACGAGTTGGTGCTGGAATCGCCCCAGCGCTGGCGCGAGATCGTGGCAAACGCCCGGCCGGTGGTCGAACACGTGATAGACGTCATCCTGCGCAGCCGGGACATAGCCGATCCACATGCCAAGTCGCAGGCAGCGCGGGCCGTCGCTCCCATCCTGCTTGACACATCCGATCCGGTGCAGCGGGATTTCTACGTGCAATACCTGGCGCGCCGCCTGCAGATCGGCCCGCGGGCCGTGCTGGCGGTGATTAACGAAGTCGCGCGCGAGAGGCGAGCTGGAAGTCAGGGGGCGGGGATCGGGGGTCAGGGGCCAGGGGTCGGGGGCCAGGGATCAGGGACCAGGGGGCAGGTGACAAGTGACCAGAGGCGGGATTCGGATATTAGGGTGCATCGTGTGGGCGCTGAGCTTCGTGGGGTGGATAGAACTGACCTAGAAGTACATTTGATCGCGGGGTTGTGGCGGCAACCGCAGTTGTTGCTGGACGCCAACGTCGCCTTGACCCGCGCCAACCTGGACGTGCTGGATGAGCGCGACTTCACGAATCCGGCGATGCGCGAAGGGTTTCGCCAGCTCAGCCGCGTGGCCATGGGCGCGTCGCTGCCGCAAGGCGAGGGCGAAGAACCGGAAGATTGGCTGAACATCATCGCCGATTACGACGCGCTCGAGCCGCTGTCAGCCGATGAAGCGCTGCTGCGCGAGGAGGTGGTGCGCACGGCGCTGCGTTTGCGCGAACGCAACCTGGTGCGCGATCGGATCGGCATCAGCTTGATGATCGAAGAGGCAAAGCGCGCCAACGAGGCTGACGTGGCCGCACGGTATAATCTTGAACTGCATCGTGTGCTGACGCAACATCTGCGAGCACAAAAAGCGCTGCAGTTACGCAGTGCGCTCAACGTGACCTGAACGGTGTTGATCGTGCTCAAGAGGAATGACGCCAGTGACTAGACCGACGCGCTCTAGCGCCTCCGCCAAATCCTCGCGAAGGGTCAAGCCGGCCAAGAAATCGGCTCTGCGGAAGCACAACCGCCCGACGAAAAACGGCGCGTTGAGCCGGGATGATGCGGAAGAACTCGAAGCCGCCGCGCTCGTCAGCGATGACAGCGCGGATGTGCCTGACTCGCTCGCTTCCGAATCCGGCGACCTCGTCCTAGACGCATCGGCCGCCGACTCGGATCCGCTCGATTCCGCAAAGAGCGTGGATGCCGAGGCAGAGGCTGCGGCGTACGCCTTAGCAGAAATAGATGATGAGGACGGTCTGGATGACCTCTCCGGCCTCGACTCGCGCCGGCTGGCCGAGATTGATGACCTGGAGGGCGCAGACCCTGTGCGGATGTACCTGCGCGAGATCGGTTCGACGCCGCTGCTCACTGCCGACCAGGAGCTGCGCACCTGTGCGACCTTCGGCGCCGAGCAACTGGCGCGGCAGATCCGCGCCGAAGCGCACGATCGCGGCGCGGCGTTCTGGCCGGTCGTATACGAGCATCTTGTGCGTTCCTGGCAAACTGTGCGCGACGAATGCGCGGCGCGCAAAGTTGCCCCGCCTGCGTTGCCTGTGATTCTGCGCGATGCGCGCAACATGCCGTGGCACTACACCGACCCGCTCCCCTCAGACGTGCAACTATATCTGCGCTCGCTCGGTTGGGGGCAGGACCAGACCGTAGAGAAGATCAGCAAGCCGTTGTTCGAATTCGTCCTGGCGACGATCATCTTCCCGACTGCGTTCGTCGAGCAGCTCGAGCAGCACGTCGAGTATGCACCGGCGTTGCCCGAATGGGACGAGGCGAAAGCTTGGATGCCATCTCCGGCCGACTGCGAAGATCACCTGCGCGAGGTCGAGCTGCGCGCGGAAGAAGCCAAAAGCTCGCTCACCCGCGCCAACTTGCGCTTGGTGGTCAGCATCGCCAAGCGCTACATCGGGCGGGGCATCTCGTTCATGGACTTGATCCAGGAAGGCAACATGGGCTTGCTGCGCGCCATTGAGAAATTCAACGCCTGGCGCGGCTTCAAGTTCAGCACCTACGCCACCTGGTGGATCCGGCAGGCGATCAGCCGTTCGATCGCCGACCAGGCGCGCACCATCCGCATTCCGGTGCACCTGGTGGAGACGATCAACAAGCTCACCCGGCTGCAGCGCCGCATGACGCAAGAGCTGGGCCAGGAGCCGACCACCGAGGATCTGGCGATGGAGATGGATCTACTCGACGAGCGCGAACTTGCGGCGATCATGGAAGCCCACGCCAGCGGCAAGCCGATTGATCCGGCGCTGGAGCGCAAGCTCGATCAGGCAGTCAAACGCATTCAACAGATCATGCGCGTGTCGCTTGAGCCGATCTCCCTCGAATCGCCGGTCGGCTCGGAGCAGAACAGCCTGCTGGGCGAGTTCATCCCAGACGAAAGCGAGCTTTCGCCTTCCGACTCGGCCTCGCTGCAGATGCTCAAACAACAAGTGCGCAGCGTGCTCAACAGCCTGAGCGATCGCGAACGCGAAGTGTTGGAGATGCGCTTCGGCTTCCGCGACGGCAAGACGCACACCCTGGAAGAAGTCGGCCGGACGTTCAACGTGACACGCGAGCGGGTGCGGCAGATCGAGGCGAAGGCCCTGCGCAAGCTGCGCCACCCCCATCACAGCCGCCGGCTGCGCGACTATCTGAGCGATGTCTGACCCGCTTCCCGATCTGGTAGAGTGGCAACAGCTCTACTTGATTGCACAAGTCCCCCCCGAGAAGCGCCCGCTGGTCATGGCCGAAGCCGCGGAGTGGGTGATGGCCGGATTACGCGGCGCGATGCACAAACGCCATCCCGGGTGGTCTCAGCGCGAGCTGAACCTGCGCGTGCTCGCCTACGTCACACCTCTGCGCGGGGTCACCGTCGAAGAGCTGCTGAGCCGATGGGATTGATCGGATTCTACGTTGATGTCATCAAGGCCCTAGACGCCATCGGTGCGCCTTACATGATCGTCGGCGCATTTGGCGCGTCGAGCTACGGACTCGCCCGTGCTACGTTCGATGTGGACATCATCGTTGACCTACACGAGGCGCACTTCACTGCATTAGCCGAGCGCTTTCCGCCGCCGCGCTACTATGCCGATCCAGATCAGATGCGGGAAGGCACGGCATTGGGCATCATGTTCAATCTAATTGATTCGGAACGCGGAACGAAAGCTGATCTTGTGCCGTTGTCGCGCGAGCCGGAGTATGTGCGAGCCTTCAACAGGCGCGTTCGCCGTTCATTTCAGGATGAGCAAGGCGCAACGTTCGAAGCCTGGTGTGCTCGTCCTGAGGACATCATCGTCGGTAAGCTCGTCGCCTGGAACGAGGGACGCTCAAAGAAACATCCAGCGGATATCCTAGCGATGTTGCAGTTCGACTTCGCCGGCTTAAGCGATATGCACGTTGATCTCGACTACGTAGCCGAAAGCGCTCGGGAGATCGGCGATGAAGCAAGCCGGTTGTGGGAGGATTTAGTCACGAAGGCACGTTCGAGTGCGCGCGCTGAGTGAGGCAGTGGTATCGCTAAGTGATTGATCTGCGCTCGCGCGCTCGCTTCAGCTTTCGATAGACGATCGCCTCGGCGTCGAACAGGCGCATGTCCACGCGCAGATGATCGTTGACCACGACGCCTTCGGCTTCCAGACGACGCTTTTGCTCATCCGGCGCGTACTGGTTCGAGATGCGCCCCTGCGCGTTGATCACGCGCCACCACGGCACGCGCGTATTGGCCGGTAGAGCATGCAGCGCAAAGCCGACGTAGCGCGCCGAGCGCGGGCTGCCGCACTGGCGCGCTACGCCGCTGTAGCTCATCACCATGCCCTTCGGGATGAGCCTGACCACGCGATACACGTCTTCGAATTTCACGCGATGCCGATCCACGAACAGGCGCGAAGAGCAAGAAGCACAACACGATGTGCCTTCGAGGCCGTCGTGGTTCACATCAAGCCGAAGTCTTTGGCAATGATGCGCGCGGTCATCTTGGCGCTCATCATTACGCTGGGTGTGCCGCCGCCCGGCTGCGTGCTTGCGCCCACCAGATAGAGGTTCTCGATGTCCTCGCTCTTGTTGTGCGGGCGGAAGTAGGCCGTTTGCAGCAAGGTCGGCTCCGGCCCAAAGGCGTTGCCCAGATAGCTGTTCAGGCCGTGCTCGAAGTAATCCGGCGTGATGTAACTCCGGTAGACCAGGCGCTCACACAGGCCGGGGATGTAGCCGGCTTCGTCGAGGAAGCGCAGCGCCTTGTCCACGAAGGCGTCGCCGATCTTCGACCAGTTCAGGCCGCTTAGGTTATTGGGCACGGGCACGAGCGTATAGGCGGCGTGATGGCCGGGCGGCGCCAGGCTGGGGTCGGTCAACGTTGGGACGTGCAGGTAGTGCGACATATCCGGCGCGAGCACCCGGCGGTCGAAGATGTCGCGCAGCAATTCTTCGTAGCGCGGGCTGAGGATGATGTTGTGGTGGCGCAAGTGCAGGTCGAGGTTGTCGGCGCGGAAGCCGAAGTAGATCACGACCAGTGACATGGACTGGCGCATGCGCTTGGCGCGCGCGTCGGTGTTGAACAGGCGATAGCGCGGCTCGATCAGATGCATGTAGGTATGCGCGTAGTCGCCGTTCGAGACGACGATGTCGGCGTGCAACTGCGTGCCGTCGGCCAACTCCACGCCGCGCGCGATGCGGCGGTCGAAGCGCCCGCGCGGCGGTGCGCCGTTCGGGCCGGAGACCAAAATGCGCTTCACCTCGCTGTTGTAGCGGATCGTCCCGCCGAGTTCTTCGAACTTCTGGACGAAACCGCGCACCAGCGCCCCTGTGCCACCCATGGCGAAATGGATGCCCCACGTCTTCTCTACGAAGTGGATCATGGCGTAAATCGCCGGCACGGCCAGCGGGTTGCCGCCGATCAGCAGCGGCTCGAAGCTGAAGATCTGGCGCAGCTTGTCGTTCTTGAAATACTTGCTGGTGAACGAGAATAGCGTGCGCACGGCGTCGAGTCTGAGCAAGTCCGGCATGACGGCCAGCATCGAGCCGAGGCTGTCGAAGTAGGTGTAGCCGAGCTGCAGGAAGCCGCGCTCGAAGATCGCCTTCGCCGCGGCGTGAAAGCGTTCGTAGCCTTCCAGGTCGTCCGGCGCGATGGCTTTGATCTGCTCGCGGGTGTGATCCCGGTCGCCGTCGTAGTCGAAGTACGAGCCGTCGTCGAAGTAAATCCGGTAGAAGGGCTTGATCGGGATGATCCGGACGTAGCGCGATGTGTGGGCGAGTTCCTGATTGCTGCCGTTCTCCGGCGCCAGCACGTGCGGCGGAAAGTCCGGCTGATCCAGGTTGTGTACGCCGCGTTCCAGTGCGAATAGCTCTTCGATGAAGTGGGGCACGGTGATGACCGTCGGCCCCATGTCGAACGTGAACCCTTGCGCCCGGCGCACATAGGCCCGGCCGCCCGGCCCATCCAGCTTCTCGACGATCGTGGTGTCGAATCCCAGGCTTTGCAGGCGGATGCCGAGCGCAAGGCCGCCGATTCCCGAACCGATGATGATTGCCTTTCGATTTGCCATTGCTTTACCAACCCTTTTTGCCTCAAACTGACTGCTTTGCATTCTCGTCTGTGTTTTGAAGAGCAGGCTGAGTGGGCGTGATACACGATCTGTAGATTCCGAATTTGATGTAGGGATCGCTCTCTGCGATTGGTGTAGGGATCGCTCTCCGTAGCGATCCCTGAACTCGCTGCTTACAACGTCATCTGCTTCACCCACACCACCTCCGGCAAATCGCGCAACGCCTTGAGCGCATAGTCTGGAACAGGGTTGTCCAGGTTGATGAACGACAAGGCGCGGTCGCCGGGCTTGGTGCGGCCCAACCGGTATTCGGCGATGTTCACGTAGTTCGCGCCGAGGATGGTGCCGACGCGCCCGATCACGCCCGGCACATCGCGCGAGGAGATCACCAGCACCAGCCCCTCCGGCACAGCGTCAATGCGGAATTGATCTATCTGCACGATGTGCGGCTCGGTGCCGTCGAACAACGTGCCGGCGATGGTGCGCTCTTCTTGATCGGTCGTGATGCGGCAGGAGACCAGGTTTGTGTAATCGCTGCTGGTCAAATTCAAGGCCTGGGTCACGACGATGCCGCGCTCGTTGGCGATGACCGGCGCGTTGACGTAGTTCACCTTTTCGCCGCCCAGGATCGGCTCCAAGATGCCGCGCAGCAGCGCGACGGTCAGCGGTTTGACGTGCGGCGCGACGTCGGCGCCGCGATACTCGACCTCGATGCGCGCGAGCCGGCCTTCCATCAGCCCGGCCTGTAACCGGCCCAGCTTCTCCGCCAGCTTCAGGTATGGGCGGATGATCGGCCAGGCTGCCGGGTCAATTGGTGGGAAGTTCACTGCGTTGCGCACATCGCGCTCGTGCAGGGCGTCCAGCACTTGCTCCGCGATCTGGATCGAGACGTCGCGCTGGGCTTCGGCGGTGCTCGCGCCCAGGTGGGGCGTCAGGACGACGTTCGGCAGTTTGAGCAGCGGCGAGTCGGCGGGCAGCGGTTCTTCTTCGAACACATCCAGCGCCGCGCCGGCCAGCTTGCCGCTGACCAGCGCGTCGTAGAGTGCATGCGAATCCACCAGCGCGCCGCGGGCGACGTTGATCACGCGCGCGCCGGTTTTCATCTTGGCGATAGCTGCGGCATCGAGCAAGCCGCGGCTGCCCTGGGTGAGCGACGAGTGCAGCGTGACGAAATCGCTCTGCGCCAGTAGCTCGTCGAGCGAGACCAGGATCACCTTGTTGGCGCGCGCCGCTTCTTCGCTGACGTAGGGGTCGTAGGCGATGACCTCCATGCCGAAGCACTGCGCGCGCTTGGCGACCTGCGTGCCGATCCGGCCCAGGCCGATCACGCCCAGCGTCTTGCCTTGCAATTGCACGCCCATGAACTTGCTGCGCGTCCATTCGCCGCGGCGCAGCGATGCATCGGCCTGCGGGATGTTGCGGGCTAACGCCAGCATCATGGCAATCGTGTGTTCGCAAGTCGCTATGGTATTGGCCTGCGGCGTGTTCATGACGATGATGCCGCGATGGGTTGCCGCTTCCACGTCAATCGTATCCACGCCGATGCCGGCTCGCCCGATCACGCGCAGCTTGCTGCCCCGCGCGATGACCTCGGCATCCACCTTAGTTTCGCTGCGCACGATCAGCGCATGGTATTCGGGGATCCGTTCGAGCAGTTCGGCGCGCGGCATCTTCTTCACCACATCCACGCGCACAGAAGGATCGCTGTGCAGCAATTCCAGACCGGCCGGGGAGAGATCGTCTGGGATCAGGATGTTGAACATGGCGGCGCGATTATAGGTGGTCGCCGTTGTAGTAAAGTAAGCCGGGATGCGCTTGTGGAGTCGGGGAGTCGCGCAAGTCGCCTTCGCGGCCTGCGTTGCCGCGTTGTTCATCGCGCCGCTCACCTGGCTTCAAGTAACCGATCATTCGGCCAAGCGAGAAGAAGGCGAAGCGGTGTGGGCGCTGAAAGCCGAGATCGAGGCAACCTTCGGCTCACCCGTTGAGCTCACGCTCGAAGACCCCGGCCCCGTCTTGCGCGTGACCTTCACCGATGCCGATTACCTCACGCTGAGCGCATCCCGCCAGCACGCCAAGGCGCGCGAGATCGCACGGCACATGATGTGGCGATACCGTGGCAACCGGCGGGTGCGCGGTTACATCGTTGAGTTCACCTCCATGGGTCTTTTCGGGCTGCATTCGCGGGAAGAGATGCGCTCGTTCGCTTTCTTGCGCTACCAGCTTCGATAGCGAGTACACTGTGTGCCATGCACAGGACGCGCGCCTATGCCACCGAGGCGATCGTGATGCGCCGGGACGACTACGGCGAAGCCGACCGGCTCGTCACGCTGCTGACGCCGGATTACGGCAAGCTGCGCGTCCTCGCCAAGGGCGCGCGCAAACCGACATCGCGCAAGGCCGGCCACATCGAGCTGTTCACGCGCACGCGGCTGCTGCTGGCCAAGGGGCGCACCTTCGACCTGATCACACAGGCCGAGTTGGTGGAGGCGCATCGCCCGTTGCGCGAAGAGATGCGACGTGGCGCGCTGGCGCATTACCTGTGCGAGCTGGCCGACCGGTTCGCGCCCGAGGGCAGCGATGCCGCGCCGCTATACGATCTGTTGGCCGAGGGGTTGGGCTGGCTGTGCGAGTCGCCTGATCCGCGGCTCGCGACGCGCTACTTCGAGTTGCGCTTGCTCACGCTGGAGGGGTATCGGCCGGAGCTGTTCCGCTGTGCGCGCACGCAATTGCCGTTGGCGGACGATGGGCGCGGCGCGCCGGTGGCGTTCTCCCCGTCGGAAGGTGGTGTGCTCTCCGAGGAGGTGGCGCTGTTGACGCGCGACGTGTTTCGCTTGAGCCGCAGTGGCCTGGCGCTGCTGCGCGCGCTGCAGACGCAGCCGTTCGAGGCCGTGCGGACGCTCGACGTTTCGCGCGAGCTGCACGAGCACGTCGAGCGCGCGCTGCAGCTCTACATCAGCACCATCTTGGAGCGCCGGCCGCGCACAGCAGCGTTTCTGGATCGGCTGGCGGAGTACATTCGCGCATAGGGCAAAGGATCAAAGGATTATGCGGGTACGGCGCGTACGCCGTTTCGTGCCGTTTGCCCCTAGCCGGCGAATGCACCCGGCTGCGCGCGAGATGCGCTAGAATGCGCGAAAGCCCGCGTAGTTCAACCGGATAGAACAGCGCCGTCCTAAGGCGCGTGTTGTGGGTTCGAGTCCTGCCGCGGGCGCTGGTCCTCAACCGCGCGTCACGCCGGTTCAGAAGTTCTGCACTGCCGGCGTCTCGCCTAATCGCCTCGACTCTTCCTCCAGCATCTGCTGCTGGATGTGCACGCGCTCCGGCACGATCTTCTCGCGCGGGGCGGTTGGCCGGAAGTCGTAGCCTTGCTCTGGGCTGACGCCCAGCCCGCGCAGCACGGCCAGCTCCACCGGCGAGTAGTCGGCTGGGTTGTCGCGCTTGAAGCACATCGGCGCCTTCAGCGCGATGGGCGGGTTGGTGATGATGCGCACCCGGTCGGAATGGTTGAACGACGCGGCGTGGATCATATATGGGTGCATGAGATAGACGTCGCCCACGCGCCCGGTCGCCTCCACAAAGTCGCTGCATTGGGCGACGAACGATTCGTTCGGGAACTTGAAGGGATGCACGCCTTCCGGGTGGTCGGCCAGGTAGCGTGCGACGTGCGGCACAGAGTCGCAGGCCAGGAAGGTGCCGCCGCCTCTTGGCTCGACGTCGCTCCACAGCACGATGGCCAGCAGCGCCTGCTCCGGGCTATCCAAAAAGTGCAGGAAGAAGTCGCCGTCCTTGTGCCAGCCCGGGGCTGCCGGTGACGGCGGAAGCCACGCCTGGTCGGCGCCATCGTTGAAGTTGACGATGAAGGCATCCGACCAACGCGCCGGCTGGGCGATGCGCTCCTCGCCGCCGCACAGGAAGCACATCGCCTCCCAGGCCTTCGGCGCAAAGGTCTTGACCTCGAATCGCTGGCGGGCCGGCATGTGCACGCGCGATTGCTTCCACGTGCTGCGATCGTTGCGGTCGTAGCCCAGCCGCGGCCAAATCTGGTCGGTGAGTTGCGCGGCAGCTTCGCGGCTGAAGCAATCGCGCAGCACGACGAAGCCACGGGTGAGGAACTGCTCGACTTGTTCGGGGGTGAGCGGGTCAGTCGTCATGCGCCGATTGTATGCATTCGACGACCGTTCGCGCCAGCGCCGCACGGAAAGGCGTGATCGTGTCCTCGCCCTCGCGTCCATAGTAGATGTGGTTGGTCAGGCAGGCCAAGACCAGCGCGCGCGATGGGTCCACCCACAGCGCGGTGCCGGTGAAGCCGAGGTGACCAAAAGCACTTTCGCCCAACGGGTAGCTCATCGCTTGTGGGTTGGGCGACCGCAAGGCAAACCCTAACCCGCGTCGCACGACCTGTCCCGAGCCTGTCGAGGTGTCGCCATCCTGCGCTTGCAGGCGCACCATCTCGGCCAGCGTCGCCTGGCGTAGTACCGTCTCGCGCGTGCCGGCCAACGCGCAGCGCAACGCCTCGCCGAAGGTAGCCACATCATGCGCCGTGCCGAACAAGCCGGCATGCCCGGCGACGCCGCCGAAGGCGAAGGCGTTCTCGTCATGCACTTCACCGCACATCCGGCGGCCCTGATGTGAGTAGAACTCGGTCGGCGCGGCCAGGTCGCACGGGATCGGGCCATAGGTGATGGAATCCAGGCCCAGCGGCGCCGTGACGTGGCTGTGCACAGCCTCGCGCAGCGTCACGCCGGTCAGGCGTTCGATGGCGAAGCCGACCAGCAGCAAGCCAATGTCGCTGTAGACCACGTGCGCGCCGGGCGGATAGGCGAACGACGTGGCGAAGACGGCCCCGCGCAGGCGACGCTGCACCTCGTCCGGCGCAAGCGTGCGCTGCCATTCGGCGGCCATCCTCCACAGCGGCAGCCAGGCCGGCAGCCCGGCGCTGTGCGATAGGAGCTGCCGGAAGGTGACCGCGCCGGCGTCAACTTCGCCCTCGGCGCGCGGCGCGACCTCGACGATGCTGCCTGGGCGCAGCGGGTCGGGGTAGGGTGCGATGGGCCGGCGGCCGCAAAATTCGGGCAGCACCTCGGCGACGGGCTGATCCAGCCGGACGCGGCCTTCCTCGACCAGGGTCATGAACGCGACGACGGTGAAGAGTTTGGAGACTGAGGCCAAGTCGAAGCGCGTCGCGGGCGTGGTCGGGCGCGCCCGCGTCTCCGGGTCGAGGAAACCGACGCTGGCGTCGTAGACGATCTCCCCGCCGACGCGCACCTGCACCTGTGCTGCGGGGAAGACCCGGTCGAGCGCCGATGCCATCAGCGCATCGAGTGCGGAGAAGTCGTAGGCCATCCAGGAGAAAAGAGAAACCAGGTTTCTCGGGGAAACCTGGTTTCTGCTTGCACGATGCGATACTGCCTAGCCCGACTTGGGCCGCAGCGTGCCGTCCAGGATCATCATTACCACGAAGTTGTCGCCGTAGACCGCGTTCTTGTAGATCGGGTCGCCGTCGGGTGGGAAGCCCTCGACGCGCACGTTGAGCGCCGGGTTGTTGCCGTAGCGCTCCCACAGCGGGACGATGGGCAACAACTCGTTGAACACCTTCGCGACTTCGGTCACTGCAGCTTTCTGCGCCGATTCATCGAGGCCGAGCGCCGAGTTCACGATCAACTCCTGCAGGTCCACTTCCTTGTCGCCCACCTTCTGCTTCATCGGGAAGTTCATGCCCTTGCCGGTGGTGGACTCGACGTAGTTGCGGGTGAACAGCGGCGTGGTCCACGAGAAGCTCGGGTGCGGGTTGCCGGCGCCCCAGCTGCTGATGGCCATGACGAAGTTGCCGGCGGGGATGTCCTTGCCGTGTTGCTGGAACTGGACGCCGCGCACGGTGATCTTGAAGCCGGCCTGGTTCAACTGGTTGGCCAGGTTCTCGGCGGCGGCCGACCAGTCGGCGAACTCGGCGGGCACGGTGAGCTCGAACTCGAGCTTCTTGCCCTTGTCGTCCACCCACACGCCGTCGTCGCCCTTCTTGAAGCCGAGCCCGGTCAGCAGTTCCTCGGCCTTCTGCGGGTTGTAGTCGTAGGTGTTCATCTGGGCCAGCGCATCGGCCTCGATCCAGTTGGGGATCAGGTTGTCGCTGATGCCGACCATGTATTTGTGCGCGACGCCGGAATCGCCCAGCGACACTTTGCCGTTTTCATCGCGCTTGACCGAATAGGCGATCGCCTGGCGCACTTCCTTCAGACCGAGCGGATACACGTCGTGGTTGAAGTAGATGGCCGGGCCGCTATAGGTCGGCGCGCGGATGATGCGGATGCCCTGGCTGATGAATTCCTTCTCCGTGGCCGGCGGGAAGCCGTGCGTAGCGTAGTCAATGTCGCCGGAGAGCACCAGCGGCGTCACCACCGGCGTCTCGCCGTTGTAGAGCACGATCTTGGCGAAGTTCACCTTCTCCGCCGCCCACGAGGTCGGGTTCAGGTTCATGGTGAGCGAGGCGTCGGTGATGCTGGCCGGATCAATGTTGTAGGGGCCGGACACGATCAGCTTCTCGGGGCGGAACTCGGTCGCCTCCTTCAGCAGGGCCTTCCACTCGTCGCTGTCCTTACCCTTGCCCTCCTTCACCAGCGCTGCCACCTTGTCGGCGATGGCGCCGTAGGTCGCTGCCGAGCGGATGGGCGTGACCAGCACCAGCCGGCGCACCAGCGTGCTGGGCTTGTTCATGTGGAACTCGACCGTCAGGTCATCCTTGGCGCGCACGTCGTCCACGTAGTTGAACAGCGTGAAGTTGAACAGGCGGCCGATGTTGAAGGTGGCTACCACGTCTTTCGCAGTGAAGGGGTTGCCGTCGCTCCACTTCGCGCCCTCGCGCAGGGTGACCACGAAGTTATCGCCGTCGAACTTCCACTCCTTGGCCATCAGCGGCACATACTCGCCCTCCGCCCAGCGATAGCGCGCCAGCGGCATTTCGAGCAAGTCCTGGTAGATGGCAATGCCGTTGGGGATGCCGTCCGGCACGAACGAGTTCCAGTGGCCGGTGGGCGGCACTTGATACGGGAACGCGCCATGGAACTCGCCGGTCTTCTCCATCTTCGGCGCAGCTTCAGGCGCTTTGGTCGCCTCGGCGGCCGGCGCTGCGGGCTGAGCAGGCTGAGCTGGCGCTGCCGGGGCCGCAGGCGCAGCGGGCGGCGCGCACGCGGCGAGCAACGCGCCGGCGCCGGTCAATGCAGCACCTTTCAGGAATTGCCTTCGGTTGATGATCTTCTTGTCGGACATAGTTACTCTTCCTCCTGGTTTTCTAACTGCTCATTGGATTGGGGTTCGTTCTTTCGAAAACTGATGTGCGTTGGGACTCGGATGAACACGCCTCGGTTCGATGCACCACCTCCTTGTCGTCACTTCATGCCTCGCCGGGCGACCAGCACCACCAGAGCCGCGAAGATCAACCCGACGGCGAGGCTCATGACCGATACGACGAACTCCGCCGTGCCCGGCGTTTGTCCGATCAGCACGGCTGCTGATGCGATGACGATGAACAGCGCAAGCGACAGCGCCGTTCGGGTCATCCCCTCACTCATGCGACGACCTCCTTGGCCCGCTCACGCGCGACGACGTGGCAGGCCACGCGCGTCCCGTCGCCCACGTCTGCCAGCGGCGGGACGCTCACCTCGCACAACCCCGCTTCGAACAACGGGCAGCGCGGGTGGAACGAGCACCCGCTCGGGATGTTGAGCAGGCTGGGGATGTCCAGGCTGCGCAGTTGCAAGCGCTCCTTCGTCCGCGTGATGCGCGGGTCGGCTTCCGGAATGGCCGAGAGCAGGGCACGGGTGTAGGGATGTTGCGGGTGATTGATGATCTGTGGCGTGCGGCCGATCTCGATCATGCGCCCCAGATACATCACCGCGATGCGACCCTCCCAGGCGAAGTGCTTGGCCACCGCCAGGTCATGCGTGATGAAGATGAACGTCACGCCCAGGTCGCGCTTCAGCCGGCTGAGCATGTTCAGCAGGCTGACGCGGATCGAGACGTCCACCATCGAGACTGCTTCGTCGGCGACGATGACTTTTGGCGACACGGTGAGCGCGCGGGCCACCGACACGCGCTGGCGCTGGCCGCCACTGAGCTGGTGAGGATATTTGTCCAAGAAGTCGTCCGGCGGCGTCAGGTCCACCGTGCGCAGCAGGTCGCGCACGCGCTCGCGCGCCTGCTTGTGGTTAGCAACAATGCCGTGTTGCAGCAGCGGCGCGCTCATGATGCCGTACACCGTGTGCGCCGGGTTGAGCGACGCGTAGGGATCCTGATGGATGAGCTGGACGGCCAGGCGATAGCGCCGGAATTCGTCTTTGCTCATCGCCCAGATGTTCTTGCCGGCGTAGCGCACTTCGCCGCCGGATGGATGGATCAGCCCGGCGATCATCTTGCCGGTGGTGGTCTTGCCGCAGCCGCTCTCGCCGACCAGGCACACCACTTCGCCCTCTTGCACGGCAAGCGACACGGCATCCACCGCTTTCACCTGCCTGCGGCGTTGCTCGAACACGCGCGAGACGCGATCAAGCTCGATGATCGGTGTTGCGTTCACCGTCACGGTTTCACCTCTTGCCAATGCCAGCAGGCGGCGAATTGGTCATCGCCCACGCGCTCCAGCCGTGGCTCCTGGCTGCGACATTGGTCGGTGGCATAGGGGCAACGCGGATGGAAGGCGCAGCCAAGCGGCGGGTTGATTAGGTCAGGTGGCGAGCCGGGAATGGATGCCAGCGGGTGCATCTCGCCGGTGACGGTGGGCACGGAGCGGGTGAGCGCCAGGGTGTACGGATGTCGCGGTCGCTCGAAGATGTCGTATACGCTGCCGATCTCGACGATGGCGCCGGCATACACCGTCGCGACGCGGTCGGCCAGCTCGGCGGCCAGCGACAGGTCGTGCGAGATGAAGATGAGCGAGAAATCCAACTGCGTCCGCAGCCGGCGCAGCACCTCGATCACCGAGCGCTGGGTGAGGATGTCGAGCGCCGTGGTCGGCTCGTCGAGGATGATGACTTGTGGCTGCAACAACAATCCCAGCGCGATCAGCACGCGCTGGCGCATGCCGCCGCTCAGTTCGTGCGGGAAGGAGTGCATCACCCGTTGCGGGTCGAGCTGCACCATCTTCAGCAGCTCGATGGCGCGCTCGCGCACCGCCTTGGCATCGGTCATGCCGTGGGCGCGGGCGGTGTCGAGGAACTGCGCCTCGATGCGCAGCACCGGATTGAGCGCATTTTGCGCGCCCTGGAAGACCATGGCGCACTCTTGCCATCGGAAGCGGCGCAGTTGTTCGGCATTCAACGCGAGCACGTCTTGCGAGGTGCCGTTGCGGTAGTACATGATCCGGCCTTGCTTGATGCGCGCGGCCTTGGGCAGCAGACGCACCAGCGCCAGCCCGAGCGTGGTCTTGCCGGAGCCGCTCTCGCCGATGAGCGCAAGCGTTTCGCCGCGCCGCAGCTCGAAGCTCACGCCGCGCACGGCCTTGACCACGCCGCGCCGCGCCGGATATTCCACCCACAGGTCTTCGACCAGGAGCGCCGGCTCACCTGCCGTCTTCGCATTCTCGCTCATCGTCACCTTCAACTCCCGACTCCCTACTCCCGACTTCCAATCTCTCCCCTCTGATCCCTGATCCCTGGCTCCTGACCCCTGACTCCCGGCCCCTGACCTACACTCCCACCCTCAACCGCGGATTGAAGATCTCCTCCAGCGAGCGGGTGAACAGCACCAGCGAAAGCTGAAACAAGGCGATGGCCGCCACCGGCGCCATGATGTTTAGGAAGCTATCCTTGAAGAAGATCGCGCCGCGCGTCCAGGCCAGTTGGATCGTCACCGCCCAACTGTTGTTGTCGGAGAACGACAGTAAGCCGAGGAACACCAGGCCGCCCTGTGCGTATACGGCGGCGGTCATGGCGAACACCAGGCTGATGGCGATATAGCTCATCATGTTGGGCAGGATCTCTTTAAAGATGATGTGCCGGTGGCTCATGCCGAGCGATCGCGCCGCTTCCACGTAATCGCGCTGGCGTAGCGAGAGCACCTGCGAGCGGATGGCGCGCGTGAGCGTCGCCCACGACAGCAGCGCGAGGATGAGCGACAGCAGCCACACGTCGTTCAGCTTGATCTGCGTGGCCAGCACGGCCAGCAGCGGGAAGGTGGGGATGGCGAGCCAGAAGTCGGTCGCCGCCATGATCGCCGAATCCACGGCGCCGCCTAGCAGCGCGCTGATCGAGCCGAGCACGACCGCGATGAATGTGCTGATTGCGCCGGTGAGGAAGGCGATGACGATCACGTCGCGCCCGCCGTGCACCACCAACGAGAAAATGTCGCGGCCTTGAAAGTCGGTGCCGAGGATGTGCTCCGCGGAAGGCGGATTGTAGATCTTGTCCACGCGCGAGGTCTTATCCAGCGGCACGAACAGCGGCATGACGAAGGCCAAGAAGATGAAGAACAGCAGCCCGATGAAGCCCAGGAAGCCGGCCTTGTTACGGGCAATCAGGCGCAGCGTCTGGCCGAACCAGTTTGCGATGCCTCTCACGAACGTCATTTCGTCTCTCCTTGACCCAGGCGGATGCGCGGGTCGAGCCGGCTGTAGAGCAGGTCGGCGATCAAGTTGGCCATGATCACCGAGATGGTGATGATGAGGAAGATGCCCTGCATCACCGGGTAGTCGCGCTGGTTGATGGCCTTGATCAGTTGTTGGCCGATGCCTTGATAGACGAAGATGGCCTCGATCAGCACCGAGCCGCCGAAGACGAAGCCGATGCTGATGGCGAGCTGGGTGAACAACGGCAGCGAGGCGTTGCGCCCGACATACGAGGTCATGATGCGCCCGTCTTTTAAGCCGCGCGCCCGTGCCACGGTCACGTAGTCTTCCTCCAGCGTGGCGATCGTGCTGCTCTTCATCGCCAGCATCCAGCCGCCGATGGTGGTGAGCACATAGACGAAGATGGGCAGCGCGGCGTGATAGAGCACGTCCAAGAAGAAGTGCAGCGTGAACCCCGGTTGCACGCCCGGCGAGAGCGAGCCGCGCATGCTGGCGATGTTGATGAGCTTCAGCTGCGGCCCCAGCACCACCAGCAGGATGATGGCGATCAGGTAGTTTGGCACCGAGCTGACCAGCGAAGCGAAAGTAGAGAGCGCGTAGTCAATCGGCGTCTCGCGCCGGTAGGCCATCAGCATGCCCAGCACCACGCCGAGGATGAAGCTGATCAGCAGCGATGTGCCGACGCTGAACAACGTCCACGGCAGGAATTGGCGAATGATGTCCGCGACGTAGGTGCCCTTCGAGCGATACGACTGCCCCAAATCACCACGCAGCAAGTTGCCCAAATACTCCAGGTACTGCCGGCTCAGCGGCGCGTCAAGGTCAATCGCAAACAGCGCCGAGGCCTGATCGCGTGCCTCCTGATACGACATGCCGTACATCATGATCTGTTCCTGGATGAAGATTTCGACGGGGTTGCTCGGCATCAGGCGGATCAGGAAGAAGGTCGCCGTCACGACGGCGAAGATCGTAGCGAAAGCCTTGAGCAGGCGGCGGAAGACGTAGCTGCGAAAGACGCGCTGCAGCAGGCCGGGGCGCGTCTGTTCCTCCGACAAACTGACGGGAATCGGAGCGGTTTGAACGGCCATGCGTCACACTTTCATGCAGCAATTGTCGCGGGCGCAGCGCTGCTTGCCTTGCCCGCGCCATGCGCTCAGCAGATGAATCGGTCGGCGATGCCAGCGCGATATTAGCATGCGGATCCTCCTCCGACAAACGCTCATACGACGATGGCGCGGATGCCAAGCGCACGCACGCCCTCGACAAAGTGCGCAGGCGCGCCGGCGTCGGTAATCAGGGTGTGGATTGCCGAGAGCGGCGCGACGAACGCAGCAGCAGCGCGCCCGCACTTGGTGTGGTCGGCGAGCAGGATCACCTCGCGCCCGATCTTCAGGATGGCGCGGTCGGTCAGCGTCTCTTGCAGGTCGGTGTTCGTCAGGCCGTGCTGCAGATCCACGCCGTAGATGCCGATGAAGACCTTGTCGGCGCGCACTTCGGACAGCGCCTGCTGGGTGATGTGGCCGATGAGCGACATCTCGTTGCGGTTGAGCACGCCGCCCAGCGCAACCAGGTTGATGCCCGGAGCGCCGGCCAGCACGTTGAGCACCGGCAGGGAGTTGGTGATGACGTTCAACCGCCTGGCCGAACGCAAATGCAGCGCAACTTCGAGCACCGTGCTGCCGCTGCTTAGGAAGATCGTCTCACCCTCGTTGACCAATGCCGCCGCTGCCGCGCCGATGCGCGCTTTCTCGCCGGCTCGCTCGGCGGAGCGGGGCAGGGTAGGTAGCCAGTGAAGCTCGTCGCCTGGGTGTCCGTCTTGCGAAAGCGCCATCGCGCCGCCGTGCACACGCTTGATCTTGCCCTGCTTAGCCAGCGCGTCCAGGTCGCGCCGCGCAGTCGCTAGGCTCACCGAGAATGCGTCGCACAGCTCGTGAACGCTCACCTGCTGCCGCTGCCGGACGAACTGGGCTACGCGGCGATGTCGCTCAAGCGTAGAAGCCGCCATAATGCGCGTTCGCGTAGATTGATCGGCTTTGGATCAACTACGTGCACCAGACTACGCTAGATTTGAGCGATTGTCAATTGGCCATTGATATTTTGAGCGCGAATTGAGTGATTTGATGACCGGCAAGCAGCGCGGCCATGAATGGTCCGCGCTGAAGGAGGCGGGCGGTGCGCAAATCCGTGCGGCAGCCGCAGGCTTCACGCCTGCGGCTCTGGACGCTGAGAAGTTACCGTCGCGCGGGTTCGGCAGGCTCAGCCCGCGGGCTGAGGCGCGGGCTGAGCTTGTCGAAGCCCGCCCGTCCCCTTAGCCCAGTGGTTTGGGGCCGGGCTTCCTTCCGAGCACAGAAGTGCTGTGCAACGGTCAGCGCGCAAGCGGGCATGACGGTTTAGAGGATTCGAAGCCCTGAGGCAACTTGAGCAACCGCACTTGAATTCGGAATCCGCTCTAAGTCCCACGATGGAGCAAGTGTACGATGCGTTCGGTGACGACGCGAACCTCTTCATCCGTCAGCGTCATTGGATTCAGCAGGATGCCGTCGGCAGCTTCGGATTCGCCGACGCTGATGCGTGGGTTGCCATCCCACAGCCGGGCGATCAGCTCGTCGCGCGTGATCCCGGCCCGGCGCGGGTCAATGAACACTTCGCAGCGCGGCAAGGGTTGGCCGGCTTCGTTGGGGAAGGAGCGCGCGGCACGCACGCCGGGCAGCGCGTTGAAGGTCGCGCACCAATCAGCCACCACGCGCTCGTCGCGTTCGCGGCGTTCCTCGTGGTCCATCGCGATGTAGCGCTTCACTGCCGCCAGCAGCCCGGCCATGTCTTCTTTGCTCACCTTCATCGGCCGGCCGATGCCGTGGTTGGGGCTGCTCAACTTGCGCATGGCTTGGATCAGCCACCGCCGGCCGACGACCAGGCCGGTGGTTTGCGGACCGCGCAGGTCTTTGCCGCCGCTGAAGATGGCGCATGCCGCGCCCATCTGCGTGAAGCGCCAGAGGTTCTCCACCGGCGGCAACTGCGCCGCGCCGTCCACGATTACCGGCACATCGCGCGCGCGGCACACCGCGATGACGCGCTCAATGGGCAGGTCGCCTTTGCCGGTGAAGTAACCCTGGAACCAGACGAACGCCGCCGTGCGCGGGCTAAACGCCGCCTCCAGCTCGGCCGGTTCGGTGTGTATCTCGCTGCCGATCTCGATCACCTTCACGCCGGTCTGGCGCACGGCGAAGTCGTAGCCGTTGCGGTGCGAGGTGAACATGATGACCTCGTTCTTGTCGAGCGCCTCGGTGTGTGGCAGTCGCCGGGCCAGTGCTTGGTCGCCGCCCGAGACGCATGCCGCGACGGCGAGCACGATGCCCGCGGCGGCGCCGGTGGCGACCATCGCCGCTTCGTTGCCGGTCAGCTCGGCGAGCCTTTCGCCCACGCGGTCGTGCAATTCCTCGAGGTCCACGTGAAAGCGCGCTGCATCTTCCATCGCGGCGATCACCTCCGGCGGCATCACGCTGCCACCCAGCTTCGTCAGTGTGGCGTTGGCGTTGATCACAGGTCGAATGCCCAAGTCATCGTAGATGCTCATAGTGAGGAATGTCGGCAAGTAGTAGAGAGGAGTGGCAGGATTGACAGGATGAACAGGATAGTTTGTCCATTCTGTTCATTCTGCCTCGAACCTCGGTTACTGCTGTAGGGTGGGGATGACCCAATACTCCGGCGGTGCTTCGGTCCATTCCGGCGCGCTCAGCCCGCCGATGTCGAAGACGATCTCGCCGGCGCGGATCGTCAGGACGCACTCCAGCTTCTTGTCGCCGGTGAGCTTGGCGCGCCCGCAATCCACGAAGCTGAACCGGCCAGTATGTAGCTCGAAGACGGCCACGTCGGCGCACGCGCCGGCGCTCAGGTGACCGAGCTCTGGATGGCCGATCTGGTTGGCCGGGTTGATCGTGCTCAGCTTGATCACATCGTAGAGCGACATGCCGGCGTTCAAGATTTTGTTCATCGTGGTCTGCATGTCCACCACCACGCCATGCACGTTGCCGGTGTGTAGGTCGGTGCTGATCGAATCCGGCGGGAAGCCGTTTTGGATGGCGCGCACGGCATTGCGAAACCAGAAGCTGGCTGCCCCGTGGCCGACGTCGAAGATCACCCCGCGCGCCCGCGCCTCGAACATGAAGTCGTTGACCTTGCCGGCTTCGTTGATGATCGGGAACTGCTGGGCATAAACGTGGGTGTGGATGTCGCCCGGCCGCGCCCTCTTCAGGATCAGCTCCTCGTAGCTGCGTTCCGGCGGGCGTGGCCAGAAGTCGTACATCACGTGCCGGCCGCATAGCTCGGCGGCCCTGATGGCCTGATCCACGGCCGCCCAAGGTGTATGCAGCTCGTCCCACGGCAGGCGCGTCCAGTAGTGCGCAGTCTTGATGCCGATGCAAATATCGGGGTAGGTGAGCACGGCCTCGGCGGCACGTTCGGCGTCGAACGTGCGCGGGTCTTGCTCCCAGTCGCCAAGCATGCCGTTGTCGCTGATGTTGACGTAGGCGAAGATGCGCGTCTTGGCGCGGTCAATCACTGTTTCCTTGAAGTGCCGGATGTGGTTCGCGCCGGCAGTGCCGGTGTCCACCACGGTCGTCACGCCGCTGCGAAAGGTGTGCGCGTCGGCCACCACGCTCAAGCCTTCTGGCTCGCCCTCCGGCGCACGCGTGTGGTAGGCGTGCATGTGGATGTCGAGGATGCCGGGCGTGACGTAGTGGCCGGAGACGTCAATCACCTTCGCGGCCAGCGCCGGGGCGATGTCTGGCTCAACGGCGGCGATCCGGCCGTTCGCGATCGCTACGTCGCGCTTGCCGTCCAGCCCGTTCTTCGGGTCAATGACGTGCCCACCTTTGAGCAGGAGGTCGTAGGGAGGTTGCAGTGTGCTGAGTGTCATGGTGGTGAGTTTAGAGAGGTCTTAAGAATCGCCAAGGCCTAGACCAAGAGCTCGTCATGCTCGCGGAGGCGGGCATCCAGATACCGTGCATGGCTGGATTCCCACTTGCGCGCTGATCGTTGCACAGGAAGCCCGGCGCTAAACCACCGGGCTAAAGGGCAGGCGGGCTTCCGCGGGCTTCGGCAAGCTCAGCCTGCGCCTCAGCCCGCGCGATGGTCATCCTACCGGCCGCAGGCGTGAAGCCTGCGGCTACCGCACGGATTTGCGCACTGCCCGCCTCCTTCAGCGCGGACCATTCATGGCCGCGCTGCTGATTGCAGCGGAGTTTAAAACGCTCTCTTAGAGCATGCATGATTGGAGCAATGCAATACATTCCTACAACCATCGAATCTTCACTTCCGACTCGACGCCTCTGAACTCTCTGTCGCCGGTGACCAGTTCACACTTCGACTGTTTTGCCAGCGCGGCCGCAAACGCATCTGCGAACGACAACTTGCCTTTCGCTTTGAGCTGGGCTGCCTGCCGGGCGAGTTCCCAGTCGGCGGCAACGAATTCGATGCCCCAGGCGCGTAGTTCTTCGATCACCCGGTCGGCGTCGGCTTCGGAGCGCCGGCGCGCCACGTTGTACCAGACTTCTCCTGCGTTGACGGTCGTCATCAACACGTCACCGCCGCCTTCCAAGCAGTCGGCGATGAGATTGAGCGCTTTTTGACCGACCGGCTCACCTTGGAGGATAGCGAGCACCGACCACGCGTCGAGCACGCGCTTGGTTGTCCGCCCGGCCATGTTTATCGCTCCTTCTCACGCGCCTTGTCTTCGGCCAGGGCGCCGAGCAAGTCGGTGTCTTTGTATAGGCCGAAGAGCTTCTGCATCCGCGCGCGCGTCACCGGCGTCAGAATGATCCGATGCTCTTTCTCATCCACCTCGATCTGGATGCGCGTGCCTTCGGTGATGCCTAACTTCCGCCGCACGGACGACGGGATGACGATCTGCCCTTTGACCGTTGCGTAAGTTTCTAGCACAGAGTTCTCCTGTTGAACTGATGACTTACTTTTTACTTGTGATTTACTTTACATCAGCGTAGGAAGGGATGTCAAGCGGTGCACTAACTTTTGATCTGGCTCGTATCACAGTTCATAGCGTGAGCCTGAGTGCTTGGCTTGACCATCATCACATCGCGAAATTAAAATCATGCCAATTCTCAAGCTGGAGGCCACCATGTCCGATCAATCTCAAGTGCAGGCGCAAGCAGCGGAAATCTCGATTGATCACAAAACGATCTATTACCCGTCGCCTGAGGTCGTCGCGCGCGCGCGCATCAAAGATTGGGACGCCATGAGCAAGTTCGCCTCGGAGCACCCCGAGCAATTCTGGGCCGAGCGCGCCGAGGAACTCGAGTGGTACGGCAAGTGGGAGAAGGTGCTCGACGATTCGAACAAGCCCTTCTTCAAGTGGTTCGTCGGCGGCAAGTTCAACATCGTCCACAACGCGCTCGACCGGCACATGAAGACCTGGCGCAAGAACAAGGTCGCTTATATCTGGCAGGGCGAGGACTTCTCCGAGCGGCAGATTTCGTATGCCGAACTCAACCGCGAGGTGTGCAAGTTCGCCAACGTGCTCAAGTCGCTCGGCGTGAAGAAGGGCGACCGCGTGACGATCTATATGGGCCGCGTGATCGAGCTGCCGGTGGCCATGCTGGCCTGTGCCAAGATCGGCGCGGTGCATTCCGTCGTCTACGGCGGCTTCTCGGTGCAGGCGCTGGCCGGCCGCATCCTCGACTCGCAGAGCAAAGTGCTGGTCACCTGCGACGGCGCCTACGTCAACGGCAAAGTTGTCGAGCTGAAGCAGATCGCCGATGACGCGATCAAGGAAGCGCCGATCATTGAGAAGGTCGTGGTCTACAAGCGCACCGGCCGTGAGGTCGGCTGGGTGGAGGGCCGCGACCACTGGTGGCACGACCTGATGAAGGACGCCAGCCCAGTCTGCGAGACCGAGGTGATGGACGCCGAGGATCCGCTGTTCATCCTCTACACCTCCGGCTCGACCGGCAAGCCCAAGGCGCTGCTGCATACGCACGGCGGCTATGCCGTCTACACCTACACCACCATGCGCTACGTCTTCGACATCCAGGACGAAGACCGCTACTGGTGCGCCGCCGACCCCGGCTGGATCACCGGCCATTCCTACATCGTGTACTCGCCGCTGATGAATGGCGCGACCAGCATCATGTACGAAGGCGGGCCGGCCTATCCCGCGCCGGATCGCTGGTGGAGCATCGTCGAACAGTACGGCGTGACGATCCTCTATTGCGCGCCGACCGGCATCCGTGGCCTGATGCGCTTCGGCGAGGAGTGGCCCAAGAAGCACGATCTATCATCATTGCGCTTGCTCGGCTCGGTGGGCGAGCCGATCAACCCCGAAGCCTGGCGCTGGTATTACACCTACGTGGGCGGCTCGCGTTGCCCGATCATGGACACCTGGTGGCAGACGGAGACCGGCGGCTTCATGATCACACCGCTGCCGGTCACGCCGCTCAAGCCCGGCAGCGCCACCAAGCCCTTCTTCAGCATCAAGGCCGAGGTGGTGGACGACAGCGGCAACCCGGTCAAGCCCGATGAGGAAGGCTATCTCACCATCCTGACCCCTTGGCCCGGCATGGCGCGCACCATCTATGGCGATCCGGATCGCTACGTGCAGACCTACTGGTCGCGCTATCCCGGTCGCTACTTCACCGGCGACTCGGCGCGCGTGGATCAAGACGGCTACTTCTGGATCATCGGTCGCGTGGACGACGTGCTCAAGGTGAGTGGCTATCGCCTGGGCACAGCCGAGGTGGAGAGCGCGCTGGTGTCGCACCCGGCCGTGGCCGAAGCAGCGGCCATCGGCCTGCCGCACGAGGTGCGCGGCAACGCCATCTACACCTACGTCATCCTGCGCGCCGGCTACGAAGGCACGCCGGAGCTGGCCGAGGAGCTGCGCCAGCACGTCGGCAAGGTGATGGGCCCGATCGCGCGACCGGAGAAGGTCGAGTTCGTAGCAAAGTTGCCCAAGACCCGTTCGGGCAAGATCATGCGCCGCGTGTTGAAAGCGCGTGCCCAGGGCTTGCCGGAGGGCGACTTGACGACGCTGGAGGAGTAACGCTCGAATCGCCGACGACGTCGAGGCCCGCGTCGTCGGCGACAAAAACTCGCCGGCCAAATGTGAAACTACAGAGGCGCTGCAAGGCCCTCCTTGCTCCGCCGGCGCTTCCGGCAAATGGCTTGTTCAATAGATTAGTTCGTGTTTGAAGTCGAGGAGCTCGAGACTCGAGGCCCTATTCATCCCACGCTAGCGTTCCGGCGCGCATATCGTAGCGCAGCGTCAACTGCTCATCGTTCGGCCCGATGAATTCGCGCCTAATGATGACCGGCGAGAGCAAAAACGCGTCCACTAGCGCGGCACGATTCGGGTCACTCCCGGCGTAGCTCACGCGTAACGTGTTTGGGCCTCGCTTCAACTTCAAGGGCTCGGAGTTCACGCGGTCTAGCCAAAGGTAATCGCGATCCGGAGAAATGGCTTGCGCGACCGTGAACGCCGCATCGCCGTTGATCACGACGCTGAACGCGACCGCATGAGGCGCCGGCGTTTCGAGCCGTGGGTTGGCTCGAGGCAATTCGGCCTGTCCGGCGCGGACGACGAGCACCAGCGGCACGAGGTTACTCGCAGAATCAGGGTCGCGCCCGCTCAAGTCCATGAACGAATTGCCGCCCACGCCGCGTCCCACCTCGATGCCCATGCGCTGGCCGGGTTTCGCCTCGCGCACACCAAGGCTCGCCCAAGGAATGGCTGCTTCATAAACGTATCCGCCCGTGGTGCTGCGCCAGGCCAACTCAGCTTTGGGCAGCCAGAAGCCGGTGCGCCAGTCCCAAGCTATGGCGCCTTTGTCGGTGTGGCCGAGGGTGAACTTCGCGCTCAGGCGATTACCGTCGCCTCGTCCATCGAGGTATACCCACACGGCGTCTTCACCCGACGGGCCAACCGAGCCATCCAAGCCGGGCAGCGAATCGCGCACCTCGATTGCGAGATACAACTTGTCCGCATCCCACATGGCGCGCACGTCGAAGCTGTCTTTGTCGGGCCCTTGCCAGAACTGTGCCCCGCGCAGAATCTGGTCGGGCCGGTTGACAGAGACGCGCGGGGCACTCGACCACGACGGTTCGTCGAACCGAGCATCCACCGTCACATTTTGGGCGGGCGTCGCTTCGATGCGCAACTCCGGTTTGAGCGGAGCGCGCCGCATATGCGAGGTGTAGAGCCAGTATTCGCCATCGGCCGGTGCATCAAAAGCGATTTCGATAGCGTCGCCGCTGCGCAACTCATAGTAGCGACCGTTGCTCATGTTGGCCTCGCCGGTCCAACCGCGTCGCCCATAGATCGGCTTGCCCGCGACTTCTGTGCCGGACTCGGCTTCGATGATCTGCCAGCCGGTTGCATGGCTTTTGGCCTTGTAATTCAAATAGCGCGCTGCCTCTGGCACAGCGGTCACCGATTGCAGCGCCATTAACGCTTCTACGGTGGATTCCGCGCCGGCGTTGAGATTGACCCGTAGCGCGGCGTCAATGCCATCGTGACCACGGCCGGTCTGTGGGTCGTACATCGGCGCCTGGGCGAAGTTGTTGCCGAAGAACCAGGATGCGGCCAGTCCGGCCATGCGCGCGTAGGCCGGATCGTTCGTCGCATGATACAGGTTCATGAACGCCTGGACCAGCGTGTTCACGCCGTAAGCAATCTGCCCCTCGCGCACGGGCATCACGCCGATCTCTTTGATCAGCCCGGCTGCAAGCTGCCAAGCGAAGAACGTGCGCGCTTCCCGCGCAGCGGAGTCAATCCAGTCTTGCCGCTGCATCACGCGCCCGGCCAGCGCAAGCGCCTGTGCTTGGTGGCTGCCCCAGGCGTGCCAGAAGCCCGGGGCGTTGATCGTGTCGGGATGCATCGCAAATGGATAGTCGCCCGGACCGCCGAGCTGAAAGGCGGCGATGCCATCGGCGAGCGTCGTCAGCAATGCAGCCGTGTCTTCGTTAGGCTCGGCCCGGTAATACTCGGCCAGCGCCATCACGGCAATGGATGTGCGATCGGCCGCGCCGCCGGGCAACCACGCCGGTACGTCGAAGCCATGCACCTTGATCTTTTTACCGATGTCTGATTCGGGAATCGAGTTCCTCAACGCGCGCTCGGTGCGCAGATACGCCTCGCGCAGTTCAGCCGCATATACGGGGTCGGCCTGTTTGAAAATTGCATAGCCACGTGCCAGCGCCCACAGGCCGCGCATCGCCCACCAGTCTAGGCTCTTGTAGCTGGTGATGCCGGTGCGGTTGATCGTCCCTGCGCGATCGGTGACGAAGTTGTAGAACTCGCCGTCGTCTGCCTGCATGTAACGCACGAAGTTCAACGCACGACGTGCCTTATCCAGCGCACGCCGATCCCGCGTGACAGCGTAGTGATTGAGATACACAAGCGCGGCGCGCGCCACGTCATCCACACAGGCAACGCCCTCGCCCGACGCATCTACCCACTCGTAGCGTGGATATTCCGAGTAGATGTGCGTCAGGATCATCGGCACGCCATTGATCTCGACCTCTTCGGAGAGGAAGTCCAGGTGGGCGAGGTTAATCAAGGTTTGCATCGCTGATGTTGCCGGCGTCGGTGATGTCGAGAGAGTCACCGGCGTCGTTTGCGGCGCAGCAGCAGGCGTCTCGGGTATTTGAGGCGTCATTCGTGGAGCAGCAGGCGGCGCCGGGAGGCATGCACAGCTGATGAGGACAGTGACGAGCAGCGTGGCCCACGCACGGGCCTGGCGCAACAGGATTTCAGGCTTGAGCCGGCGACACGGTCGGC
The DNA here is from genome assembly GCA_025055235.1 of Candidatus Roseilinea sp. Taxonomy (GTDB): domain Bacteria; phylum Chloroflexota; class Anaerolineae; order J036; family Brachytrichaceae; genus JAAFGM01. The sequence continues at coordinate 25,951 of JANWYN010000040.1, read as the reverse complement.
TGCGGCTCGAGTGTGTGCCTGAGCTCGTAACCGGCTGGAGTCTCGATCGCCTAATGTGCGCTCGCATTTCAGGCTAACCTTTCACCGCGCCCACAGTCAGGCCTTCGATGAAATAGCGTTGCGCAGCGAAATAGAGCGCAATGATCGGCAGCGACATGATCACCGTCATCGCCATCATGTAATGCCACTTGGGCGCCTCCTTCGACAGCGACTCCGAGAACGCATATAGCGCGAGGATAACTGGATATTTCTGTAGAGTGTTGATGTAGATCAACGGGGCCTGAAAGTTGTTCCAGTTGCCTGTGAAGCTGAGCACGGCGATGGCCAGCAGCGCGGGTTTGACCAGTGGCAGCATGACGTAGAAGAACGTCTGCAGCGTGTTCGCCCCGTCTATCGTCGCGGCCTCTTCCATCTCGTGCGGGATGGTGAGGAAGAATTGGCGCAGCAGGAAGATGTAGGCCGGCCCCCAAGCAAACAGCGCGCCGACGGTGAGCGGCGTGAACGTATCAATTCGCTCGAAACCGCGCCAGATCAGAAATGTCGGAATCAGGGTGATGATGCCGGGCAACATCATCGTGCCGAGCATGATGATGAAGAGGATGTCGCGGCCTGGAAATCGAAAGCGCGCGAAGCCATAGGCTACCAGCGCGCACGTCAGAATCTCGCCGCCCATCGCCAGCACGGTGATGAAGATCGTATTCATAAAGAACTGCGTAAACGGCTGGATGCGCCACACGTCAATGTAGTTGTGCCATTGCGGCACTTCGGGGAACAGCCTCAGCGGTAGAAGGAATAACTCGCTTTCGGTCTTGAGCGACGTGGAAATCATCCAGAGCAGCGGGATGAGCACCACCAGCGCGCCGAGGACGAGCAGAATATATGTGATGACGTCGCTGACCATGCGGCGCACCTTCATGCTGCCTATGCCACTCGTGCGCAGGGCAGTCTTAGGTGGAGCCGGGGTAGATACAGTTGCCATTACTTGCGCTCTCCTTCGTAATACACCCACAGCGCCGAACTACGAAACACGAGCAACGTCAGCACCATGATGATGACGAGCATGATCCAGCCCAGCGCCGAAGCGTAGCCCATGCGCGAGTTGCCGCCGGCGAAAGCATTGCCATAGACCAGCACCTGCAGAAAAGTGCCGGTGGTCAAGCTGTTGAGCTTGATGAAAATACCCGGCTCGAACGTCTTGACGGCTGCGATCATGCCGAGGACCAGTGTGTAGAACAGCGTCGGGCTAACCATGGGGAGGGTGATGTGACGGAACTTGGCCCATGCGCCGCCGCCATCCAGCTCGACGGCCTCATATAGGTGCGTAGGAATGTTCTTCAGCCCTGCCAGCAAGATGACGGTATTCGCACCGAACACGCCCCACAAGCTCATGATGATCAAGCCGGGTAGTGCATAGCGCTCGTCAACGAACCAACTCGGCTTGTCCATACCGATCAGGTTGTAGACCGGCGACAGGATTTGGTTGACCAGCCCTTCGCTACCTAGCAACCAGCGCCACAACAGGATGGTAGCGACGGCAGGGATGACGGCTGGGAGGTAGTAGAGGGTGCGCCAGACGCCCACGCCACGCACGTTGCGCGCCAGCAGCATGGCTACGCCCAGGGATAGCGCGAGACCGATCGGCAGGCTAATCAAGCCATACAGCAGCGTTAGGCGCAGCGAAGGCCAGAAGCTGCGGTCGTTGGTAAGCCACTTGATGTAGTTGTCCAGCCCCACCCACTTGGGCGGCTGGAAGACATTGTAGTTAGTGAAGCTGTAGTAAAGCGATGCAAGGATCGGATAAGCCGTCCAGATGATGAAACCGAGCAGCCATGGCAAGATCAACGCATATCCCGTAGCTGCTTCGCGCTTCATGCCCAGACGCACCAGCACTTGGAAGACGACGAACATGGCTATCGCCATGCCCAAAGCAACGACGGCGTAGTCAATCAGCGTACGCGCATAGAAGTCCATCGCGGTATGCCTTTTGAAACGACCCCAAGGTGACAACATGCACCTTGGGGTCGTGTGTGGTTACTGCGACAACGTCGCCTCAAGCTCCGGCCGGGCTTGCTTGGCCAGTTCGGCGGCCGTGCCCTTGCCTTGGAACAGCGGATCCTGGAATTTCTCCCAGAAGATGCTATCCCACTCGCTTTGGCGCGGCACGATGCGGAACGAGCGCGCATCGGGCAGCGCTTTCAGGATCACTTCGGCGGATGCTTTCTTCTGAGGCACGCTTGCGGCGATCACCTCGGCGTTTGCCAACGACTTGCGCGGCGCAACAATCTTCCAGCGGTGAATGCCCTCGGTGAGATCAACCAGCGCATCGTAGGCGGCTTGCGGGTTCTTCGTCGCAGCGTTGATGACGGTCGAGGCTGTCCAGGCGAAGGTCGCGCGGTTCTTCGGCCCTTTGGGCACTAGGGCTACCTGCATCTCGGCGAAGCGGGGATCCTTGGTGTGTGCGTAGTCCAGGTCGTCGGCAGCGCCGCCGAAGAACATGGCCACCTTGCCGTTCTTGGCCAGTTCGCTGAAGCCCTGTTCCTTGATCACCTCTTGCGGTGCAGCGTATTTGGGGTTGTAAATGATGTCTTTGTAGAACTGGGCACCGGCCAGCGCCTCAGGTGTGTCAATCGGCGATTTCGTCTTGTCCTCGCTGATCACTTCGCCGCCTGCCTGCCAGATGAACATGTGGATGGGCGGCCAGCCGTTGAAGACCGTGCCCCACTGGTCGGGTTTGCCATCGCCGTCGGTGTCTCTGGTCAGCTTTTCGGCCGCGGCTTTGAAGTCGTCCCACGTCCAGTTCTCGTTGGGCGGTTCGACGCCGGCATCGGCGAACATCTTGGGGTTGTAATACAGCACGACCGGTTGGGCGATCCACGGCAACCCGTATGTCCTGCCGTTGAATTGGGCTGTTTGCAGCACGTCGGGGAAGTAATCGTCCAGCTGGGCTGCGGGACGCGTGTCGTTCTTCAAGTAGTCGCTGATGTCGAGCAACACGCCCTTGTCAGCGTAACCGGCGATGAATTCCTGCGACAACCACAGCAGGTCAGCCGCGGTGCCGCCAGCCAGATTGGTCTGGATCTTGGTGTAGTAGTCGGCGGGTTGCGGTTCATGGACGATCTCGTAGGTGGTGGCGGCCGCATTGACCTTGTCAATGACAGCTTGCAGTTCCTTGGCCTCTTCCACGCCGGCCCACGTAGCCAAGCGGATCTTCACTTTCTCAGCCACCGCAGCAGGCGCCGGTGTGGCTTGTTCGGCCGGTTGCTGTGCGCGCGGCGCAGGAGCGACTGGTGGAGCGGCGCACGCAGCGATTGCCATGCCAGCAATGACGAACGGAATAATCAATCGGAAGTTATTCATGATCTCACGCCTCCTTTTCGAGTCGGGAAAGCTCCCATTTCATGGGTTTCGATCTGTATATGGGTTGCAAAGCAGAACTACCTTCTGGTGCGTCATCACCTCCTTGCACATCGAGCACATCGGCTGATCAGGTTTGTGCGGGTACATATCCGGCTGGCGCACCGCACGATTGGCGAACCACCAACTGCGTGCTGACCAGCAAGCGCATCGGCTGGCTGGTGGGATCATTGAGCAAATCAAGCAGCCGAGACGCTGCCACGCGCCCCATCTGCTCCTTGTGGATGCGCACGGTGGTAAGGGGTGGCGTATGCACCTCAGCCCACGCTAAGTCGTCGAAGCCGACGACGGCGATATCTTTGCCTATCGTCAAGTTGCGAGCCCGAATCTCCTGCATTGCACCCAGCGCCATCGCATCGTTGATAGCGAAGATGGCGTCAAGGCGCGGCATGGATGACCACGCGCGACGCATGGCCTCACGCCCACTCGATGTTGTCGTTTCATTCATCTCGATGATGTGCGGCTTCAGATTCGCCTCGTTCATGGCTCGCATATAGCCCATTTGCCGCTGATGATTGCTGACCCATTGGCGCGGCCCGCTCAGGCACACAATTGAGCGACGGCCGAGGCTGAGCAGGTGACGTGTTGCCGTATGTGCGCCGACCTCGTCGTCGCTTAGGACGGCATCGCAGGCCGACTCGTTCAGCGCGTTATCCACGAGCACAATCGGCAATTTGCGAGCGCGCAGCGCCAGGATGAACCGCGGGGGGACGTCCGGGCCGGCCAGGATCAAACCGTCCACGCGTTTGCTCTGCACGAGCGGGAAGTTGTTTGGCTGAGCTGCCTGTCTGGGCTGCAAGGTGCTGACAAAGAGATGGTAGCCGCGCCGGGCGCATTCGTGTTCCACGCCCTGCACAATGTAGGAGTAGAACGGGTCGGACGTGATAGCCTTGGCGTAGAGCACGAAGCCGATGTTCTCTGTGCGCGCGGTAGCGAGGGCACGCGCGCCGTTGTTGCGCGTGAATCCCCGTTTAGCGACCGCCTCCAGCACGCGTTGGCGCGTGTCCGCGCCGACGCCGGGCTGATCGTTGAGCACGCGTGACACGGTCGCAGTAGAGACGCCGAGCTCCTTCGCTAATTCAGAAAGTGTCATGCAAACACTGGTGAGAAAAGGCTACGTAAGCGCTTGCGCAATTTATATCTAGTAGGCGCACCCTTGTCAATCACCTCAACGAGCGAAAAGTGCAAAATAACCTGCTGCACGAGGTGCGCGGCAACGCCATCTACACCTACGTCATCCTGCGCGCCGGCTACGAAGGCACGCCGGAGCTGGCCGAGGAGCTGCGCCAGCATGTTGGCAAGGTGATGGGCCCGATCGCGCGACCGGAGAAGGTCGGATTCGTGGCCAAGTTGCCTGAGACCCGTTCGGACAAGATCATGCGCCGCGGGTAGCCGATGGCACTGCCGTCGGCTACCCACCCGCGGCGCCGGCAACCTACGCGAAAATCATCTCCAGCTTGAACTCACGGATCTTGCCGGTGTCGTAGCGCGCTTTGTCTGCGACCAGCAGCGTCCATTCGCCGCTGGGCGACTTGCCGGCAACCGACGCAAGCGCCGGCGTGTTGGCCGCGTCGTAGGTCTGCTTGATGTGGTCGGCGCTGCCGCCCTGCCGGTTGTGCAGCACGATGTCGCCGATGCCGGACGCCGCCGGCGGCTTGAGCGTGACGACCAGATCGCCGCGATAGGTGTGCTCGATGTCCACCCAGACCTTAAGCGCCTTGAGCGGGCGCGTCTCGGCAACGGTCGCGCTCAGCTTCGCCGACTTCAGGTCGGGGATCGGCACATCCTGCTTGACCGACACGATCACCACCGGCTGCGGCTGCGGTGGCGCGGCCAGCTCGACTGCCTTGCGCGCGTTCACCCGCCCAAAGCCATACCAGGCGCTCCGGCCGTTGGCGTCGTAGTTGCCGTTGGCCGGGTCTATCTTGTCGCACGAATTCTTGATGATCTCGCGCACCTCGTCCCAGCGTAGGTCGGGGTTGCGCGCCAGGATGAGCGCTGCAACGCCGGCCACGCCGGGACATGCGCTCGACGTGCCACCGAAGCTGTTGGTGTAGTTGCCCTGCGCGTCGCCGCGGCTGGTCTGACCGGGGTTGTAGCCGGGTGTGCCGGTGCGGTCCGTCGTCCAGATGCCGGGCGTAAGCGACGGCCGGCCGTTGTTGCTGGGGAAGGCACACCAGATCGCCTTGCCGTAGTCGCTGTAGGCCGCGCGCGTCCCCATGTCGTTGCACGCCGCCACCGCGATCACCTTCTCGTAGCTGGCGTAGCCGTCGTTGTCCACACTTTCGTTGCCGTTGCCGGCGGCGAACAAGATCACGCAGCCCTTGCCGTTGCGCCCGTTGCGCACGGCATAGTCCATTGCCAGGCGCGTGGAGTCGGGCAGCGGCACGACTTGCTTGTGCAGCGGATCGTCGGGGTTCCACCATTCGCCGTCGGCCGGCCCCCAACTACACGAGATCACGTCGGCGCCGTTCTGCGCCGCCCACACAAAGGCGTCGGCCTCGCTCTGTGAGCCAAGGCCGGAGGCCAGCCGGATCGGCATTAGCCGCGCCTTGGGCGCCACGCCCGACGCGCCGAACGCACCGTTGGCGCAGGCCACGCCGGCGCAAGCCGTGCCGTGGTTGTCGAAGTTCCCCGGCCGGGGGTCGTTCGTCCGGCGCGTCACGTCACGCGGGGCGACGATCTTGCCCGCCGAGCGGAATTCCTCGTGGTCAATATCCACGCCGTCGTCAATGATTGCAATCGTCACGCCTTCGCCTTGCGAGAGCGCCCAGGCTGCCTCGACGTTAGCGCTCTGGTCTATCAGCCGGCCGCCGATGGTGGTCTTGCGCAGATGCCACTGGTTAGGAAACGCCGCGCGGTCGCGCCGGCGACGGATCAGCTCGGGATGGCAGAGTTCCACGGCATCTTCTCGGAGCAACCGCTGGGCGACGTCGAACACTTCGAGCCCGATGCCTTCCGGCGCGGCGAGGAAGTAGCCGTTGCGCACGTAGTGCACGCGTGACTTGACGACCAAGCCATACTTCTTGATGAGCTGGCGGCAGGTTGCGGCCTTCGCCTCGTCGTCGAATTTGACGAACAGGTTCTCGGTGTAGAGCACCGGCGCCTTCGACTGCGGATCCACCAGCACGCGGCCGGCGAAACGCACATCCGGCTCGCCCTTGAGCACGGCGCGCGCCTGATCACGGATGGACTTGGCCTGGCGCGTCGTGCGCGTCCGCAACACGGCCACGCCGGCGTTGAAATACTGCTCTTCGAGTTCGAAGTGACCGAGGATCGCCAAGGCGTCGTCGGAGAGGGCCGCGCCTTCGCCCGGCGTGGTCACGAAGACCGGATTGTGGCTGCGGGTGCGCACGGCGATGAGGTCGTTGCTCTCTTCCAGCTTGTACGTCTGTCCCCCTTTGCCTCCATATTGGACGGTGTATGTGCTCATGGAAATACTCCTTTCCCTTGCGGAAGCGGCGCATGGCTGCGACCCTCAGAATAGGCGCGGGGCTGGAGGGCAAACGCGCGGCGCCGTCACTTGGGATGTGCGCTGATGATAACGACCGATATAATCCTGTCAAACAGTCGTCGAACATCTATCACCCCGCATATACATGCGGCATCAGCCATGAGCAACCTGTCGGATTACCCGACGCGCCTGCGCGCCAGCACGGAGCATCCCGAGGTGATCTACACGCGCGCCAAGGGCTACCACGCCGTCAAGAATGCGCCTCGTGCCCAGGCCAAGCGAGCCATGTTGGCGCTGGAAGACGACGACGGCACCTACCTGATTCTGGAGGGAGAACCGAAGACGCTGAGCGACGACGTCAGCGCCGTCTACCGCAGCACCGGCGGCGCGCTATACGTGCCGACCGGACGGGTGTTCATCCGCCTCGACGAAGGCGCACGCGCTGAAGCGCACGCAGATGCATTCCGCAAGCTCGGCTTCATCATCGCCCAAACGTTGCCCTACGCACCTCATGCGGCCTGGTTAGAGCGCGAAGATGGCGATGTCGCCGCCGCGCTCCACAGCATCGGCGCGCTGGAGCAGTTGCCGCACGTTTGCAACGTCGAACCCCAATTGCTCACGGCGCGCGCGTTGCGCTGATCTCCGCGCCTGCAACAGCGCGAAACGTAGCGCCGCCTCGGTCCTGAAGAAGATTCGAACGAACGATGTCTCACTTGAACTTCCTCGAACGCTTGGCCGAACGCCCCTTGCTCGCCGATGGCGCGATGGGCACGATGTTGTATGCCCGCGGCTTCGACTTCGACGAATGCTACGACGCGCTCAACCTGACGCACCCCGAAGTCGTGCTGGACATCCATCGCCAATACGCCGCCGCCGGCGCAGACATCCTAGAGACGAACACCTTCGGCGCGAACGCGCTCCGGCTGGCCGGGTGGAATCTGGAAGGCGCGGCAGCGGAGATCAACGCGCGCGGCGTGGAACTGGCGCGCCAGGCCGCGCGCGACGTGCGCCCAGACATCCTCATCGCCGGCGCAGTCGGGCCGCTGGGCGCAAACCTCGCTCCGCTGGGCAGCGTCAGTCGCGACGAAGCCTACCGCGCGTTCTACGAGCAGATCGTCGCGTTGGCCGAAGCTGGCGCCGATCTGTTGATCCTCGAAACGTTCTCCGATCTGGCCGAACTCGAAGAAGCCTTGCGGGCAGCCAGGGCGGCGTGCAACTTGCCGGTGGTCGCCCAGATGACCTTCAACCGTGAACAGCGCACCGTGATGGGCGTGACACCCCTCCAGGCGGCTCAGACACTGGCCAAGTGGCAGCCGGCACTGATCGGCGCGAACTGCTCCACCGGTCCGCGCGGCGTGCTCGAGGTGATGCGCCAGATGGCGGCAGCCGCGAAGACCATGCCCGGCCATGTGCCGGGCCTGTCCGCCATGCCCAACGCTGGCTTCCCTGAGGCGCGCGGTTCGCGGGTGTTCTACCCGGCCACGCCTGAATACTTCGCCGACTACGCGCGGCGCTTCATCGAGGCCGGCGTGCGATTGGTGGGCGGGTGCTGCGGCACCACGCCGGCGCACGTGCGCGCCATGCGCGCTGCGTTCGACGCGCTGACGCCGAGTGCGCATGCGTCTACAGCGGTTGCCAAGATTGAAATTCATCATCCTGCCGAGGGGCACGCGCACCCGTATGGCGACGCCGGCATCCCCACCACGCTGGCCCAAGCGCTGGCCGAAGGGCGCTTCGTGACCACGGTCGAGGTCGAGCCGCCCAAGAGCGCCGACACGTCGGCCATCGAAGAGACGGCGCGCATGCTGAAGGAAGCCGGCGCGACGGTGCTCGACATCTCCGACATCCCGATGGCGCGCATGCGCATGACCGGCTTGGCCGCTGCGCATCGCGTGCAGGCCGGCGCAGAGATCGAGACGGTGCTGCACTTCCCCGTGCGCGGGCGCAACTTGCTGCGCGTGCAGGGCGATCTGCTGGCGGCCCATGCGCTGGGCATCCGCAACATCTTCGTCACCATGGGCGATCCGACGCGCATCGGCGACTACCCGCAGGCCAACGACAACCACGACATCGTGCCCACCGGCCTGGTGCAGATGATCAAAGAGCGGTTCAACACCGGCCAGGATGGGTTGGGCGCGTCCATCGGCAAGCCGTGTTCGTTCTTCGTCGGCGTGGCTGCCAACCTCACCCCGACCGACTTCGAGAAGGAAGCCAAGCTGCTGCGCAAGAAGATCGAGTGCGGCGCGGACTTCGCGCTAACGCAGCCGGTGTTCGATGCCGAGATGGCGCGCCGGTTCATCGCCTACTACGAGCAGATGTTCGGCAAGCTCACGCTGCCGATCCTGGCCGGCATCCTGCCCCTGGCGAGCGTGCGCCACGCCCAGTTCCTGCGCAACGAGGTGCCGGGCGTAGTGATGCCGGAAGCGATCATCCGGCGCCTGGAAGCCGCCGGCAACAAGACCCGCACCGAGGGCGCGATCATCGCCATGGAGATCTTAAACGGCATCCGTGACCTGGTGCAGGGCGCGTACTTCATCCCCGCCTTCGGCCGCTACGACATCGTAGCCAAGCTGATCCAGCAGACGACCGGCCAGCTCCAGCCTTCGTCGTCCTGAGCGCGGGCGCCGCTTTCGACCTTGCGCGACCTGTTCCAACGCCTGGCGAAGATGGTGGCCGGCTACGGCGCCGTGCAATGGGCCGGCCCGCTGCTGTCGTTGATCTTCACGCCGATCATCACCCGCATCTTGACGGTGGATGACTACGGCGCATCGGGGTACCTGCAAACGGTCGTCGCGGCAGTGAGCACGGTGGCGATGTTCGCGCTGCCGCAGGCGCTGGCGACGCACTTCAACGACCGGCCGGGCGAAGCACGCTGGCAAGGCCAAATCACCGGCAGCGCGCTGGCCATCGTCATCGCCAACGGTCTGGCGCTCGGACTCGCCCTGGCCGTCGCCGCGCCGACCCTGGGCGGGTTCGCGCCGATCGTCGGGGCGCACGTGTCGCTCGTCCAATTTCTCGGCCTGACGCTGTGCATCGGCCTGGCGGCGACCGTGCTGGTCAACGCAGCACAGGATGCGCTGCGCGTGCGCTGGGGCATGATCCTCAGCTTGACTTCGCTGGCCGGCACGGTGATCTTCAACCTGCTGTTCATCGTCGTCTTGCGGTTGGGCGTGACGGGCATGCTGCTCGCGCCGCTGGCGGTGAACGCGTGCGTGCTGGTCGTCGCGCTGGTGCTGATGCGCGGCTTCATCGGCCGGCCGTCACGCGAGGCGATCGGATTGCTGCTGCGCTCCGGGGCGGTGCTGCTGCCGACGACGCTTTCGGTGTGGTCGCTGACGCTGGCCGACCGGTTGTTCCTCGGCCAGTGGGTGAGCGCAGCCGAGCTGGGCTACTACGACATCGCCAACAAAATCGCCGGCCTGACCTACGTGGCCATGGCGCCGATCTACACGGCGTGGACGCCGCTGGCGCTGGCCATGCAACATCAACCCCTGGCTCACGTGCGCTACGTGCGCATGGCGCGCTATCTGGTCGCGGGCGTGCTCGCCATCGGCCTGTTCCTCGGCCTGTTCGCCATCGAAATTTTGATCGTGCTGACGCGGCCGGCCTACTTCCCGGCGGCGCCCTACGTCGGCTTTCTGGCCTACATGCACGTCTTCAGCGCGTTCGGCACGGTCTTCACGGTCGGCGCGATGATGGGCAAACAGCTTCGCCAGGTGAGCGCCGGCGTGCTGCTCGGCGCACTGGTCAACATCGCGTTGAACGCCGTGCTCATCCCGCAATTTGGGCTGTGGGGCGCGACGGCGGCGACGATGGCCGGCTTCGGCGTCACCCCGCTCGTCCTGTATGTGCTGGTGCAGCGGCGCTATCCGCTGCCGTACCCGGTGGGCCGCATGCTGGCGGCGTTGGCCGTGCAATTCGCGCTGCTGATCGCCGGGTTGTTCGTGCCGGCGATTGCCTTCCCTGTGCGCGTCGCGATCAAGCTCGGCATCTTCGCGCTGCTGCCGGTCGGCTTCATCCTGGTCGGCATGATCACGCCGGCCGAGCTGCGTCAGGCCGGCGCGTTCGTGCGTGAGCGCGCCGGGCGGCTTATCTACTCAATCGGAAGGTAGCCGAGGCCTTTCACGCCCGTGCGGCCTGCTACCGCGTCCGTGAAGGGCACGGCTACTGAGTGGTGTGGGTGGCCCGGTAGGCGCGGGCTTGATGCGGGTGCTTTTTTTGTTGGGGGCGTCGCGGTTTGTGCCAGGTGGGTGAACACGGACTGACCGGCGGCGTTATTCGCCTCGATCGCGCCGGGATAAATCCCGGCGCTGAGCGAACGGGCAAGAGCTGCGCGTAGCCTATCCCTTTCAGCCCGGGCGTTTACGCCCGGGCGGGTTTTTGTGCCCCGAATGGGGTAGAGCGCCCTACATCCCACGCCCACGGGTGTCATATTGCGTGTGGCGTCCTATATTCTGCGCCCCGCACATGGCAGAGCGCCCTAACGCATGCGTCTGCCCCTGTTGGCGAATGCGCCTCTTCATGCCCACGCGGGCTACCTGTGTGTACAATCGCGCCGCGACTCGAGGAGGGCAATCCACAGCCTTGGAACGCGTCTATGCACGCATTCCCCCTGCTGCGCCGCGGCCGCCGCGCGCCGTGCGGCTGGCCTACCGGCTGTTCGGCAGCGCACTCGTCCCGCTGACTTGGCTGGTCGCGCATGGCCTGGGCACGCCCGGCCTGTGGTTCCATCCGATTTGCACCCGAGTCGGGTTGAAGACCTTGTTCGGGATGAACGAGTCGCGGCTGGAGGCGCGCTGGCTGCTGCACATGCTGTTCTCGCCGATGGTGCTCACGCGCTATTTTGAGTTCGAGTTCGCCTGGCGGCATTTGCCGGAGGGGCAGGTCGCGCGCTACCTCGATGTGTCGTCGCCGTTCACTTTCCCCATCGTGCTGATGAGCGAAGGTCGCGCCGCGCGCGCCGACCTGATCAACCCGGACAAGCACGACCTGGCGTTGATCGAGCAGCACATCGCCGCGTGCGGGCTGAGCGCGCGCTGCGCTGCGCACGGCTGTTTGATCGAGGACGCGCCCTTCGCCGACGAGACTTTCGACTTGATCACCAGCATCTCGGTAGTCGAACACATCCCGCGCGACCGTGAAGCGATCGGCAAGATGTGGGCCTTGCTCAAGCCGGGCGGCCGCATGATCATCACCGTGCCGTGCGCCGCGCGCGGCTATGCGCTATATACGAACGTGGATCACTACGGCCTGCTGGGCAGCGATGAGCAGGGCTACACCTTCCTCGAGTATCTCTACGACGAGCCGATGTTGGACGAGCACATCTACAGCGTGACCGGCCGGCCGGCACATTGCGCGCTCTACGGCGAAAAGCGCGACGGCATCCTGCGCGCGGAGTTGCTGAGGCGCTGGTCGGGCGAATATTGGCGCTTCTGGCGCGAGCCGGTCTGGATGGGGCGCAACTTCCGGCGCTTCGAGGCAATCGCGCAGTTGCCCGGCGAGGGCGTGATCGGCCTGGTCTTCGTGAAGCCATGAGCGAACCCATCCTCTCCATCTGCATCGCCACACGCAACCGGGCGGCGTTCATTGGCCAGACGCTCGATAGCCTCATCGGCCAAATGACGGACGAGGTTGAGATCGTCGTCGTGGATGGCGCGTCCACCGACGACACCGAGCAGGTGGTGCGCGCCTACGAGCAGCGCATGCCGCACCTGCGCTACTTGCGGCTGGAGCGGAACGGCGGCTTCGACCGGGACTACGACCGCGCCGTGCAGGAGGCGCGCGGGCGGTTCTGCTGGCTGTTCTCCGACGACGACCTGCTCAAGCCCGGCGCGATCCGGGCTGTGCTGGACGCGATCGCGCAAGGGTACTGCCTGCTCATCGTGAACGCCGAGGCGCGCTCGACCGACCTGTCTGAGTTGCAGCAGGCGCGCGTGCTGCCGGTCGGGGAAGATCGCACCTACGGCCCACACGAACACGAGCGGCTGTTCGTGGACGCCGCCAAATACATGTCGTTCATCGGCTGCGTGGTGATCCGGCGCGATCTCTGGCTGGCGCGCGAACGCGAGCGCTACTACGGCACTGCGTTCATCCACGTGGGCGTGATCTTCCAGGCGCCGTTGCCAGGCGATGCGCGCTTCATCAGCGCGCCGTGGATCGTCATTCGCTACGGCAACGCCTCGTGGACGGCGCGCGCCTTCGAGATCTGGATGGTGCAGTGGCCGAAGTTGATCTGGTCGTTCCCGCACCTCTCCGACGCGGCCAAGCGCAGCATCACGCGCAAAGAACCGTGGCGCAGCCCGGTGGTCATGTTGCTCTCGCGCGCCGTGGATGGCTATTCGCCGCAGATCTATCGCGAGCGCTATGCGCCGCTGCTCGTGGGTGGGCGGGATCGCTGGATGGCGTGGGCGATCGCGCACACGCCGGGCGTGCTCATCAACGCCGCCGCGCTGCTCGCCTTCAAGCTCACGCGGCCATACGACAAGCTGATGCAGGTGAACTTCCGCGCCAGCCGGTTCTACTATCGCAACTATCTGCGGTCGCTGTTGGGCGAAAGGAAGACAAATGCTAATCATCAATCATCAATAATTCATGATTCATGATTGATGATTGATGATTAGACGCTCCCATGACTGACCCCCGCCCCGACCTGAGCGTCTGCATCGTCAACCACGACACGCCGGAGTTGACGCGCGCGTGCCTGCGCTCAATCTTCGCGACGGCCGGCGCATTGAGGCTGGAGGTGTTCGTCGTCAACAACACGCCCGACGCCGACGGCGCGTTCGGCGCGCTGATGCGCGAGTTCCCATCTGTCTGCGCCATCCAGAACCCGGCGCCGCTCGGCTTCGCGGCCAACCAGAACCAGATGCTGCGCTGGGCTGCCGGCCGCTATCTGATGCCGCTCAACTCGGACACCGTTGTCCACGCCGGCGCGCTGCAAACGCTCGTCGCGTTCATGGATGCGCATCCGCAGGTCGGCCTGGCCGGTCCGAAGCTGGTGTATGCCGACGGCCGGCTGCAGCCCTCATGCCGCGACTTCCCTGCGCTCCTGCCGGCGTTCATGGAGGTGACCGGGCTGTGGCGGCGCTTCAAGGGCAATCGCTGGATGGCGCAGCACGTGGCGCTGTGCGACCCGCACACGGACGTGACCGAGCCGGACTGGCTGAGCGGCGCGTGCTACATCGTGCGCCGCGAGGTCTATGCGCGCGTTGGCGGCTACGACGCCGAGCTCTTTCCCGTCATGTATGGCGAGGATGTCGAGTGGTGCTGGCGAATCCGGCGCGCCGGCTGGCGGATCGCCTTCGTGCCGCAGGCCGTCGTCACCCACCTCGAGAGCCAGAGCGCCGCGCCGGACCGGCTTTACATGATGTACGAGGGCAGCGTCAAGTTCATGGACAAGTGCTGCTCGCCGGCGCGGTCGTTCGGCGTGCGCATGGTGGCTTCGGCCGGCGTGCTCCTGCGCTGGTTGCGCGCGCGCGATGCACATGAGCGCGCGACGTATCGCCGCGCCCTGCGCCTGCTGCTAGCCGGCAAAGGCTAACCTCGTGCGATGGACGTGTCCGTCATCATCCTCACCCACAACACGCGCGAGCTGACCTGCGACTGCGTGCGCGCCGCGCTGAGCGATGCTGCAACGAGCGGGCTAGATGCCGAAGTGATCGTCGTGGACAACGCTTCGACCGACGGCACGGCGCAGGCGATCCGCGATGCTTTCGCAGGCGTGCGCGTGATCGAGGCCGGTGAGAACCTCGGCTTCGCCCGCGGCAACAACCTCGGCCTGGCCGCTGCGCGCGGGCGCTATCGCTTCCTGCTCAACTCCGACGCGTTCGTGCAACCCGGCGCGCTGCGGTCGCTGGCGACGTTCATGGATGCGCACCCCGATGCCGGTGCGTGCGGGCCGATGCTACTGAACGAGGATGGGTCGCTGCAACCTTCAGGGCGTCCGTTGCCGACCGTCTGGAGCGTATTCGTGGACATGACGAAGCTCTACCGGCTGGCGCGGCGCAACGTGTTCGAGGAGCGCGGTCGCGACTACGCTCGGGTCGCGCGCGTCGGCGAAATCTCCGGCGCGGCCCTGATGCTCCGGCGCGAGGCCTACGAGGCGACCGGCGGCTTCGACCCGGCGTTCTTCGCCTATTACGAGGACATAGACCTATGCAAGCGCATCGGCGAGGCCGGCTTCGCCATCTACTATGTGCCGGATGCGAAGGTGATGCACTTGTGGAAGCGCACCAGCCGCAGCCTGTCGGAAGCGAGCTATTGCGCTGGCGTGGATAGCCTGCGCTACTACTTTCGCAAGCATCACGGGCGCGTCGCCGAAGCCGCCGTGCAACTCATGCTGGCCGGCCGCGAGTCGAGCCTGATGTTAGCTTCGGCAGTGCGCGGCCGGCACGACCGCGCCGCGCTTCATTGGCGCATGCTGGCCCGCGCGCTGGAGAAGTGCATTTTCTAACGGGGGCAGTGCGCGATTTGTGCAGCGGATGAATCCGCGCGCAACGCATGGCAAAGCCGGCGCGCGGCCGGCTTTGCCGCAAATTGCCCGCGACTTCGGTCGCCGGGAATTCGTAGGGCACGGACGCCGTTCCGTGCCCATGTGCGCCGCAAACGGCGCGCTGCGGCAGCTCATGCGGGCCATTCAGAGCGCGCCCTACCGCCCCCGCTAGCGAAGCACCCGATATACCCCGCTTGCGCGCCGGTCGCTATAATCCGCGTATGACCGTCCTCGAAGCTCAACGCAAGTCGTTGAATCTGGCCGCGTTGCGTGACCCGTCCCGGCCGGTCAGCCGCATCGCCGACGACCTGTTGCCGTACTTGCAGGTGCTCGTGGACGAGTTCGCGCCCCGGCAAGTGATCTTGTTCGGCTCCTACGCCTATGGCAATCCCGACGAACACAGCGACGTAGATTTGCTCATCGTCAAGGACATCATCCAGAGCGCTTATGAGGATGCCGTAGCGATCCGCATGCGTTGGGCGCCGCTGATGAAGCGTGGCAGGTTGTTCTCGTTCGATCTGCTGATTGAACCTCCAGAAGAACACGAAGCGCGCCTTCGCGGCGGCGCTTTCTACCGGGAGATCAACGAGAGGGGTGTTTCGCTGGCATGATTCAGCCACGGCCGGCGCGCGGAAGTCGTCACAACACTCCCGCGTAATAGGAGCGGCGGGCGATTTGCGCGGCGGATGAATCTGCGCCCAACGCACAGTAAAGCCGGCGCGCGTACCGGCTTTCGCCGCAAGTCGCCCGTGACTTTAGTCGCCGGGCAGATTGCGGGTGATCTTTTTGCCAACTCGGAAAGTGCTTGCAAAGTGAACATCACCATGTTCACCTCATGGCAGGTGCGCTGCGGCATCGCCGACTACACCGTGCACCTGACCGATGCACTCAACCGGCTGGACGACGTGCGCGTGACGATCGTGCCGTTCGACCGGCGACCGCACCCGCGC
Source organism: Candidatus Roseilinea sp. (assembly GCA_025055235.1). Classification (GTDB taxonomy): domain Bacteria; phylum Chloroflexota; class Anaerolineae; order J036; family Brachytrichaceae; genus JAAFGM01. The sequence continues at coordinate 9,642 of JANWYN010000040.1, read as the reverse complement.
AGCGATTACGCGCGCTGGGGCGAGCAGATGAACGCCGGCGACATCGCCCACGTGCAGCACGAATACAGCTTCTTCGGCTACCTGCTGCCCTGGCGCAACCACTTCGACGCCTTCGCCGGCCGCATCCACAAGCCGCTGGTCATCACCCGGCACGTCTCGTTCGACGGCCCGCTTGATGTGCCCGGGCGTGGCGTGCGCCATGCGGCGGCGCAGGCCAAGTGGTCGCTCTACAACCGCTGGCTGGGTCCGTATGCCCGCTACCTGAACAAGGACATCTTCGATCGCGCGCAGCAGGTGATCGTGCTGAGCGCGCGGCTGAAGGCGCATCTGGTCGCACGCGGCGTATCGCCGGACAAGATCCACGTCATCCCCGCCGGCGCGCCCGATGTGCAACCCGCCTCGCCCGAAGCAGCGCAGGCGTTGCGCGCAGCGTGGGGGTGGGAGGACGCGCACGTCATTTGCCAGTTCGGCTACATCGCGCCGCCGAAGGGGCACATGCTGGCGCTGGAGGCGCTGGCGCGCCTGCCGGACGACTACGTGCTGTTGATTGCCGGTGGGGTGCGCCTGGAATCGCAGCGCTGGTATCTGGACGCGCTGCGCCGCCGGATCGAACAGTTGGGGCTGGGCGCGCGCGTGCGGATCACCGGCTACCTGAGCGAAGCTGACGTCGCGCGCCACATCGCGGCGAGCGACCTGTTGATCTACCCCAACACGCACGCCGACTTCTCCTACTCCGTCGTGACCGGCCTGGCGCACCGGACGACGCCGGCGCTGGCGTCAGATGTGGACTCGCACCGCGAGATCGCCGGCTACTGCGCTGGGCTGGCGCTGTTCCGTCGCGGCGACGCCGAACACCTGGCCAATGAAATCCGGCGCATCATCGGCGACCCAGGCGAGCGCCGGCGCATGCTGGAGGCCACCGAACGCTTCGTCCGCGACTACGCCTGGCCGGAGATCGCCAAACGCACGCGCGAGGTCTATCGGCTGTGCCGGCCGGTCACGCCTCCCCGTTGACCAGCATCCGCGCCAGCGCATTGTGCCGCTCCAGCAGGCGCGGCAGGTCGAGCGTGGTGATCTGGCCCTCGCGGACGATCACCCGGCCGTTGATCACGCTGTAGGCGACGTTTGCAGATGCGCAGAACACCAGGGCGGCGATCGGATCGTGCAAGCCGCCGGCGAAGCCGATCTGCCGCAGGTCGAAGGCGACGAAGTCGGCGGCCATGCCGGGAGCCAGCGCGCCGATGTCGTCGCGGTTGAGCACGCGCGCGCCGCCCAGCGTGGCGATCTCCAGCGCCTCGCGCGCCGTCATCGCGTCCGGGCCGAAGCCCACGCGCTGCAGCAGCATGGCCGTGCGCGCTTCGTTCAACATGTGCGCCGCATCGTTGGAAGCCGAGCCGTCCACGCCCAGGCCGACCGGCACGCCGTGCGCGCGCATCTTGCGCACCGGCGCGATGCCCGACGCCAGGCGCATGTTCGAGCACGGGCAATGCGCCACGCCCGTGCCCGTGCGCCCGAACAGGGCGATGCCGTGGTCGTCGAGCCGGACGCAGTGGGCATGCCAGACGTCGCTGCCGGTCCACGCCAGGTCGTCGGCGTACTCCGCTGGCGTCATGCCGAAGCGTGCCCGGCTGTAGCTCACGTCGTTGTCGTTCTCGGCCAGGTGCGTGTGCAGCGACACGTCGTAGGCGCGCGCCAGCTTGGCCGACTCGCGCATCAGGTCGCGGCTGACCGAGAAGGGCGAGCACGGCGCGACGACGATACGCAGCATGGCGTAGCGCGCCGGGTCGTGGTAGGTCTCGATCAGGCGCTGGGTGTCTTTCAGGATGGCGGCCTCGTCCTCGACCACGCTGTCGGGCGGCAGGCCGCCGTTGCTCTCGCCCACGCTCATCGCGCCGCGGCTGGCGTGGAAGCGCATGCCGACTTCGCGCGCGGCTTCGATGCTGTCGTCCAGCCGGCAGCCGTTGGGGAAGATGTAGAGGTGGTCGCTGGTGGTGGTGCAGCCCGAGAGCAGCAGCTCGGCCATCGCCGTCTGGGTCGAGACGCGGATCATCTCCGGCGTCAGGCGCGCCCAGATTGGGTAGAGCGCGCGCAGCCAGCTGAACAGCTCGGCGTCCTGCGCCGCCGGAATGGCGCGCGTCAGGCTTTGGTACATGTGGTGATGGGTGTTGACCAGGCCGGGCAGGACGATGTGCCCGCGCAGGTCGAGCACCTCGTCGGCGGTTTGCGGCAGCGCGGCGGTCGGCCCGACTGCGACGATGCGGTTGTCCTCGACGTAGAGCCCACCGTCGGGGATTTCGCGCCGGCCGGCGTCCATTGTCACCAGCCGGTCGGCGTGCTTCACAAGGAGCGTGTGCGGCATGGGTTGGAATGTTACTGCGCCGGGCTCGAAGCGGCAAAAACAAGCCTTGTCAAATGTTTGCATTTACTTTGTATCATGTTTGTGGTAGACTCCAGCATGGGCGGGGCGCATCGCAGCACATCGCAGCCTGCTTCAAGCAGTGAGGGTTGGAAGTTGTTGGTGTGAATCTGGTCGGGGACATCGCAGCACATCGCACCCGCTCTTCAGGAAAGAGGACGCGCGCCGTTCCGGATGCCTGGTGCGCAGGCGTCCGAAACGGCGCGCGGCTTCTTCCGTCCTCGGGAGGACTACGAAGGTGCGAAGCGATTTGTGTCTTCGTGACAAGTGCAGCCCCGTTCGCATACGCGCGGCGTTGAGCTCACCGAGGCTAAGCCGACCTACGACGTGGACGGCTGCACTGCGCGGCTGACGGCGGCTGTCTGGCATGTGCGGGCCGGGTTCTTGGGGAGATGCGAGGGCAGGCGCTCTCCCTGAACAGACGGTGATCAGGCGTTGTCTTCTTCGCGCAAAATTTCGGTGAGTCGTGAAGCCACCTCGAGCAATTCATCCGTTACGATTCGCCATACGATGTCGAGGTTGACGCCAAAATAGTGGTGTATCAATCGGTCTCGCGCGCCAGCCATGCTCTTCCAGGGGATATCGGGGTGTCGCTCTCTGAATTCCTTCGACAGGTGCTTCGTTGCTTCGCCAATGATCTCAAGGTTACGAATGACGGCGTCCTGCGTCTTCGCGTCTTCCAAGAAGACCCGCCTGTTGTGTATTCCGCCATGCGACGGATCGCTTCTTGAATGTCGCTCAGGAAGTCCCTGTCTGTCCGCTCAGACATACACGATGCTCTCCGCAATGTCTCGTGCGATGTGAGGGATTCTGATTCCTCGAAGCCCGGCGGGGGTCAACACATCCACCTTTCTGCCGAGCAGGCGTTCGAGATGCTCAGCGAACTCGATGAACTTGAACCCCAGGGGACGTTCGAACTCCACGATGATGTCCACATCGCTCGTCTCGTTCGCCGAGCCTTTGGCATACGAGCCGAAGACTCCAATGCGTTTGACGCCGTACTCGGCAGTGAGATAGGAGCGCTCCTGGCGAAGCAATTCCAAGACGTATTCCTGCGTCTGCGCTTCATAGGTTGCAGGCCGCTTCTGGAGGCTCTCCGGGGGCACGTAGCGGATGACGGCTTGTCCATCGTCGTCTGCCTGAATCTTGATACGCTTTGCCGTCGCACCGATCACGACCGCCGGCACGGGATAAACGTAGTCGCCGCCCGGGATGCGTTTCCACCAGATCACCTGTTCGCCCGGTTGGAAGGAGGCAACGGTTAATTTAGGGATTCTCCGGTTCATTCGAAAGCGATTCTACTGAGCGTCAGCGATGTTGATTGCCATTCCGGGCACAAACGGATCGGTAGGGTCGCAAAAAGGCAATGGCAGCGAAGCGAGAAGCCGGCTGATCAAGCGAATACCACCAATAAAGACCGCTACCGGGTGGGAGAGGATTCGGGATAAGCCTCGGGGTCGGTATCGAATTGCCAATATTGCTGATCGGCGATGAAAACAGTCGGACGCTTCAAGTCGTAGCCAAAATCATCCATCTTGATCTCGCTCAGCGCGAGGGTCTTCTTTTCAGGCACGTAGAGTGACTGCACTGCCAGGTTGCCTCCCACAATTTCGTACTGGGTGGCGCAAGCGGGGCCCGCCGGTGCCAACGTGCCACCCTCGATCACCGATCGCTCCACGATGTAGAGGATCAGTTGCTGTCCCTCTATCTGCCAGGAACCCGCATAGCCAATCTCTCGGGCCGAGCAATTCATCTGACTGGTGTGAAAGCGGAACCTGCCATCCTTCCAAAACCGGTAGGTATCGTTCCAGCCGCTGCCCATGCTGGGCGAGGCTTGCCAGATGCCCACCAAGGCCGAGGCGGATGGTGCGGATGATGGAATCGTCGCCGGTGTGTACGACGGCACGGGGGAAGGAGCGGGTGACGGATCGCTCGATCGAGTCGTCGAACAAGCGACGATCCAGCCGGCAAATAGAAGTGCAATCACAGCATGGCGAATCGCGCGCATAGGCATGCTCATATGTGCCTAACGGCCTGCGCTTCAGCCGCCCGCGTAGCGAAGCGGAGTGGGTCGGCTGAAACCACTTGTTGGGCAGCTATTTGTGTTTGATAATAGCTTCAGCAAAAAGCTTCAAAACTTGAGCTGAAGGATATGTTGACAAAGATGCTATGGAGTTTGCCATCTCTATCGGGATCAGTGCATTTTCGTGCCTGCTGCTTATTATCCCTGGAAGGGTAGCCAGTATCCTGTCGAGATTGATAAGCTTAGAAGAGTCAGGACTGTAAATGAACTCACTCATTCTAACGGAAATAGGTATGTTCAATACTAGGCGGCAGCGTTCGTTCATTACTATAAAGACTTTTGCCCCATAGTTTGTATCTCTTCCGTAGGGAGCACCACTGGAAGGTCTGCTCTGAATCTGTTCACAAATATAAATGTGGTCAGGGATAAAAAAGTGATTGGATGGTACATTCTTACCCAGCAATAAATTTAAGTGATCAACAAAGATGCCCGTCTTTTCTTGGCCCACTATGCTAATAGGATATCCTTGCGAATAAGCATGCAACAAGAAATTTCTAATAGGGTTGACCAATTTCGAATATTGAGCGCGAATCTGCAAGGGACCATCTTTCAGAAACAAACTGCGTTTGAGCGTTTCACGACTAGATTCCCAGAAGTAGCGAACACCTGTGAATAACAGCAAGGTCTCATGAATATTCATGTACGCCGTAGCGACACTTTCTGATGCGGCATTTTCGCTCATTTCCAAATGAAAACCGAGCATGTCAGTGATAAAAATCTTCTTGCCGCAAGTCGCACATTTTCCTTCTTCCGCATCAAAACTCAGAGTCGCATCATGTGCCACACCATCAATTTCACTGTGCGGACATTGGAAAGGGGGTAATGAGGAACGGGGTGAGCTAGACCACTTTTCATAAGCAAGCCACTTAAATGTTTCCATCACTTCCCCGTTAAGAGAAGCGTCCTTAAGTGACTCGAAAATAATCTGGCGAATTGCATCGTAGACACTGAGTCCTTTAGAATAGACGTGTTTTAAGGGAAAAGCGGTTGCATGATATAAGGCGGCTTCAGCCATCAAGTCTCGTAGCGCCAAAGGATGCGGTTCATCTTTATCAATTCGGCTTAAGGCAATTTGATCTACCTTCATCAAGGCTGTCTTGATAAACGCGATACTTTTGTGCGGTGGACGTTCATCTGTCACGGGTTGCCACGAACCGTCAACAGCAAAGACTAAATCAAGAGGTTCGCCAAGATGCGGGAAGGGCTCCCACTTGATATTAGTGGAGGTTTCTACCGCTTCAGGCTGCTCAAAATTATCAACAATTTGTTGGACTAGTGGACTCTTAAGTACTTCTAAATGCCCAAGCTTACTGGCATGTTCACCTGGCAGATTTCTTCCTGCTTGATATGGCATATATTTGACTCACAATAGTGATGGTTGACTGGCATTCGGCTCAAATTTCAGCGCTTGTATCGGTACAACAAATCTGTGCGAACGGGTTAGCATTCGAATATATCCTGGCGTTTTTGCACGCAATATGTCATCCTTCATGCTTTCATAAGCCACGTTCATTTTCGCCAGCACGTTCACTTCATCTTGCGATGACATATGAGCAACAAAGAAATTCTCAGTTTGAGCCAAAAGATCGCCACTTATTGTGGACGGGGATTGTGTTGAATAGACAATCCCTATATGGTACTTTGCTCCTTCCTTTGCAAAGCGGCTATAGATGTCCTTTGGCTCTTTCTGGCGTGGAAAGAGGTTATGAGCTTCTTCAAAGTACAGTTGAATGTATTTATCTCCCAACTTGTCATTGCTAAACTTGTCAACTTGGTGACTGAAAACGGCTTTGGATAACAAATCTGAGAAGTATTCCAAAAGCACAGGATGAGCATTACCCAAGTCGAGTATGACAGTCTTGCCATCATCCAAGAGCTTCAGGATCTCTTTTACGAAATCGCTTGCTTGAGGATGATGATAAATGCGGTATGGTTGGATTATTGCTGGGCCACTTCGGCCAGGAGGCGGCTCAAGAAACTCTAGTAGCGCGATGTCATCTGGATCAAAAAGCGCATTGCCACTCTGGCTGGTCAAGCTTGGATTACTCGGATTGTCCCGTCGAAACCTGGCTATAATCTCCATCTCACGCATAAGATCGTCTAATGTTCGAGGCGGCTGTGGCACAGTCTGAACTCCAGTAGCAGAATATGCTGCACTTCGCAACTCTTGCCTGAAACCAGGATTAAATCCGCTTGGAGGTTGACCTGATGGTGCTGTGGCTATTAGCCGTTTTTCGTCCGCCTGAAAGCCAGCCTTTTGGAGTATGGCCCAAAACATTTGTATTTTGCGGTAAATTCGCGTTTTCTCACTTCCCGCATTCATTTTTTTGATTTCTTCCAATGACAAAAGCTCAACGCTCATGAAGCGGCGAATATAATCCGATGTGGCGCGATTATCTTGAGTAATTAGGCTCGCCAAGATATTCTGCGCCGTGTCAGGCTGTTCGTAAAAATTCAGTTTCAAGGGCCGAGAAGGAGTAGCGGGTTTAGGGGTCAGTGCATAAACAACACAACGATCAGGATTGGCGCTTCTCAGAGATTTGCTGCCGTCCTGCGAGTTATCGTTTGCATATTCACCATTGATGTCAAAAATCAGTTGCCCTACATTGCTGTCTTGCACAGTAGCATCAAGAATACTCTGGGCGATAAGTTTCACGACGTTGGATTTACCAAGACGAGTTTTCCCAAACATCGCTGTTCGAGATGCAAGAAAATCCCTTGGGGATACGTAAACTGGAACTTGCAAAAGCGGTTTGTCTGGCAACGGTAGCCGACATTCTGTCAGTCGCAAAGCGCCTATCTTGAATCTCTTGTCTTGCGAGACAAGTGAATTTATCACTAGGTCCAAGATAGCAGCATCAGGAGCGTAGACGCGATACTTGTGAGCACTGACAAAATTGTTCATGTCCCCCGAGAACTCTACTGCATCTTGTTTCTCAGGATGGGGATAGAACATTCCAAGCACTTCCGTATTTAATGCTCCCCACTGTAGCTCGGACTGCGTGAAAATGTCGAGCTCTGGCATTGACTTTTTTTGTAGCTCAAAATATGTCTGCTGTGTCTCCTTACTCAATGGCGTAGGAGCCGCGTCCAGAACACGCAGGAGCGTGAAGTGGGGAGTGGCTATTCTCTCTTGTTTCGCAGGCGTCATTATTAGCAACGAATTGCGCGGTATACCACCAACTGCAACTTTATAAGGGTCGGAGGTAATTATCGTGACAGTGTTATAGTTTATATCGAGAACATAGCCCACAAATCGCATCTCATCGTATTTCTTGGCAAGCTCATTAGCTTGTTCTCTGTCAAGAAAGTCCTTGAGAACTCGTAAAGGATGACGCTGTTGAGCCGCGCTATTGAAAAAGTCTTTCATATTCTCTTTCCACCTTCGATCGAGTAGGATGTGACAAGCACTTCTCCAGAATCAGATGTAATAATGCCAGGCATCTTGCCTGTTCCGCGGGGAATTCTTAATACATAGCTTCCTTTAAGCAGCTGTAATATGTCTTCATGAGATGAAATGGTCATTGCCCATCTAACACCCCGCGATTTTGCACATTGAAGGGAATTCGCGAGTCTTTCGTAATCACTGTATCTAAATTGGTGCCAAACGTAATGGCTGTTTGAACATTCTTTGTGGCCGGGACGGTAAGGAGGGTCAAGGAAAATGAAATCGCCTTTTTGCGTTTGATCAATGATGGGCTGAAAGTCTTCACATCTCAGAGATACTCTGCGTAATACGGAAGCACAAAAAACAAGATCTTCTTCGGTAATTACCCATCGTCGCTCCTGTCCACCGTATCCCACATTGAAACGTCCCTCCCGATTATGACGCCACATTCCCTTGAAGCATGTACGATTGAGATATAGTGTTCTGGAGGCTCTCTCAATAAGCGTCTTAGGCTCATATTCATCTCGAATGTAATGATAATCGGATTTCGTATTCCCAAACCCGCAATAAGTTGCCCAAACTTTTCTTGGAGCATACCTTATGGCTCGGTATAGGTCTATTAACTCTGGGTTTACATCTGAAAGTATTGCTCTTGTGGGTTGCAGATAGAAAAAAACAGCCCCACTTCCGACAAACGGTTCTACATATCTCCCATCAATATTATTAACGATAGGAAGACGATGCTGTAAAAAAACTAGTAAGCGGCGCTTCCCGCCGGGATAACGTATCAAGAGCTTTTGATTTAACGTCATTATGGTGGTGAAATGTGCCGCCCGACTTAGTATTCTGCTGCAATTCTGCGGGATAACCTCACATTTGTCAAAAAGCCTTGGCTCTGTGTAATCCTGCGGCTTATCTTGCAAATTCGTGCAAACAACTGACAATCAGCACCATTGAAAGCCCTGCGGAGACAAAACAAGCCACGCCGAATACTCCGAAGCCACCTCGCTTACTTGGTCAGCTCTGCGATGCGATGCGCCACCTCCATGATGCTTACAGCACGGACAAGTCTTACGTCTAGTGATTCACCCGCTTCATCCTCTTTCACCACAAACGCCATCCCACAGGGATGGAGGAATCCGAAGTCATCGCCTGGCTCACTCATTTGGCAAAGGAGCGCGATGCTCACCCGCGACGAAGCCCTGCGCGCATTCCCTATCTTGTCAGTCGCGCGATAGATGTGTCGTCTGCAACACACACGATTTTGTGAGAGCGAGCCGCACATCCTCGAGCAGCACAAATTTAGACATCCTACTCACCCCTCGCTCGCATCTTCTTCGTCACACCACAACCCATCACCGCGCTGCGCGGATGTAGCTGCGGGAGAGCCCAGGCGTGAACTCAGCGCCAAACCGTTAAGGTAACATTTCGGCCAATGCAATCGTTGCTGTCATGGCTGAAGCGGCCGCGTGTGGCCACTGCGGCGTGCATTGTGCTGCTCATGCTCTTGCCGCTGGCGCTGTTCCTCCCGGTCACCGTCGGCGGCTACACCCTGCTCCCCGCAGATAACCTGTTCGCCTGGCAACCGTTCAAGTCCGCGGCGCCCTCGTTCGGCATTACCGTCCCCCAGAACGAGCTGCTCTCCGACCTGATCCTGGAGAACTATCCCTGGAAGCGCTTCATCATCGGGTCGCTGGCCGACGGCGAGCTGCCCCTGTGGAACCCGTATCTCTTCGCCGGCGTGCCGTTCCTGGC
>JANWYN010000149.1 GCA_025055235.1 Candidatus Roseilinea sp. | reverse complement strand
CGCGCCGGCCATTGGCCCAGGCCGCGCCACCGTCGGCTGAGGCGTGAGCAAGACATCCGGCCCGGTGGGCCGCAGGTCCTCGAACGGCGCAGTGCAGCCCAGGACGTTGGATGGAATCCAGCCGAAGGTGATCTCCCGGTTCCAGACGAGAATCCACTGCCCGTCCGCCGTCCGGCCGTAAGCGGTAACGATATCGCTCGATTGCAGCGGGGCGGTGGCCAGTGCGGCGTCGTCCGGTTCTTTGCGCATGGACAATTCGGCGCGCACGATGCAGCGCGCGAAGACCAGCGGCAGTTGCGGCGTGGCCGTCGGCTCGGCCGGTGTCGGCGAAGTCGGCACCGTGGCCGTCGCGGTTGTAGCGGACGCCACAGATGTGCCGATGGGTGTGGCCGTCGCGCGCGTGGCGACCGCCGTCAGAATCCTGCTGGCCGTCTCGTTCGTCTGGCCGGTGTTGCTGCCGGGCGCACACGCGGCGAGCAGCAGCGACGCCAGGCCGGCCAGCCGGGCGAGATGCGCGGGTCGTGACCGCATGCCTTGCTTCCGGTAGTTGGACATTCGGCCATTGTAAGTCGCATCGCGCTGTGCGCAAACGACCGCGTGCGCATATAAACCGCTAGTAGCGCTCCAATGTCGCTCTGACGCGCAGATTTATGATGGCAGCAACGATATCGAGTTCATCGCAGTGGAGCGCGATTGCTTCTGCTGTTTCTTGAAGGGGAAGGCAGCATGAATCTGAATCAATACACCGAGAAAGCGCAGGAAGCGTTGCTAAGTGCACAATCGCTGGCGCAGGAGTATGGCCAGCAGAACATCGAGCCGGAACATCTGCTGCTTGCATTGTTGCAACAAGACGGCGGCATCGTCCCGCCGATCATTCAGGCCGCCGGCGCCAACCCGGCCCGCATCGCTGACTTGGTAGAACGCGATATCCGCAACAAGCCGAAGGTGAGCGGCGCCGTCGGCGAAGTACGCCTCTCGCGCGAGGTGAGCCTGGTGGCCGACCGCGCCGAGGCCGAGGCCAAGCAGATGCGCGACGACTTCGTGAGTACCGAGCATCTGCTCCTCGCCCTGGCCGACCCGACGACGGTGCGCACCGGTCGCACGCCGGCGGCGACGCAGATCCTGAATGCCAACGGCATCACGCGCGACGCGATCCTGCGCGCGCTGGTGCAGGTGCGCGGCAGCCAGCGCGTCACCTCGCAAAACCCCGAAGCCACGTATCAGGCGTTGGAGAAGTACGGGCGCGACCTGACCCAGCTTGCGCAACAGGGCAAGCTCGACCCGGTGATCGGCCGCGACGAAGAAATTCGCCGGGTGATCCAGATCCTCAGCCGGCGCACCAAGAACAACCCGGTGCTGATCGGCGAGCCGGGCGTGGGCAAAACCGCTATCGCGGAGGGGCTGGCCCAGCGCATCGTGCGGCGCGACGTGCCGGAGGGCCTGAAGGACAAGCGCATCATCGCGCTGGACATGGGCGCGCTGATCGCCGGCGCCAAGTATCGCGGCGAGTTTGAGGAGCGCCTGAAGGCCGTGCTGAAGGAAGTCACCTCGTCCAACGGCAAGATCATCTTGTTCATTGACGAGTTGCACACCGTCGTCGGCGCGGGCAAGGCCGAGGGCGCGATGGACGCCGGCAACCTGCTCAAACCGATGCTGGCGCGCGGCGAATTGCATTGCATCGGCGCGACCACGCTCGACGAATACCGCAAGCACATCGAGAAGGACGCCGCGCTGGAGCGGCGCTTCCAGCCGGTGTTCGTGGACGAGCCGAGCGTCGAGGACACCATCAGCATCCTGCGCGGCCTGAAGGAGCGCTACGAGATCCATCACGGCGTGCGCATCCAGGACGCAGCGGTGATCGCCGCGGCCACCTTGTCGGCGCGCTACATCAGCGACCGCCAGTTGCCGGACAAGGCGATTGACCTGATTGACGAAGCGGCCAGCCGGGTGAAGATGGAGATTGACTCCAAGCCTACTGCGCTGGACGAGATTGATCGCAAGATCCTGCAACTGGAGATCGAGCGCGAGGCGCTGAAGAAGGAGACCGACGAGGCCAGCAAGGAGCGCTTGGCCAAGATCGAGGCCGAGATCGCCAGCGAGAAGGAGAAGAGCAACGCGCTGCGCGCGCAGTGGGAGCAGGAGAAGGCGGCCATCCAGGAGGTGCGCGCCATCCGCGAGCAGATCGAGCAGACCAACGTGCAGATCGAGCAGGCCGAGCGTGACGCCGACCTGGCCAAAGCCGCCGAGCTGCGCTACGGCCGGCTGCGCGAGTTGGAAGCGAAGCTGAAGCAGGCGCAGGCCCGGTTGGCCGAGTTGCAGAAGGGCAACCCGCTGCTCAAAGAGGAGGTCGGCCCGGACGAAGTGGCCGCCGTCGTCTCGCGCTGGACGGGCATCCCGGTCACCAAGCTGCTGGAGGGCGAGATGCACAAGCTGGTGAAGATGGAGGAGCGGCTGCGCGAGCGCGTGGTCGGCCAGGACGACGCGCTGCGCGCGGTGAGCAACGCCGTGCGCCGGGCGCGCGCCGGCCTGCAAGACCCGAACCGGCCGATCGGCTCGTTCATCTTCCTTGGCCCGACCGGCGTGGGCAAGACCGAGACGGCCAAGGCGCTGGCCGAGTTCCTGTTCGACGACGAGCGGGCGATGGTGCGCATCGACATGAGCGAGTATCAGGAGAAGCACACCGTCAGCCGGCTGATCGGCGCGCCGCCGGGCTACGTGGGCTACGAGGAGGGCGGCCAGCTCACCGAGGCTGTGCGTCGCCGGCCGTACTCCGTGGTGCTATTCGACGAGATCGAGAAGGCACACCCGGAAGTCTTCAACGTGCTGCTGCAGTTGCTGGACGACGGCCGGCTGACCGACGGCCAGGGCCGCACGGTGGACTTCCGCAACACGGTGGTGATCATGACCAGCAACCTGCTGGCCGGCGAAGACCTGGAGCGCATGAGCCGCGACGAAATCGTGCGCCGCTTGCAGCGCTTCTTCCGGCCGGAGTTCCTGAACCGGATTGACGAGATCGTGGTCTTCCACCCGCTGGACGAGCGGCACATCGAGCAGATCGTAGACATCCAGCTCAACCGGCTGCGCAAGCTGCTGGCCGATCGCAAGCTCGCGCTGGAACTGACGCCGGCGGCAAAGCGACATCTCGCGCAGGTGGGCTACGATCCGGCCTTCGGCGCCCGGCCGCTCAAGCGCGCCATCCAGCACGAGCTGCAAGACCCGCTCTCGCTGGCCATCCTGGAAGGCCGGTATCACGAGGGCGACACCGTGCGCGTGGACGCGCGCGATGGGGTGTTGGTGTTGGAGTAGCGCACAACCGCAACCTGCCTGCGAAAAGCGCGCACATATAATCCCGCTTCATGGACGACCTCTCCAAAGTTGCCAGCGAAGTGCGCGCGTGCACGCTGTGCGGCCTGTCGGCCAGCCGCAAGAACGCAGTCCCCGGCGAAGGCCCCTCCCGTGCCGAGGTCATGCTGATCGGCGAAGGGCCGGGCTTCCACGAAGATCAGCAAGGCCGGCCGTTCGTCGGACCGTCGGGCCAATTCTTGACCGAGCTGCTGGCCAGCGCCGGTTACAAGCGCGAAGACGTGTTCATCACGAACGTGGTGAAATGCTTCATCAGCCCGCGTGTGATGATTTACACGTCGGAAGGCTATAAACCGATCAAGGACATCCAGATCGGCGACCTCGTGCTCACCCACACCGGCACGTTCCGGCGTGTCGTGTATATCCGCCCGCGAGAGACGTTGCCAAAAGGCAGCCCGCTGGTTCGAATCACGGTCTGCCCCGAGGGCCAGCCCCACACAAAACCGGTTTCGATCACCGTCACCCCAGAACATCCGTTTCTGGTGAATGGTGAATGGAAGCCGGCGAGTCGCATTCAACCGGGCGATCGCATGATGACCCTTGGCGACCGCTGCGAGATATGCGGAGAGACCTTCTTTGTGCGCTACGACCGCTATGATGCGCGCACATATCGGACGTGCAGCTATCGCTGTCACAACCGGCGTATCTTTCACGACCCCAAGGCACGCGAGAAGGCGCGTCAGGCGATGTATGCGCAATACGCCGAAGGCAAACGTGACCCGTATGCGATCACCGCGCGCGCACACGCGCGCACGCGCGAAATGGTAGCTGCCGGCATCGCTAAAGCCGGGCATTGGACAGGGGAAGAACGCCGGCAGTCGCGCGTAACCGTTGCGCAAAGAGTCACTGATGGCCGAGCAATGCACCGCGCCGGCTTCGGCGAACAAGAGTTGGTTGCGATCTTAGAATGTCTTGGGCGGCCCTACGTGCATCACTTCGCGTTCCCGAATTCGCCGCTGATCTACGATTTCTGCCTGCCGGACGAGCGCATCTTAATCGAAGTGCGCGGCCCGGGCTTCAACAATCAGGCAGCTCAGGAGCGTGCGTTGCTCAAGGATCAATTGGCTGCGCAGCACGGGTATCTAGTGGTGAACTTGTGGTGGGCGCAGGTGGTCGAGCAACCGGAAATGGTCGAGGCCATGCTTTGCCGGCTGTTGCACAACCACGACGGCGGCTACGTCTTCGTCGAGGCGGAAGTAGCTGCAGTTGAACACCGCTATTCGCAGCGAGACTTCCCGCTCTACAACATCGGCGTGGAAGGTGATGAGTCATACATCGTCGCCGGGCTAGTGAGCCACAACTGCCGCCCGCCCGGCAACCGCGACCCGCTGCCTGAGGAGATTCAGGCGTGTTCGCACTACCTCGACCGGCAGATCGCATTGATCAACCCCAAGGTCATCATCACGCTGGGACGGTTCTCGATGGCCAAGTGGTTCCCCGGCCAGAAGATCTCGGCCATTCATGGCAAGGCCAAGCGCGTTGACGGGCGCGTGGTCGTGGCCATGTTCCATCCGGCGGCGGCGTTGCATCAGCAATCGCTGCGCAGCTTGATCGAGGAGGACTTCCGCCGGCTGCCGGAGATCGTCAAATCGGCGCAGGCCGAGGAGGAACGCACGTCACCCAAGCCATCCGACAGCGCAGGTGAGCAGCTCAGCCTGTTCTGAGTTGCGGGTTAAAGGTTGCAGGTTGAAGGTTGGTGGCTGCATCGCGTCCGAATCCCTGGCTGCTTGCTGCGCGGCTGCGGACGCTGCCGGCCTCCATCTCGCCGGTGATCGTCGGGACGGCGCTGGCATTGCGCGAGGGCGAGTTCGATCCGCTGATTTTCGTCGCCACGCTGATAGCGACGGTCTTGTTGCAGGTCGGCGCGAACTACGCCAACGACGTCTTCGATTACTTGAAAGGCGCCGACCGCATGCGGCAGGGGCCGTTGCGCGTTACCCAGAGCGGCCTGCTCACCCCACGGCAAATGCTGATTGGGACGGCGGTCGTGTTCGGCTTGGCCGCGCTGATCGGGGTTTATCTAGTGATGGCCGGCGGCTGGCCGATCTTGGTGATCGGTGTGCTGTCCATCGTCTGCGCCGTCGCCTATACCGCCGGGCCGTTCTCGCTGGCCTACCGTGGCTTGGGCGATCTGTTCGCGTTCGTCTTCTTCGGCGTGGTCGCGGTGATGGGCACTTACTTTCTCCAAACGGGTCGCTTCACGCCCGTTTCGTTCATCGCATCGCTGCCGAACGCGCTGTTCGCCACGGCCATCATCGTCGTCAACAACCTGCGCGACATGGACGCCGACCGCGAGGTGGGCAAACGCACGCTAGCGGTGCGCATTGGCGACCGCGCCACGCGCGTCGAATACACGCTTATGCTGGCCGGCGCCTATCTGATTCCGCTCGTCCTGCGCGCCGGCGGCGCTGTGCAGGGATGGACGTGGCTGCTGCCGTGGGCCAGCGCGCCGGTGGCGTTTGGATTGGCGCGGGATCTTTGGCGCACACCGCGCAGCCCGGCGCTCAACCCGATCCTGGCGCGCACGGCGCAGCTCAACTTGATCTTCTCGGCGCTGTTTGCAGCAGGCTTAATCATCGGTCAGTTGCACACATCGGCAGCATAGTCTGACGACCAGCTGCACGCAGAACCTAATCATCTTCGGTCACGCGGCAAGTTTGACAAGCCGCTTTGCAGATATAGAATCTCGCCGGATCAGGACAGACCTATCCTCCTACGGAACTCCTTGCCCCGGACGATGGGGGTTGTAAAACTCTCCGTCGGTCGAGCATCGCAAAGAAGAGGACGAAATGGCTGTTTTAGCGAAAGACGGCAGAGCGCTGATCGTTGCGATGGATCACGGGCGCACCCACGGCGTCATCGAGGGTCTTGAGGATCCGGGCAAAGTGATCGAAGAGACGATTGATGCAGGCGCCGATGGCCTAATGACGTCGTTTGGCATCTTGAAACGTTATCACTCGTTGATCGCCGGACGCGTCCCGGTTGTTTTGCGCCTCGATGGCGGCCCGAGCGTTTACAGGCAAGACTGGCTCACCTACACAGAATGGGACCTGCTGCACTCGGTGGAGGATGCAGTGCGCTTCGGTGCACAAGGCGTCGTCGTCATGGCCTTCATCGGCATTCCCGTTGAGCTGCAGACCTTTCGCATCATTGCCAAAGTGGCACGGGAGTGTGCAGAGGCTGGCATAGCGCTCATGGTCGAGGCGCTGCCGTGTCCAAGCGAACGCATTCCAGACGCAAAAGATGCCCGTGCGATGGCGTCTGCAGCGCGGCTGGCCTTCGAACACGGTGCCGATCTCGTTAAGACTTACTACACGGGCTCCCCTGAGGGTTTCAGGCTTGTTACGCAGGCTTGCCCCGTGCCTGTGCTCATTGCCGGCGGGCCGAAGATGGAGACATTATCGGAGACCTTACAGGTCGTGCGTGGCGCTCTGGAGGGCGGCGCGGCTGGCGTAGTCTTCGGACGGAATATTTGGCAAAGCGGTAATACCGCAGGCGTCGTGCGTGCATTGCGTTGCCTCGTTCACGACAATGTGCCCATCGAGGCGGCGATGCAAGTCTTACAACCTGTATGAGCGTCAGACCGCTCAGAGGAGGTGATGCGATCGTCGGTTTGGAAGGCTGATTTGGTAGACAAATGCGGGTTTGATGTGTGTTCACGTCCTGAGGCCCTAATGGGCTTATCAACACGTCACAACTGAGTTCAGTTTGCTTTTTGAGGAGGATGTAACCATGCGACAAGCAAAGCCGCAATCGCTCGTAATCGCACTTGCAACTGTCACGGTGATTACCGCCTGTGCCGTGCAACCCGGCCAGCAGCCGGTCGCTCCGGCTCAGCCGACGCCCACACCGCTCGGACAGGAAGAGAATGTCGCCCAGACGGTGAAAGCGGGCGAGCTCAAGCCACCCGTCGTCGCTCAACCGTGTGGCGATAACTGCCCCTACAAAGATCAGACGGTGACCGTCATTGTGAACGCCGCCGGTGAGAAAGGGCCAATCTCCGGCCCGTTGTATGAAATCCGCGAGGAATTCGAGCAGGCTACGGGCGCCAAGTTGAACATCGTCGAAGTGCCCTTCGCCGAGCACTTCCCGAAGCTGTTGACGGATTTCACCACCGGCAGCGGCCAGTATGACATCTCGATTGCCGGCGCGTGGTGGCTGGGCGATCTGGTCGGCGGCGACTACATCCTGAGCTATGACCAGTGGTATACCGACCCGCGCTTCCCGAAGTGGGACATCGAGGACGTACAGCCCGGCCCGCGATCGCTGCTGGAATATGGCGGCAAGAAGTATATGGTGGCGAATGACCACGATGGTCAAGTCATGTATTACCGCCGCGATCTGCTCGAAGATCCCAATCACAAAGCAGCCTTCAAAGAGAAGTACGGCTACGATCTCAAGGTGCCGGAGACCTGGAAAGAGTTCCGCGACGTCGCCGAGTATTTCAACGGCAAAGACCTGAACGGCGACGGCAAACCGGACAACGGTCTGACCATGCACCTCAAGGTCGGCGGTCAGGGCATGTTCCACTTCATGTCGTTCGCCGCGCCGTTCGTGATCGGTCCGGAGAACACGAAGCTCTTCTGGTTCGATCCACAGACGATGAAGCCGCTGATGGACAGCCCCGGCCATCTCCGAGCGCTCGAGACGTTGGTTGACCTGATCCAGTTCGGCCCAGAAGCGATGATGGGTTGGAGCCTCGGCGAAGCCTGGGACCACTTCCTGCGTGGTGAAGCGGCGCTGACCTTCACATGGGGCGACCTGGGCGCGCTTGCCCAGCAGGAAGGCAGCAAGGTGAAAGGGAAGACCGGCGCTGCGCTCTTGCCCGGCACGACGGAGTACTACAACCTCAAGACCGGCCAGTGGGTGAAGGTGGACGGCGTCAACCGCGTCGGCAACACCACAGGAGGATCGTGGGCCGGCGTGATCTCCAAGTTCTCCAAGGCGCCGGAGGCCGCCTACTACCTTCTCGCGCTGATGGCCAGCAAGCCAAAGTCGCTCATCTACGCCGCACGTGGGTGGGACGGCGTGGACCCCGGCCGCTTCAGCCACTATCTGCCGCCGGCAGGGACGGCCAAGATCGAGGACTACCTGGCCGCAGGCTGGGATGAGAAGGACATTCGCGACTACACACAAGCCTACTTCGACAACTTCAGCGCGAAGTTGCAGTTCCCCTACCTGCGCATCCCCGGCACGTTTGAGTATTGGACGGCGCTGGACATCCATCTCTCCGAGGCGGCGACCAAGCAGAAGACGCCGGAGGAAGCCCTCAAGGCAACCGTGGCCGACTTCGAAGCCATCACAGATCGTCTGGGCCGGGAGAAGCAGCGCGAAATCTACGTGACCTCTCTGGGCCTCGATCAATGATCGCCACAGCAAGTCAGTTGCGCTGAGGTCTTGCGCACTGCTGGCGTATCAGCCATCCAAGGCTGATACGCCAGCGCCTCAATCGCTATGGCGACGATTGCAACTACCCAGATTCCTCAAAAGCGCATCGGGCTCGTAGAGCACCGCGACCGGGCCAAACGCTTCTTTCTGCTGCCTGCCGTCGTGTGGGTGCTCGCTTTCTCGATATTCCCGCTGCTGTATGCGCTTTACAACAGCCTGTTCAGCTTCCGCTTCGGCCGGATCAACGAGTTCGTCGGTTTGCAGAACTTCGGGCGTCTCCTCACCGATGCCAATCTGCACTCAGGGCTGCGCACCACGCTGATCTTCGTCGCGTCCACCATCGTCGTGCAGATGATCCTGGGCTTCGGGCTTGCGTTGTTGCTCAACCAGGAGATGCGCGGTAGAAACGTGCTGCGCGCGATCATGATCCTTCCCCTGTTTGCGACGCCGGTAGCCATCGGTTATCTGGGCATCACCATTTTCTACGAGCAAAACGGTCCGCTGAACGTGCTGCTGCGCGCGCTTGGCATCGAACCGGTTCCCTGGCTGTCTAACCCTTTCTGGGCACTCGTGGCGGTCATATTGGTAGATATCTGGCAATGGACACCTTTCGTCTTCCTGGTCTCCCTCGCTGCCCTACAGGCGCTCCCAATAGACCTCTATGAAGCAGCCGAAGTGGATGGCGCTTCGCGCTTTGCTTCGTTCCGGTATATCACGCTGCCGCTCATGACTCCCACGCTATTCCTCATACTTCTCCTGAGATTAGTCGAGGCCTTCAAGGTGTTCGATATTCCCACCAGCCTCACTCTGGGCGGCCCGGGGCGAGCGACAGAGGTCTACAGCCTATTCACCTATCGAACCGCGATGCGCTTCTTCGATCATGGATATGCAGCCGCTCAAGGGTTCTTGCTACTAGTCATCGTAAGTGTCATTGTGACCTTGCTCTTCCGGCGGATAGGCCGGCTTTACGACGTGGAAAGCTGAGCTGAAAGGTCATGTTGCGCAAACTTTCTCCTACTGCTCAAGTGCTCACGGTGGGGCTGTTGATCGTGGCCGTGGCGTGGGTCATTCTGCCCTTCTACTGGGCCTTTCTCAACTCCGTCAAAAAGCCTGCGGATACTTTTGCCAATACCTTTATCCCCTTCCTCCAATTCCAACCCACGCTAGAGCACTGGGTCGGCGAACTTGCCATCCCAGAGACGCGCCAGGCATTACTCAACAGCACTATGATTGCGATTGGCGCGGCCACCATCTCCATCCTGATTGGCACGCCGGCAGCGTATGCGCTGGCTCGCTTTCGCTTCCATCGCCCCAGCAATCGCTTTCTGACCACGTGGTTTCTCTCGCAACGCATTCTGCCGCCGGTGCTCTTCGTCGTTCCCTTCTTCCTCATTATGCGAGAGCTGCGCCTCCTGGACAGCATCCTGGCGCTGGTGCTGCTGAACGCCACCTTCACACTGCCCTTCTCCGTGATCATTTTGAGTCAGATGTTCCGAGAGCTGCCGCGCGAACTGGAGGAGGCCGCCTACGTAGATGGAGCGACCACGTTTCAAGCTTTCTCCCGCGTCGCGCTTCCGCTTGTGCTGCCCGGTCTGGTAGCAGCATGGATCATCTGCATGGCGTTTAGTTGGAACGAGTTCCTATTCGCTCTTTCGTTGACCACCAAAACTGCGATTCCGATGCCCGTCATCATCGCCGGCGCAGAACACACGCGCGGTGTGCAGTTCTGGTACGTCGGTGTGCGTACGTTGCTCACTCTGCTTCCCCCCACCATCCTCGCCCTGTTGGCACAGCGATACATCGTCCGTGGCCTGACCTTTGGCGCAGTGAAGGGTTAACTTGCGACGATGACTTCGCAAGATCCGCTGTTGCTCGGCATTGACATCGGGACGACCAACCTCAAGACGCTCATCTTCGACAACGCGGGACACGTCGTCGCATACACCAGCGCTCCAACCCCGACACACTACCCAAGGGCAGGCTGGGCATACTACGAGCCAGAGGAAATCTGGCAACGGGTGCTCGACTTGATTCGAGCCGCGGTCGCCCAGGTTGAACGACCGCAGGCAATCACTGGCATCGCCTGTACGAGCGTGGGGGAGTCGGGAGTGCTGATAGACGCAACAGGCCATCCGCTCTGTGATGCCATCGCTTGGTTCGACCGCCGGACAGAGCCACAAGCCGCCTATTTGTTGGCGCACATCGGCCGAGAGGCCATCTTCAAGGCCAGCGGGCTCGATGTATACCCGATCTACGGCCTCTGCAAAATTCTCTGGCTGCGCGATAACCACCCCGACGTCCTCGCACGGGCAGCGCACTGGCTGAACATGGCGGACTTCATCGCCTACAAGTTGTGCGGCATCGCTGCGACTGACTACTCACTCGCTTCGCGCACGCTTGCGCTGGATCTGCGTTGCCTCTGCTGGAACGATGCTTTGCTGCAGGAGGTGGGGATTCGGCCATCGCTGCCGGCGCCGCTTCAGCCAAGCGGCACGCGCCTGGGCGCCGTTCTGCCTGAGGTGGCTCGCGCCACCGGTCTGCCGGAATCTGCGCAAGTAGCAACCGGTGGACACGACCACATTTGCGCTGCCTTAGCGTTAGGCGTCGTCCGCCCGAGCGATGTTCTCGATTCGATGGGTACGGCAGAGGCACTGTTCATGCCGCTCTCTCACGTGCTCGACGACATCGCGCTGGCACAGATGGGTTACGCGCAGGGCGTTCACGTCTCCGGCGGATACTACATCTTGGGTGGGCAGTTTGCTTCCGGGGCAGCAGTTGAGTGGTTCAAGCAGATGCTGGGCGGAAGCGCCGACTATCACACCCTGATTGAGGAAGCCAAGCGAGTTCTACCCGGCAGCGCGGGCGTCGTCTTTCTGCCTCATCTGCGCTCGGCTAATACACCACACAACGACCCATTCGCCATGGGTGCGTTTCTCGGCCTGACGACGGATGTGCAGAGAGGTCATCTCTTTCGTGCGCTGCTCGAAGGGATTGCAATGGAGATGCGCAGCGTCCTCTTGCCGCTTCTTGCTCTGCAACAACAACCCCTCGAACACATTCGAGCGACCGGCGGAGGCACGCGCAACGCGCTGTTGATGCAGATCAAGGCAGATGTGTTCAACCGTCGCATAGAAGTGATTGACATGGACGAGGGCGCAGCACTCGGAGCGGCTATGTTGGCCGGCATCGCTGTTGGCGTTTACTCTAGCATCGAGGAAGCGGTGCGCTTGGTCGCCGCCGCTTATCCCTCTACCATCGTGTCGCCGAGCGAAGATGCAGCCTTCTACAACGATCTGTACTCCGAGGTTTATCAACACATCTACGCTGCCCTTCGCCCTATCAACCATGCCTTGCATCGGTTGCTCAATAAGGGGGTAGGATGATGCGAACGATGCTGACTCGATTCCATCATCCACGATTCAGCTCGCCGTGCGCTTCCCTGAGACGGAACTGCATCCGTCCTCACGCTCTTGAATGAACGAGCAATCCAAACGCGTGCAGGCGATGTTCTCGCGCATCACGCGGCGCTACGACCTGATGAATCGCGTGATGACCGGCGGGCGCGATCAGGCCTGGCGGCGCATCGCTGCGCGTGAGCTGGGGCTGAGCGCCGGTGGGCTGATCCTCGACTTGGCGACCGGCACCGGCGACCTGGCCTTCGCAGTGCGCGAGGCGTATCCCGATGCGCGCGTAGTGGCGATGGATTTCTCCGAGACCATCCTGCGCGAGGGCGTGCGCAAAGCGCACCTGCGCAACGAGCAGGGCATCGCCTGGGGCGTGGGCGATGCGCTCGCGCTGCCCTTCCCCGATGCCACGTTCGACGGCTGCACAAATGCCTTTCTGATCCGCAATGTGGTGGACTTATCACTGTGCTTGCGCGAGATGAGGCGCGTGGTGAAGCGCGGCAGTCGCGTCGTGTGCATGGAGATCACGCACCCGCAGACGCCGGTCTTCAAGCAGGCGTTCACTTTGTACTTTTACAAGTTAGTGCCCATCATCGGCGGGATCATCGCCGGCGATCCGCAAGCGTATAGCTACCTACCCAACTCGCTCACCCGCTTCCCGCCGGCCGAGCCGCTCAAGCGCATCATGCAAGCGGCCGGCTATCGCAACGTGCGCTACCGGCTGTTGGGGATGGGGACGATGGCGATTCACGTGGGCGAGGTATGATGAGCGCATTCGCTGCATTGCTGCTGCACCGTAGAACGGCGAGGGTGATGCCTCAGCCTAGATTGGCTGAGCGAAGGAGGTTCTGAAATGTCGCGATCACGTCGTTCTGCGGCGATCGGTCTTCTTGCCGCGCTTGCCATCGCGCTGGTCATCTTGATGGTGGCGACGCCGGCCGGCGCGCAGTTCATCATCGGATGGTCCGATCCGCTGGCCACGCCGATTCCCCTGCCGGGCGTCCAGCCGGCGGATATGAATCTGCCAACGCCGCGGGCGATCTACATTGCCGACGATCCGTCGCAGGTGCCTCCCGTCACGCCGATGCCATAGCACACGAAGCC
>JANWYN010000093.1 GCA_025055235.1 Candidatus Roseilinea sp. | reverse complement strand
CGCAGGCAGTCCTCGACGCCGATGTGGCCGAAGTGATCCACCGCCAGCGGGATCTCGTCGCCGATCACGCTGCGCACCTGCGCGACGTATTCGACAAGGATGCGGATGCCCTTCTCCGTCAGGCGGATGTGCGTGAACGGGTGCATGACGGTGCGCGTCTCCCGCATGCCGGCGGGCGCGCACAGCGCGCCGGGGATGCCGGCCAGCATCTCGATCCCCACGTCCATCTTCAGGAAGGTGAAGCCCTTGGCGATGCGCTCCTGCAGCTTTTGGCCCATCGCCTCGCCGGTCGGCTCGTTGGGTGTGTCGCAATACATGCGCACTTTGTCGCGGAACTTGCCGCCGACCAGCATGTAGCACGGCACATCGTAGGCTTTGCCGGCCAGGTCCATCAACGCCATCTCCACAGCGCACACGCCGCCGCCCTGGCGCGCGTGCCCGCCGAACTGCTTGATCTTGCGGAAGAGCTTGTCCACGTTGCACGGGTTCTCGCCGATCAGCAGCCGCTTCAGCATCAGCGCGTAGTTCTTGCTGGCGCCGTCGCGCACTTCGCCGATGCCGTAGATGCCCTGGTTGGTGTCAATGCGGATCAGCGGGCACATCCAGCCCGTTGGCGTGAGCTGCAGTGCTGCCGCGCGCACGTCGGTGATCTTCAAGTCGCTCGGTCGCGAATAGGTGCGGACGTTGTCCTCGATTCGTTTGGGTTCCATGGTTGGTGGTTAGGAAGCAGTTTGTTGTTCGAAAGTGTCATACTCCCCCGACTCCGGGAAGTCGGAAGTCGGGAGTGGGAAGGTGGAATCATCAATCATCAGTCATCAATCATCACCGTGTCTCCACCCCAACAACCGCTCGGCTTTGGCGCAGTTGTAGAAGCCGGCGTTGCCGGAGAGGTCGCCGACGATTGGCACATCGGGGTAGAACTGCTGCGCCAGCTCCGCCGAATGGATGTCCGGTGTGAAGATCGTAGTCGGCGCGACGATGAAGAAGACCTCATGGCCGGTATAGGTCGCGTGCAGCGCGGCGATGCACGCGCGCGCTGCAGCATCTATGTCGGTATAGGCCCACAGATGGTTGGCCACGCGCAGGCGCACGACCGGGTCGAGTTGGTTGATGTCCTCCAGCGTGCGCCGTGCGGCCAGCTTGTGCAGGCCGTGCAGGCGCAGGCTGGCGATGGTCATGCGCTCGTGCCGCCGCGCGAACGAGTCCGCCTGCTGCTCCATCACCCACTTCGACAAGCTGTAGGCATCTTCATTGTAGGTGGGATGGCGCTCGTCCACCGGGAAGTAGTCGTAACGCGCCTTGCGGCTATACGCGCCGCCGATCGCGTTGATGCTGGACGCCAAGCACACCTTCTCGATGCCCAAGTCGGCGGCGGCGAACAACACGTTGTAGCTGGTGACCGTGTTGTTCACATATACGTCTGGCTCTGGCACGTGCATTGGGCTAGGGATGGCCGCCAAGTGGATCACGGCGTCGCATCCTTCCAACGCGCGGGTGAGCGCGGGCAAGTCGGCCAAATCTAGGCTGATGAACGCGCCGGCGTTCGGTCGGTTGGCGGACGCGCCTTCAGGCGGAGTGCGGTCTATGTTAACGACATCGTAGCCGCTGCGGATGAGGTGTGCGATCACCACGCGGCCAAAGCGGCCGTTGCCTCCGGTCACTGCGACTTTCATGCGTAGGCCCATAGACCGTTCTGCTGTGTGCCGCACAGGATCACACCATCGTCACCCACCCACAGCGCCAGCGGGTCGCGCGGCATGCGCCCCTCGGTGCGCTCCCAAGTCTCGCCGAAATCGGACGACAGCGCGACGACCATCGGCGTGGCGACGGCGATCTTCGTCCCGTCGGGCGACACGGCCAGCGCGCTGATCGGCCCGGAGCTGAACGCACTGCGCTTGCTCCAAGTTGCGCCGCGGTTGGCCGAGTGATACAGGCCGTGCGACTCGCTGCCTACGATCAGCGCGTTGCGCGCGAAGGCGATGCCGGACAGTGGCAGTGCTTCCGGCTCGATGGGTGACAGCCGCCACGACTCGCCGCGGTTGGTGCTGTAGAACAAGCCGCCGGTGACGGCGACGAACAGCATGCCGTCCATGGGGAACATCGGCGAGAGCGCGATCGCGGTAACTTCGTGATCCGGCAGCCCGAAGTTGCGATAAACCCACGACCGGCCTTGGTCGGTGGAGCGCAGCACACCGTGAGCAGTGGTTGCTGCGAAAGCCACCCCGTCCTGGTCGAAGGCCGGCGAGGTCACGATGAACGCGATTTGCGCCGGCTCGCGCAATGCGCCGGCCGTCCAGCTTACGCCGCCGTCGCCGGAGTAGGCGATGCCATCGCTCGCACCCACCAGGATCAGGCCGGCTTCGAACGAAGCGTTGCCATGCGCGGCTACCGCCGTGAGCATCGTGTTCTTGAGCGGCTCGGCGATTTGTTCGCATGCCTCGCCGCCGGCGTAGCGCCACAGGCCTTCGTTCGTGGCGAGCAGCCAGGCGCGCGAATCGCCGTGCTGAGAGATCGAAAAGATCGTCTTAGGACTTGTTAAGTTTCGCCATCTGCGCATAAACTGTTCTGCAACTCAATGTGTTCGTCCGGCGTCTATAAGGTCGCACGCAGCGTTGATGAGCAGGAGGCTGAACGGCGAGCGCTAGTCGCATTTGCTGCGGTCACCCAATGCACAATGTCGTATGCAGGGAAGAGCGGCAGGCGCTGCGGCCGTAGCCTACTGCAAACCATCATGCGCAAGCGAAGCCGAGCGTGTATGCTTCGTTGGATCGAATGGACGCGCGAACGAGAGGGATCGAATGAGCGCTTTCAAACGGCATGGGTTTCGGAATATCGTCGGTGTCGTTGTGGGGGCGATTGTAGCCTCGCTCCTCACGGCGTGCCAGGTGCCGTTCTCGCCGACGCCGGCCGCACCGACGGCGACGCCGGCCAAACCGCTGCCGTTCATCACCGTCGTCCCCAAGCGCATCACGGCGGGCGAGGTCGTGAACGTCGTCGGCTCCGACTGGGACGCGGGTGAGGAGATCACCCTGGGGCTAGTCTCCACCGTACCCACGACGGGCACCGGCTCCATCGTCTTGGCCGTAATCCGCGCCGACCCGAACGGCCGGTTCGAATTGGCGACGACCATCCCTGCGCAAACGCCGCCGGGCGTATGGCAGGTGTATGCGCAGACGCGCACGGCGGGCCGCTTCGCCACGGACACGCTGACCGTGCTCGTGCCCACGTCCACCCCTGCGCCGTCCCCGACGGTCGTGCCGCCGACGCAGACACCGGTGCCGACGCGCGTTGCGGCTACACGCCCGCCGCAGCGCCCGACTGTGACGCCTGTGCCGCCTACGCCTGTCCCGACGACCATCGTTCTGCCGCCCTTCACCGACTGGCGCGGCGAATATTACGCAAATCCAACCCTGTTCGGCTCGCCCATCATCATTCGCAACGACGTGGTGATTGACTTCGACTGGGGCTACGGCTCGCCCGACTCGCGCATCCCGCCCGACAACTTCTCGGTGCGCTGGACGCGCACACTGGAGTTCGCGCCGGGCACCTACCGGTTCACCTTTCGCGTGGACGATGGCGTGCGCATGTGGCTGGACAACGTGCTGGTGCTGGACGATTGGCGCGAAGGTGCGGCGCGCGACGTCTCGACCGACGTGACGTTGGGCGCGCGCCCATACTCCTTCCGCATCGAATACTTCGAGCGTTTCGGCGTCGCGTCCATCCGTTTCGGCATCTTCCAGTTACCGGCGGTCACGCCATCGCCGTTCCCAACCCGCACGCCAACGCCGATTCCGATCTTGCCCACGGCGACGCCCATTCCGCCCACTCCTATTCCGCCGACGGCAACCCCGATCCCGACGCGAATTCCGCCGGCCACCCCGACAGCGACGCCCATCCCGGTGCCGACGCTGACGGCGACCCCAATCCCACCTGCGACCCCGACGGCGACACCGATTCCGGCGCCGACATTGACGGCCACGCCGATCCCTGCGCCTACGTTAACAGCGACGCCGACCCGCACGCCTATGCCGCTGCCGACGAGCACCTTCACACCGACGCCGGTGCCACCGACGGCGACGTTCACGCCACAGCCCACGGACACGCCAACGCCGACATTTACGCCGGAGCCAACGGCCACATTCACGCCACAACCTACCGACACGCTGACGCCGGTGCCGCCGACGCCGACGTTTACGCCAGAGCCGACGGCGACGTTCACGCCACAACCTACCGACACGCCGGAGCCGACGCCCACTTTGGCGCCGACAGACACACCCGAGCCGACCGGCACGCCGACGGAAGCGCCGGAGACGCCCACGCCCACCCCAACGCCGACGTTGACCGCAACGACACAGCCGATCTCGCCGACGGTGACGGCTGTGCTCAGCGACAGCGTGCGATTGCGCGTGACGGGCGCTAACTGGCCGCCCAATGTTCGCGTCTCGATCAGCCTGAGCGAGCAGCCGGACGGCTCGGACGCGACGTTGCTCGGGCGCACGCGCACCAATCGCAACGGTCGCTTCACCTTCACCGACGAGTTGGATGAAGCGCCGGCCGTGCCGGTCTATGTGGTGGTGGAATATGGCACTGAGATTCGCGTCGTGGCGCCGGTCGTGGTGATTCCACCGTAGTCTCATTAGGATCAGGCCATGCCCAAAGTAGATTTCTCACCCGCGCGCGATGGCTTCAAGTTCGGAAACTACTTCGTCAACCAAATCGCCGACATCCCGGGCGTCGGCAAGTTACAGACGGCCGGCCGGTGCGGGGGCATGTCGTATTGCGTGCTCGACCACTACGCCGCCCGACAGCCGGTGCCGGCGTTCAAGCCGAGCGACTTCGGCGACGAAGGCGTGCCGCCCGATGGCCATCCGCTGGCCGACTACATCTACCAGCGCCAGCTTGACAGCTTCTTCACCCTTAGCGCGATCAAGTTCATCACCTGGACGCTCGCGCCGGACGCCAGCAACTTCCTCATGCGCGGGGTGACGGATCGCACTAAGAAAGAAGAGTTCAAGAAGCTGCGTGAGGCCATAGACCACGGCACGCCGGTGCCCTTGGGGCTGATCGTCGCGCGCAACTTGAACGACCTGGGGCGCAACCATCAGGTGGTTGCCTATGGCTACGACGACGACGCCAAGACGCAGCGCATGACGGTTTACATCTACGACGTGAACTGGCCGGGCCAAGAGATCACGCTCACATCGGGCAAAGACGACGCCGGTTGGTTCGAGTCCAGCCCGGGCAAGGAGCAATGGCGCGGATGGTTCGTGCAGGACTATGCGCCGCGCCGCCCGCCGCCGGATCTGGCCAAGCCCTTGGTCGAAGCAGTGGGGAAGGCAATCGAAGCCGTTGGCGAGGTCGTCCGAACGAAGGGCCGGCGCAACCGTATCACGATCACGCTCAACCGGCTGATCTTCTTCAACCCTGAGGAGCCGGATTCGTCCGCCGAGCTTGCGCTTGAGTTTCATATCGGCGGCCAAACGGTGCGCTGGCCGGCGCGCGGTCTGCGCAAGGTGAAGCACGGCACGAAAGTCAAGCTCGACAAGCGGGTTGAACTCGACGTGGCACGCAACGACGTACTGGAGATCAGCGGCCGGATCGCCGGCGACGTGATCCTGGGCGACTTGGAGGGCTTCGACGCGTTCGACTACTTCAACCTCGATCAGAACGCCGTTGCCGGTTTCTTCCGCCAGCACTTCACCCGCGATGACAAATGGGGCAAAGGGGAACACAGCGTGCGCAGCGAAGGTGGCCCGGGCGGGTACACGCTCGAATACACGGTCGAGTGATCTGGAGCGCTATGGTCAGGTTGATCCTCAGCGCAGTGCTGGCGATGGTCGTGCTTGAAACGCTGCCGGCGCACGCCCAGCAGCCGGTCGGCGTCGCGCCATACGAATCGCTGACCATCGAGAGCCTGCGCCGGCGCAGCTACGGCGAAGGCGAGCTCAAGGTAGAGCGCACGTTGCAGGTCACGAACGCCTTCACCCGCTCGCTCATCAGCTTCGCCAGCGATGGGCTGACGGTCTATGGCTTCATGAACACGCCGAAGGGCGCAGGCCCGTTCCCTGTCGTCTTAGTGCTGCACGGCTATGTCAATCCGCGGACCTATCGCACTCCCACCACCTATACCCAGCGCTACGCCGATGCGCTGGCGCGCGCCGGCTTCCTCGTCATCCATCCCGACTACCGCGGCCACGGCCGCAGCGAGGGCGAAGCAGAGGGCGCAACGAACCTCTTTCGCACGGGCTACGCGATTGACGTACTCAACCTGATCGAGCACACTAGGCGGCTACCGAATGCTATCCCGGGCGCGATCGGCCTGTTCGGCCACTCGATGGGCGGTGGCATCGCGCTGCGCGCTGCCGTGGTAACACCCAACGTGAAGGCGATCGTGCTATATGGCTCGATGAGCGGCGATGAGCGCCTGAATGTGGATCGCATCAAGCGCGTCTTTCGGGGCGTGCCATATATGCCAGAGGATGATGTGCCGCTCGATCTGTGGGACGACATTTCGCCGATCACGTATCTGCGCGACCTGCGCGCTGTCGTCGAGATTCATCACGGCGAACGCGATCCGCAAGTGCCGGTGGGCTGGTCGCGTGACCTGCACGCGCAGCTATCGGCGCTGGGCAAAGCGACGGCGCTATACGAATATGCCGGCGCCGGCCATAGCCTGCGCGGCCGCGACTACGCGATAATGATGGACAGAGTGACGCGCTTCTTCAGCGCACATTTGCGATGACGACCGATGAAGCCGCCATCGAGGCAGACAAAGAAATATGTTCGGCTTGTTGAACCAACTCAAAGCGCTGCGTGAGCCGATCCGCGTGGCCATCGTGGGCATCGGCGCGACCGGCCGCGGCCTGCTGCTACAAAGCACGATTACGCCTGGGATCAGATGCGTTGCAGTTGCCGATATCCGCGTGGAGCGCGCCATCTCTGCCGCGGAGCGATTCGGTTGTGATTACCGCGTGACTCATACGCTGGGTGCGCTGCATGATGCCGTCGTCCAGGGCAAATTGGCCATTTGTGAGGATAGCGATCTGATCGCGCGTTGTGAGCTGCTCGATGTATTCATCGAGGCCACCAACTCGATCCCGGCCGGCGGCCGGCACGCGATCGCTGCGCTGGAACACGGCAAACACGTGGTGATGATGAACTACGAGGCCGATCTGATGTTCGGCCCGTGGCTCGCGCATCTCGCCGAGGACAAAGGACTGGTCTACACTGCGTGTGACGGCGACCAGCCTGCCGTGCTCAAACGCCTGGTGGACGAGGTCGCGCTAATGGGCTTCAAACTGGTGATGGCCGGCAACATCAAGGGCTACCTCGATCGCTACGCCAACCCGACGACCATTATTCCGGAGGCCGACAAGCGCGGCCTCGACTACCGGATGTGCGCGTCCTTCACCGATGGCACGAAGCTATGTGTCGAGATGGCGGTGTTGGCGAATGGGCTCGGCTTGCAAACGGCGACGCCGGGCATGTTCGGCCCGCGCGCTGCAAGCGTTCTCGACGTATTCGGGAAGTTTGATTTCGATGCAATCTGGGATGGCAAACGAGGCTTGGTGGACTATATCCTCGGCGCGGAGCCGAAGGGTGGCGTCTTCGTCGTCGGCTACAACGATGACGCTTACCAGCGGGAAGTCCTGGCTACCTTCCCGTCCTGCTTGGGCTCCGGCCCATACTATGTGTTCGCGCGGCCGTATCACCTTGTGCACTTTGAAGCGATGGCTTCTGTGGCCGAGGCAGCGCTGAACCGGCGCGCCGTCCTGAAGCCCGACTTCGGATTTCGCACCAACGTGTATGCGTATGCCAAGCGCCATCTACATCGAGACGAGACGCTCGACGGCGTCGGCGGCTACACCTGCTACGGATTGATCGAGAACTGCG
Source organism: Candidatus Roseilinea sp. (assembly GCA_025055235.1). Classification (GTDB taxonomy): domain Bacteria; phylum Chloroflexota; class Anaerolineae; order J036; family Brachytrichaceae; genus JAAFGM01. The sequence goes on along the minus strand of JANWYN010000093.1, from coordinate 15,257 downwards.
ATGTAAATGGTTGGAACGCCGGCCTACCTATCTGCTTGGCTGACGGCGCTGTTCTGAAACATGATGTGGTGCAGGACGAGAAGATTCTCCTGGACGACGTCGAACTCGACGACGAGCGGTTCGATGTTCAACTCTTCCGCCGGGCGGTGGAACAGTCGCAGAGGGCGCGCGCATGAAACTCGGCATTCTGGTGGTCTATCTGTTCAGCGCGCAAACCAAGCCGTTGCTCGACCTGCACCTGAGCCGGATCGAGCGATATACGCAGGTGCCCTATACGATCTACGCAAGCGCCAGCCGGCTTGCGCCCGAGTTTCGCGAGTACCTGGCGCTGCATCCACGGATTCGCATCTGTGACATCCCCTACACCGATCTGCGCGACTCGGAGGAGCATTCCTATTATCTGGATCATTTGGCGCGTATCGCTATCGAGGATGGGGTGACCCATGGCGTTACGCTGCATCTCGACTCTTTCCCCATTCGTCATGGATGGGCGGAGGAACTGGCCGGCAGGTTATCGAATCAATGTGTGCTGGCGACCATAGACTCGGTCAACACGGCTTGCCTGTTCTTCCATCGAGATTTCTACTGTCGCTGTCACCCTCACTTTTTGGTGACTGAAGAAGAACGAAAGAGTGCGCTCTATCGCAAGTTCCTCGTCGAGCATAATCCCCACCGTCACTCAGGCACCGGCTACGCGTATCGGGCTTACCAGTGTGGGCTATCGTGGAACTATCTGCAACTGACACCGGCATACAGCGCGGATCAGATCGGCGATGTGTTTGACGGCATGATCTTCCACCTGAGACATGCGATATGGGTTGGAGATCAGCACCCGAAGCAAATGGACTCGCTCCACAGTCACCACATACGCATGATCGCTGCTGCATCGTGTGCTTACAAACGTTTCGTGCCAGTCAACGTGCGCAGAGAGATTCGATGGCGTTTCGCACGCGTTCTGCAGCGCTTCGTTGACAAGCCGCTTCAGATGCAACATGCACAGCGCATCAAGCAATTCCTGCAGGATCCCGAGGCCTACATCGCGCCGATCGAGCGCCGCGTCGCGCTCGGCTCGTAGATTCACCTCGGCAGATTCAGCATCCAGGTCGCCGGCGAGAAGTAGATCAGCACGCCGGCGATGTCGGACAGCAAGGCGATCGGCGGCGCGTCGGCGGTGATGTGCCTGGGTAGGCAGAGCAGCAGGTTGGCATTCTCCGGTGCAGGCCAACCGGCAATCGCATCGCAGGTGACGGCCCGGTTCTTGTTTGCGATGAGACCCTAGATGTCGGGGGCGAGGGCGCCATTCATCATGTAGTAACTCGTTCTTTAGCGCGTGATTTTCTTCACTACCTCCACGCCGTTCGTCCACATGTTGTAGAGGAAGATTGCATGTAGCAGGTCGCCGTCGTGGGCGGGAATGCCGAGCTTCTGCGCCGTCTTCACCGGCGTGTCGTAGGTCTGCACGCAGTTCTCCGGCACGATGACGCGCGTCTCGCGCTGCTGATAAGCGTTGGCCCGTAGGCGCAGGTGCATGGCCAGTTGATATGTGCATAGGTCGGTGCAGTCGCCGACGACGATGAACGTGGTCACGTCCGGGTGCTCGTCCAGCCAACGGTCGAGGCCGGTGTTCTCCGATGAGGAGATCGAGTTCTTCTCGAATACGATGAACTCGTTCGCGAAGGGCAGCTTGAGCAGCTCCGGCGCGGTCTGCGATTCGACGTGGCCGCGTACGCAGTGCGGCGGATACTGCTTGAACTCCACCGCGTCCGGCTCGTGCGTGTCCTGCGTCAGGATGAAATGGCGCACGCCGGCGTCGTAGCAGTCGCGGAACAGCTTGGCGATGGGCTTCACGATGCCTTGCACGCGCGGGCTGGCCAGCGGGCCGACGGTGCAGAAGCCGTTGATGATGTCCACCGACACGACCGCCGTCCGCGATGGATCGCCGATCAACTTCGACAGCTTCGCCGTCGGCAAGCCGTTCAGCCAATCCTCGACGTAGTTGATGAACGGCCGGGATTTCGTCGCTAGAGACATGGTCTACCTCCGGGATTCGAGATCTTTTCCGCTCACAATTCTACGATTGCGCGTGAGGTTGCTCGTGACGTAGGTTGAGCTTGTCGAAGCCTGCGCCGGTGATCTCCTCTGCTCTGGACACGAGATACCTTTGCTTTGCCGTGCGTACAATCCCATCGCAATGACCGTGCTTTGGCAGCCCTCAGATGTGCTTCAGCGCGAATGCAACCTGCGGCGATACATGGACTGGCTGGCGCAGCATCGTTCGCTCGCGTTCGCGGACTACGACGCCCTATGGCGCTGGTCGGTGAGCGATATCGAGTCATTCTGGGCGTCGCTGTGGGACTACTTTGCTGTGTGTGCGTCCCAGCCGGCTGAGCGCGTCTTGGCACAGCGCAGCATGCCCGGCGCGCAGTGGTTTCCCGGCGCGAAGCTGAACTACGCCGAGCATGCCTTCCGCAACGCCACCGGCAACCGCCCCGCGCTGATCTTCCGCACCGAGACCACCGCCCTGCGCCCCGAGACCGGTGCGATGTCGTGGGACGAATTGCGGCGCGCAGTGGCATCCGTCGCCGCTGCGTTGCGAGAAGTGGGCGTCGTCGCCGGCGATCGCGTCGTCGCGTACGTCCCCAACATTCCCGAAGCGGTGATCGCCTTCCTGGCGTGCGCCAGCCTAGGCGCGATCTGGTCGAGTTGCTCGCCGGACATCGGCGCGTCGGCGGTACTGGATCGCTTCAAGCAGATCGAGCCGAAGGTGCTCTTCGCCGTGGACGGCTATGTGTACAACGGCAAACCCAACGACCGGCGCGGTGTGGTAGCCGAGCTGATCCGTTCGCTACCGACGCTGCAATGCGTATTTCGTATTCCGTATCTGCAAGCCGGCGCCGCGCCTTTCACAGACACGGTGAAGGAGGTGACCTGGGACGACGCCTTCAATGCAACACGCAACACGCAATGCGATTTGCACTTCGAGCAAGTTCCCTTCAACCACCCGCTGTGGGTGCTGTATTCCAGCGGCACGACCGGCCTGCCCAAACCCATCGTGCATTCGCATGGCGGAATCGTGATCGAGCACCTCAAGGCGCTGGCATTCCACCTCGATCTCAAGCCGAGCGACCGCTTCTTCTGGTTCACCACCACCGGTTGGATGATGTGGAACTTCGTGATCGGCGGCCTGCTGATCGGCAGCACCGTGCTGCTCTACGATGGCAGCCCGGCGCGCGATGAGATGGGGGCGCTGTGGCGCTTCGCCGAGGAGGCCGGCATGACCGTCTTCGGCACCAGCGCGGCCTACATCACCGCATGCATGAAGGCCGGCCTTGCGCCGCGCCGTATGTTCGATCTCGGCGCGCTGCGGCACATCGGCTCGACCGGTTCACCGTTGTCCGAAGATGGCTTCCGCTGGGTCTATGAACATGTCAAGCCGGATGTGTGGCTGGCCCCGATGAGCGGCGGCACCGACGTGTGCACGGCCTTCGTAGGCGGTTGTCCGTTGCTGCCCGTACATCTGGGTGAGATGCAGTGCCGTTACTTGGGCGCGCACGTGCAAGCCTTCGACGAGCAGGGCCGGCCGCTTACGGACGAAGTGGGCGAACTGGTCGTCACCGAGCCGATGCCCTCGATGCCGATCTACTTCTGGAACGACCCGGACATGCGCCGCTACCGCGAGAGCTACTTCGAGATGTTCCCCGGCGTGTGGCGACACGGCGATTGGGTGAAGATTACCCCGCGCGGCGGCGTGATCATCTACGGCCGCAGCGACTCCACCATCAACCGGCAGGGCGTGCGCATCGGCACCAGCGAAATCTATCGCGTGGTTGAGAGCGTGCCCGAAGTGCTCGACGCGCTGGTGATTGACCTAGAAGTGCTCGGCCGGCAGTCGTATATGCCGTTGTTTGTCGTGCTGCGCGAGGGCGTGACACTCGACGACGCGCTGGTCACGAAGATCAAGCATACTATCCGCACCGAGCTCTCGGCCCGCCAGGTGCCCGATGAGGTGATTGCCATCGCCGAGGTGCCGCGCACGTTGAACGGCAAGAAGCTGGAAGTACCGGTGAAGAAGATCCTGCTGGGTGCGCCGCTGGAGAAAGCTGTGAACCTCGGCTCGGTCGCCAATCCGCAATCACTGCAATTCTTCGTCGAGTTCGCCCGGACGCTCAACCGCGCGGATGCGCCGAACCCTGCCACGGCACAATGAGCGTTACGCCCTGACGCTCGTCGCTCTGAATATTGAAGCACCATGTCGCTCGAAAACAAGATCGCCCTCATCACCGGCGCGGGCAGCGGCATTGGCCGCGCTTGCGCGCAGGCCTTCGCCCGCGAAGGCGCGCACGTGCTCGTGCACGACATTGCGCCCGAAGCGCAACAGGTCGCCGATGCGCTCGGCGCCACGTTCCTGCAGGCCGACTTGTCTGATCAGGAGGCGGTCAAGTCGCTCGCGCAAGCGGCGTTGCAGGCCGCCGGCGGCCGCGTGGACATCCTCATCAACAACGCCGGCTTCCAGCAGATTCACCCGGTCGAGGAATTCCCTGAGGCTACTTGGAACAGGATGATCCAGGTGATGCTAACCGCGCCGTTCCAGTTGATCAAGTATCTGCTGCCGGCGATGAAAGCGAACCGCTGGGGCCGCATCATCAACATCAGCAGCCTGCACGGCATCGTCGCCAGCCCGTTCAAAAGCGCCTACATCAGCGCCAAGCACGGCCTGATGGGCCTGACCAAGACCGTGGCGCTGGAGGCAGCGCCGTTCGGCGTGACCGTCAACGCGATCTGCCCGGCCTACGTGCGCACGCCGATCGTGGATAAGCAGATTGCCGATCAGGCGCGCACGCTCAACATCCCGGAGAGCGAGGTGATCGAGCAAGTGATGCTCGGGCCGGCGGCCATCAAGCGGCTGATCGAGCCCGAGGAGATCGCCGAGTTCGCGCTGTATCTCGCCTCGGACAAGGCCGGCATCATCACCGGCGCGGCGCACATGCTCGACCTCGGGTGGACGGCGCGCTGAGATGCCCTACGTTTACATCCTGCGCTGCGCCGATGGTTCGCTCTACACCGGCATCGCCAAAGACGCCGACGCGCGGCTGAAGGCGCATCAGGCCGGACGCGGCGGGCGCTACACGCGGGCGCGCCGGCCGGTGGAAATGGCATGGCATCGCGAAGTGGCGACCTGGCGCGAGGCGATGCAGCTCGAACGCGCCATCAAACGCTTGCCCCGCGCGAAGAAGCTGGCGTTGCTGCAATCGCAGGACGATAGTTCGTAATCATCAATCATCAGTCATTGATCATCAAGTCGTCAAAGTCATCAGGTCGGTGAGGTCGTCAGGTCATGACTTGATGACCTGACCGACCTGATAGACTCGCTGACTTGCCCGGCCTGACGACGACACGATCACGTTCGGCGCAGCCAGGCCGGCAAGCCGCGCTGATAGATCCACCATTCCGCTATGAGCAAGAGCAAAGCCAAGAGCGCCATCCAGTGCCAGAACTCGCGCTGCGAGGTCGGCGGGGTCGCGGCTTGTTCGGGGTTGGCGTTGACGCTGCCGACTTGCAGGTTGGGGTTAGGCGTGATGCGCGACTCGCTCACATTGTTGAAGTTCACAGCGAAGGCACCCTGTGCGCGGCCGGTGTCGAAGGTGTAGACGCCGGGCTGATCCGTTTGCGCAAAGCCACGCCGTTCGTTCACGATTTCCTCGCCGGAGGGCAGCGTCACGCGCGTGTTCTCCGGCATCGGCACCACTTCGCCGGGCTTGACGCTGAGCGGTATGTTCAGCCCTTGCGCTGGCGCCAGCCATTCCACGCTGTTGGCGATCAGGATGGGGAACGCAATCTGAAGCGGCAGGTCACTCCGGCGCAAGTCGAACGGGATGAGCACCACACGCTGCAGATCGTCCTCGGTGCTTTCGCCGGCAAGCACGAGCGGCCCGCCCTGGCTCTCGATCACCGGGCGCAGCCAACTCGGCGCGTTCACCCGGCGCGCGTTCAAGACGTTCACGTTGCGCCAGTCCACGTTGCGGGCGATCGGGTGCGGCTCGGTGCGCACATACTCGGTGTTGCTGAACACGCCGCTGGTGGTGAACACCGATTGCGCACCGATCAGCAGCGCATTAGCGCGCGCGGGCAGCGTCACCGTCATGTTGTCCAGCACGTATAAGTCGTAGTTCTGCGTGCCCAGCGGCGCCGTCACTGCGCGCGTGACGCGCAGGCCGGGCAGCGATACCAGCGCTTGTTCGAGGAAGCGGTTGCCGCGCGTGAGCAGCAGCGCATGGCGCGTGGTGTTCGCCGTGTTGACGGCGTAGGCTGCATCGTCCACGGCCAGAAAGTTGTGCTGTGCTTCGTCAATGCGGGCGTCCACGGCGACGACGTTCGGGTTGATGTTGCCGATCGTCCATTCGGCGGATGCACCGGCTGGCACGTCCAGCGCACGCGCGTCCACCAGCGCGCCATCGGCGCGCAGCGACACCAACACGCGATCGTCCTGAGGCCCGCTATTCGTCACCCGCACGAAGGCCGAGAGGCCGCGCAACGTGCGTCGCAGCGACAACGTGGAGATAGCGACGTTGTCGCCGCTGATCCCCACCGGGATGAAGCGCGCTTTGCCGGACAGCAGGCTGAGGTCGTCGGCGTTCGCGCCGTCGCTGACCACGATGGTGGTCGTATCCTGATCGCCTGCGCCGGTGGCGACGGCCAGGGCGATGGCCGCGCTCCAGTTCGCCGCGTCCAGCGAAGGCCGGGCCGAGTCGAGGGCATCCAGCAGTTGCGACTTGTCGCTGGTCAGAGCGCTCAGTGCACGCGGCGAGCCATCCACCACGATCAACGTCATCTGGTCGTTCGCGCTCAGGCTGTTGATCGCGTCGCGCACGCGCGCCCGTGCTACCTCGAATCGCGAGGGCGCAACGTCGGTCGCTTGCATTGAAGCCGAGGCGTCGAGCAGAACGATGGAGCGCCCGCTGACCGCGCTGGGGAGATTGATATAGGGCCGGACGAGGGCGAAGATGAGGAACGCCAGCGTGGCCAGTTGCAGGATGAGCAGCAAATTGCGCCGCAGCCGTTGCCACAGCGTGTTGGCCTCGCGCTCCATCGTCACCTGTTGCCAGAGCAGCGTGCTGCTCACGGTCTGCTCACGCCGCTGCAACCGCAGCAGGTAGAGCAGGATGATCGGCACGGCCAATAGCGCAAACAGGAAGGCCAGCGGGTTCAGCAAGTCCATTTCGAATTGAGGGATTAAGAATGCAGAAAGCTTGCTCAATTCTGCATTCTCAATTCATATTAGCCACTCTTCGCGCCTTAGGTCCTTCAACACGATCTCCTCGAGCGGCAGCGATGTGTCGGTGAGATGGTAGCGGCCGCCGCGCCGGCGCACGTTGGCCGCAATTTCCTCGCTCCACGCCGCTAGCCGCTGGCGATATTGGCTGAGCACGGCGTCGTCCATGCTCATATCCTGCTGGTTCGCCGTCTCCACGTCTTTCAAGCGCAGGTCGCCGGTGAACTGCGGGTCGAGTTCGTCTGGGCTGAGCGTGTGCAGCAGGTTGACGTCCAGCCGGCTATTACCGAGGGCGTTGAAGCCGTCGGCATAGCCGCCCTCGTCCAGCATATCGCTGATTAGGATGCACAGGCCAGGGCGGGCGTCAAGCGCGTAGCGCTTCAGCCAGGCGTTCAGGGGCTGTCGCCGGCCCACTGGCGCGGCGCGCAGGTCGCGCTTGTCGGTCGCCGAGACGCGCTCGACGAATGCGATGAGCGCTGCTGCCGCGGCCACGCCGCGCTTCGGCCCGAAGCGCTGGAACGAGCTGGTCTCCAGCACGACCTTGTCGCCGGAGGCCAGCGCGACGTAGCCGAGCACGACTGCGAGCTGCGCTGCGCACAGCCACTTTTGCGCGAGGTGCTGGCCGTCGGCCTCGTCGTCCGGCTGCCAGAACATGGATGGGCTGTCGTCGAGCAGGATGTGTGTGGTGAGGTCTTCCTCGTCCTCGAACAGCTTGATGTAGGGACGTTCTAGCCGGGCATAGACGTTCCAATCTACGCGGCGCGGGTCGTCGCCGGGGGTGTAGTTGCGATAGTCGGCAAACTCGACCGAGCGCCCGCGCTTCACGCTGCGCCGCTCGCCGGTCAATGTGCCCATGCGCCGGCGCGGCGCGTTCAGGCGCAATGTGCGCAGCGACTGCAGGAACGCCTCAGAAAGCATGACATGATTCTACGCGCGGAAGCTTATAGCTTGGCGAGAAGTCAGATGCCAGAGGGTCAGAGGTCAGAAAGTCAGAGGTCAGAAGTCGGAGGTCAGAAGCGGAGATTGGGAGAAGAGATTAGAGATTGGAGATTGGGGCTCAGATTCGCCGCAGGATTTCTGCTGCGATGTCTTGAGTGGTGGCCTGACCGCCCAGGTCGGGCGTGCGCACGCCGCTCTCGATCGTCCCATATACGGCGCGCTCGATGCGGTCGGCGACTTCGGGCAGCTTCCAGTAATGCCGCACCAGCAGCGCTGCGCTCAGGATCGCGCCGCACGGGTTGGCGATGCCTTTGCCGGCGATGTCGGGCGCACTGCCGTGCACCGGCTCGGCGATGGCGACCTGTTCGCCCAGGTTGAGCGAAGGCGCCACGCCCATGCCGCCGCCCCACACGCTGGCGACATCACTCAGGATGTCGCCGAACAGATTGGTGGTGACGATGACGTCGAAGTGCGCCGGCTTCGAGGCCAGCATCATCGCCGCCGTGTCCACTAACATCTCATCAATCGTCACTTCGGGGTAGCCTGCGCCCACAGCGCGCACCGAATCGCGGAATAGGCCGTCGGTGACCGGCAGGATGTTAGCTTTGTGCACGATGGTGACGCGCTTGCGCTCGCGCCGGCTGGCCAGCTCGAACGCCACGCGCGCGATGCGCTCCGACGCCGCACGGGTGATCACACGTTCGGCGATGGCCTCTTCGCCCTGCATACGCTCACGGCCGGCGTAGAGGCCCTGCGTGTTCTCGCGCACCAGGATCAAGTCTACGGCCTGCGGCCGGCCGATCATCTGCGACGCTTGCGACCACAGGATGCGCGTGGGGCGCAGGTTGGCGTAGAGGTCGAAGCGCTGGCGCATCTGGATGATCGGGCTGCGATAGCCCTCGACCTTGCGCGACGGCGAGGAGACTGCGCCGAACAGCGCCGCGCCGCAATCGGCGATCCGCGCGATGGTCTCGTCGGGCAGCGCGTTGCCGGTTCGCTGGAAGCACGCCCAGCCGGCATCGGCCTCGACGATGGAGAGATGGGGCAAGGCACGCTGCAGCGCTTCGACGGCGTGAGGGATCACCTCGCGGCCTATGCCGTCGCCGGGGATGACGCATAGCCGGTAAGTCATGATGGGCGATTGTATAGTTCATTTACACATGACGGCGCAAGACGACGACCTGATCATCAACGCCCATGTGCGCGTGCCGATGCGTGAGCTGACGTATCGTTTCGCGCGTGCGTCCGGCGCGGGCGGCCAGCACGTCAACAAAACCGAGACGGCGGTCGAGTTGTTGTTCGACTTGGCAAATACACCGTCGCTCGACGATGCACAACGCCGGCGCGCTACGGCGCGCCTAGCCCGATACCTGGACGACGAGGGTGTGCTGCATTTGGAATCGCGCGGCGAGCGCAGCCAGTTGCGCAACCGCGAGGAGGTGACGCGCCGCTTCGTCCGGTTGCTACGGCAGGCGCTGGCGCCGGCCAAGCAGCGCCGCAAGACGCGCCCGCCGCGCCGCGCCGTCGAGGAACGCCTGCGCCGGAAGCACCGGACGAGCGAGCTGAAACGCCAGCGCCGTGCACCTGTCCTAGATTAAGTCCCGCGTTAAACTTACGCACCCACGGAGGAGACAATATGAAAAGCATGACAGTCCGAGACGCGATGCACAAGGGCGTCGTGAGTTGCGATTCGTCCATTAGCGTGCGCGATGCCGCGCGCATCATGAACGAGAAGGGATTGCGGTCGCTGGTGGTAGTGGATTTCGATTGTGCGCTGGCCGGCATCATCTCCGAAACCGACATCGTCGCGGCGCGCCTCGTCCACGAGGGCGGCAAGCCGTGGGATCAACTCACCGTCGGTGAAATCATGACCAACCGCGTGCTGACCGTGACGCCGGACATGTCGCTAAAGGAAGCTGCCAAGATCATCGTGGATCACCGCATCCATCGCGTGGTGGTGGCCGAACCGGACGACATCTGCAACCCGATCGGCATCCTCTCGCTGGGCGACATCATGCGCTATTTGGAGCGCATCGAGCGCGAAGAAGCCGGCGAAGCGCAAGCCACACCTGAGCCGAATGAGACGAGCGAAGCTGCGCCGGCTGCGAAGAAGACGAAGTCCACTGCCAAGAAGCCCAAGACGACGTCGAAGAAGACTGTACGCAGCAAGAGGTAGGCGCGGGTTTTGCGCCTGCGTCCTTCATTGGATGATGCCGGTGCGCAGGGCCTCCTTCACTTCGCCGATGGCCTTAGTCACCTGGATGCCGCGCGGGCACGCCTCGGTGCAGTTGAAGACAGTGCGGCAGCGCCACACGCCGTCCGCTGCGCTCAGGATCTCCAGCCGTTGCTGCGCGGCCTGGTCGCGGCTGTCGAAGATGAAGCGGTGCGCCTGCACGATGGCCGCCGGCCCGACATATTCGCCGCGCGCCCAAAACGACGGGCAGCTCGTGGTACAGGCGGCGCACAAGATGCACTTGGTGGTGTCGTCGTAACGTTCGCGATCCGCCGGCGATTGCAGGCGCTCGCGACCGTTCGCCGGCAGCGGGTCGTTGTTCACCAAGTAGGGTATGACCGCGCGATAGTGGGCGAAGAATGGCTCCATGTCCACGATCAAATCTTTCATCACCGGCAGGCCGAGGATCGGCTCGACGGTGATCGTGTCGCCGTCCTTGGCGATGTTCTGAATCAGCACCTTGCAGGCCAGCATGTTGCGGCCGTTGATGCGCATGGCGTCGCTGCCGCACACGCCGTGCGCGCAACTGCGCCGCAGCGCCAGCGTGCCATCCTGGTTCCACTTCACTTCGTGCAGCGCGTCGAGCACGCGGTCGGTCGGCTCCACTTCGACTGTGTATGTCTCCCAGTGCGGCTTCTTGTCCTTCTCTGGGTTGAAGCGCTTGATCTTTAGATTAACTTTCATGCTTGCTATCTCAGCGTCCTAACATGCGGGTATGCCAGAATCTTCTCGTCCGCAGTCAAAAGCGGTATGTCGAGCACGCGCGCCGTCGCAACGAGAATTTGATCCACAGGGTCGCGATGAAACGGCTGCGGCAATTGGGTTGATTCGATCGCTATCTGTAGCGTAAAGTCGAGCAAGCGCGTGCCAGGAGCTGTCAGCGCTGCTTGAATCCACTCCGAGACCGGTCGTGAAAGGCCGAGCCTTTTGACCTCGACGAGCTTGGCAACCTCCCAGCAAGAGATGAGGCTGACGCCGATTCCACTGGGCTGGTTGTCAGCAATGTGCTTGCGCATCGCAGCGTCCAGGCGCGGATGGTCGCTTATCCACCAGAGCCATGCGTGCGTATCAAGCAGGATCACGATAGACCTCCCAGGCGCTCAGCTCCACGACCGGCTCGAAAGGCGCTTCGTAGAAGATGAGGCTGCTGCGTAATGCCTCCCAGGGTCGTTCGTTTGCTTCGCTACGGGGAGTGACGCTCCTTCGAAAGAGCCGGATGATCTCGAAAAGCGCCGGAAGATGCTCTTCCGGTACTTCCTTAATCTCGTTGAGAAGCAACTCCCAGTATGACATGACCTAATACTTCCTTTCCTGCGGCGGGATGCGCGTGATGCGCACTGGCTTGTATTTCAGGGTGATCGTCCCGTTCTTCCAGGCCATCGAGTGCTTGAGGAAATTCACGTCGTCGCGGTTGGGATAGTCCTCGCGGTAATGACCGCCGCGGCTCTCGGTGCGCGCCAGCGCCGCAAACGCCGTGACTTCGGCCAGGTCGAGCAGCGCACCCAGCTCCCACGCCTCCATCAAGTCGGTGTTCCACTTGAAGCCCTTATCGTCAATGCGGATGCGCTTGTAGCGGGCTTGAAGCTCGTGGATCTTGTCAATCGCTTCTTCTAGCCCGGCGCCGGTGCGATACACGCCGACCTTGTCGTCCATCACTGCCTGCATCTCCTTGCGGATGGCGTGCGGGCGCTCCGTGCCGTTGTTGTTGCGGATGCGGTCGAGCTGTGCAGCGCCCTCTTTGGCTGCAGCGTCGCGGTTGATCGGCCGGAACGACGCCTGCTTGCAGTACTCGGCCATGGCGATGCCGCCGCGCTTGCCGAACACCACGAGGTCCACCAGCGAGTTGGTGCCCAGCCGGTTGGCGCCGTGCACGCTGACGCAGGCGACTTCGCCGGCGGCGTAGAGCCCTTCTACGATCCGGCCGGTCTCGTCGGCCAGCACGCGCGCGTCGTTGTCGGTGGGGATGCCACCCATCGCGTAGTGCGCCGTCGGCTGGATCGGCACCGGCTCCTTGATCGGGTCAATGCCCTGATACACGCGCGCGAACTCGATGATGTCGGGCAGCCTGGTCTCCAGGTAGTGCGCATCTACGCGCTTGGGATTGCCGTCGGCCTCGAAGTATTTGTTGATCTGCTCAGGGCGGAAGTCGAGATACACATAGTCCTTGCCGCCGATGCCGCGACCTTCGCGGATCTCGGTGTAGATGCAACGGCTACAAATGTCGCGCGGGGCGAGATCCTTCAGAGTGGGCATGTAGCGCTCCATGAAGCGCTCGCCCTTGTCGTTGATGAAGACGGCGCCTTCGCCGCGCGCTGCTTCGCTCAGCAGGATGCCCAGCTTATACACGCCGGTGGGGTGGAACTGGAAGAACTCCATGTCCTCCAGCGGCAGGCCGCGGCGCAGCACCGCCGCCGGCAGGTCGCCGGTGAGCGAGTGCGCGTTGCTGGTCACCTTCCACATCTTGCCAAAGCCGCCGGTAGCGATCAGCGTTGCCTTGCTGTGGAAGACGTGGATCTCGCCGGTGGCCAGTTGCACGGCCACCACGCCGTTGCACTTGCCGTCCTCGATCAGCACGTCAATCACCTGGAACTCATCGAAGAACTTGACGTTGTTCTTGATGCAGTTCTGGTAAAGCGTTTGTAGGATCATGTGGCCGGTGCGGTCGGCGGCGTGGCAGGCGCGCATGACCGGCTTCTTGGTCTCATTGTTGGTGTGCCCGCCGAAGCGGCGCTGGCTGATCTTGCCGTCGGGCGTGCGGTCGAACGGCAGCCCCATGTGCTCCAGCTCGATGACCGCGTCAATCGCCTCGCGGCACATGATTTCCACCGCGTCCTGGTCGCACAGGAAATCGCCGCCTTTGATCGTGTCATACGCGTGCCATTCCCACTTGTCCTCTTCCAGGTTGCCCAACGCGGCGCTGATGCCGCCCTGGGCCGTGCCGGTGTGCGAGCGAGTGGGATACAACTTGCTGATGACGGCGGTGTTCACACGTTTGCTGGCATGCAGGGCCGCCATCAACCCTGCGCCGCCTGCGCCCACCACGAGCGCGTCGAACTGATGATATTGAGGCATACCAACTCCGAAGGATGATTGATGATCAATGATTGATGATTGAATCATTAGTCATCAATGATTAATCATTCATCATCGAACCAACAACTCGCGCCGTATTGTAACAATAGGCGCGTCCGGTTGCCGCGGATCGAAATATACGGCGTTCTTCTTCTGGTTCGGATCGAACAGGCTCATCTCCAGCGTGTAGTCGCCCGCCGGCAGATCCGTCGGCAACGCGAAGCGCACCGCGCTGGTTTGCACGTGACCGGCGCGCCACTGATGGCCGAGGATGGCCGGCGCGTCGTCCACCTGCAGAATCATCCGGCCGTCCGGCGCAAACAGTTTGACGAACGGCGCGAAATACCACGACCAGTACGGCTCGGCCGGCGGCAGCCCCACCCGCCAGTCGTGCGTCACGGTGATCGTCTCGCCGGCGCGCGCCGCAACCGGCGTTTGCAGTGCCAGCAGCCGCCAGCCCTCGCCCAAGTTGACGGTGAGCGCACCGTCCGGCGGGCGCAGGGCAGCTTCGAAGGGCAGTGAGCGATAAAGCGTTACTACAACCGGCGCCCGGTCGGTGCGCTTCTGGCCGGGGATGGTCACTGCGAACGCTTCGGCATGCGCCGGCGCAGGCGATTCGGCCATTAGCATAGCGCAATTGCTGCCTGCCGGCTGCACCTGCCAGATGCTGGATGCGCCCTTGGTGCGGATCTCTTCGGCGCGCACCGGCCGGGCGCTGCCCAGCAAGCTCGCCAGCCAGCGCGCGTCCTCCTGCGCGTGGAGCGTGGCGCAGCCTAGCGCGCGCCATCGCTCGGCCAACCGCATCTGCCAGACGATCGGCAGGCTGTAAAAGCCGTCGTGGTGGTAAGGGAAACGCACGGCGGCTTCCACTTCGCCGTTCGCGTTCCACCAAGGGATGGCAACGGCGACGACGGCGGCGGGGAGTGCCAAGGCTAAGAGGGCGTATCGCGTGAACGGTGAAAGTTGCGTCTTGCGTCCTGCGTCTTGCGTCTTGCGTCTTGCGTCTTGCGTCGCGCGCTCGAGCAACGCAAACGGCGCACCGGCCAACACATAGGGCATCGGCGAGGCGAGCAGCACATAGAACACGTGCACCTTCCAATCGCGCATGACGGCGTTGGCGATGAGGAGAGTTGCGACGATGGGCAGGGCGAACCAGCTAAGTGTGATGCGGCTCGTCTGTATCCTGGCCGCGTTGGAAGCCTCGCCCTGTGTGCCGGCGATCGGCCGGCCGGCGGATTGCATCACCAGCATCCCCAGCCCGACCAGCATGAATATGTCAATGGCCGTAGCGCGTGCGTCGCTCCACCGGTCGCGCGCCTCGAACAGCGGCGTGTCGGCTTCGACGAACGTGTTCTCGAAGTCGCGTCCGCTGGCGATGCGCAACGCATGGTTGATCGGATCGAGGTTCAGCCCGCCGGCGCGGGTCTCCTCATTGAAGGCATTGGGGTTATTGACGACGGCTTCCAGCGAAGCGCGTGCAGTGATGACTGCGCCGGCGTAGATCAACGCGCTCAAGATGCAGAGCGCGGCACTGACCGCTGCGGCGCGGCGCAGCCTGGCTGACCATCGGCCTGAGCCGCGCAGGCCGAGCGCGCCGATGAACGTCGCAGCAGCGAGTTGTGCAAGCAGGCCGGCGGCGACCAGGTAGGTGTGCAGGCAGGCAGCGGCCCAGGCGAACGCCGCGAACAGATGCTTGGGCTTGGCGCGCGCTAAACCATTCACCGCCAGCCACAGCGCCAGCGC
>JANWYN010000084.1 GCA_025055235.1 Candidatus Roseilinea sp. | reverse complement strand
CAAGACCTCATCCTCGCGCTGCAGACATTCTGGGCATCCAAGGGCTGCCTGATTTGGCAGCCGTATAACCAGGTCGTCGGCGCGGGCACGATGAACCCGGCCACCTTCCTGCGCGTGCTCGGGCCTGAGCCGTGGAACGTGGCCTACGTCGAGCCGTCGGTGCGGCCGGACGACGGCCGCTTCGGCCAGAACCCGAACCGCCTCTACACGCACACCCAGTTTCAGGTCATCTTGAAGCCGTCGCCGGAGCGCTCGCAGGAGCTTTACCTTGAAAGCCTGCGCGCCATCGGCATAGACCTCGCGCGCCACGACGTGCGCTTCGTGGAGGACAACTGGGCGCAGCCGGCCATCGGCGCATGGGGCCTGGGCTGGGAGGTGTGGCTGGACGGCTTGGAGATCACCCAGTACACCTACTTCCAGCAAGTCGGTGGCATCACGCTCGACCCGGTGTGCCTCGAGATCACCTACGGCCTGGAGCGCATCGCGATGGCGCAGCAGGGCGTGCGCAGCGTGTTCGACCTCAGGTGGAGCGCCGATCGCACCTATGGCGACGTGAAGCTATCCGATGAACAGGAGCGCAGCGCCTATGCTTTCAACTACGCCGACGTGGAGGCACTGCGCGCGCTGTTCGACATCTACGAGCGCGAGTGCAAACGCGCTATCGAGCACGGGCTGGTGCTGCCGGCGCATGACTACGTGCTGCAATGCTCCAACACCTTCAACCTGCTTGACACGCGCGGCGCTATCGGCGTGACCGAGCGCCAGCGTTACCTCGGCCGCATGCGTGACCTGGCCCGCGAAGTCGCGCTCAAGTATGTCGCGCAGCGCGAGACGTTTGGGTTTCCGTGGCTCGTTGCTGAGGACAAGGGGACAGGGAGACCGGGGGACAAGGAGACTAGGGGACAAGGAGAAAGGGAGACAAGAGGAGCGGAGAAGGTAAATGTCTTCGTGTCGCCCCGTCCCCTTGTCACCCCATCTACATTGTTGCTCGAGCTCGGCACGGAGGAGCTGCCCGCCGGCGATGTGCCCGTCTGCCAGGAGCAGCTCGGCCGCTACGTCGTCGAAGCGCTGGACGCAGCGCGCATCGGCCACGGCGACGTGACGCTGATCGGCACACCGCGCCGCACGGCCGTGCTGGTGAAAGACGTGGCGCCCAAGCAGCGCGACATTGATGAGATGGTGAAAGGCCCGCCGGCCAGGGCCGCCTTCGACAAAGACGGCAACCCCACGCAAGCGGCAATCGGCTTCGCCAAGCGCTTCAGTGTAGACGCGCGCGAGTTAGTCGTGCAGGAAGACGCGAGCGGCGCATACGTCTATGCGCGCAAACGCGAAGCCGGCAAACCAACGATCGAGGCGCTGGCGCAGGCGCTGCCCCAGGCCATCGGCAAGATCACCTTCGAGAAGACCATGCGCTGGAACGCCAGCAACGTCGCCTTCTCGCGCCCGATCAATTGGATCGTTGCGTTGCTAGGGGATCAAGTCATCCCGTTCACGTTCGCCGGCGTGCCCAGCGGCAACGTCAGCTTCGGTCCGCGCGGCGAGGGTTCGCCACAGTTCACGGTAGATCACGCCGATCACTACCTCTCGCTCATCGCTTGCCACCATATCATCGGCGACCGCGCCGCGCGCAAAGCCGAGATCGCGCGCCAGATCGCAGCGGCAGCGGCGAGCATTGGCGGGTGCGTCGCCCCGGACGACGATCTACTCGACGAAGTGACCGACCTCGTCGAACAGCCGACGGCGGTGCTTTGCGCGTTCGAAGAAGAATTCCTGGCGCTGCCCTCCGCCGTGCTGACCGCAGTGATGCGCAAGAAGCAGCGCTATTTCACCGTGCTGCGTGCCGATGGCGAGGCGCTCCTACCCTATTTCATCACCGTGCGCAACGGCAACGACGCCCACCTCGACGAAGTGCGCAAAGGCAACGAGGATGTGGTGCGCGCGCGCTTCGCCGACGCCGCCTACTTCTTCCGCCAGGACATCAGCAAGCCGCTGGAAGCTTACCTGCCGCGCCTGGATACGATCACGTTTCAGGCTAAGCTCGGCTCGATGCTGGACAAGACGAGGCGCATCGAGGCGCTCGTGGAGCCGATCGCGCAGCAGTTGAGATTGGAGATTGAAGAATTGGAGATTGCGCGCAAGGCCGCGCGGCTGTGCAAGGCCGACCTGGCCACCAGCATGGTGGTCGAGATCACCGCGCTGCAGGGCGTGATGGGGCGCGAATATCACCGGCGCACCAGCGACGACGCGGACAAAGACGCCGTGGCCGAAGCGATCTTCGAACATTACCTGCCGCGCTTCGCCGGCGACGCCACACCGAAGACCGCCGCCGGCCTGGTCGTCTCACTGGCCGACAAGCTCGATAGCATCGCCGGCCTGTTCGCCGTCGGCCTCGCGCCGAAGGGCAGCGCCGACCCGTTCGCGCTGCGCCGCGCCGCCATCGGCATCGTGCAAAGCCTGACGGCGAGCGGCAAGCCCTTCTCGCTGCGGGCCGGCCTGGAGAGCGCGATGGCGCATCTGCCCGTAACTACCAACGCCGAAGTGGTGGAGGCCGCGCATCGTTTCATCCTCGACCGCGAGCGCCAGCAGTTCCTCGACGAAGGCTACCGGCACGACGCCGTCGAAGCGATCGTGGCCGTAGCCGGCGACGATCCGGCGCGCGCCAAACGCTTCCTTGCGCAGTTGAGCGAGGCGATGGCACACAAGGACTGGCCGGCCACGCTGGACGCATACGCCCGCTGCGCGCGCATCGTCCGGGCACAGGCGCACGCGCCGAGCGCTATCGTTGAGGATCCCGAGCCGGCAGCGCAGGCACTGGCGCACGCTGTGGCAGGCTTGGAGAAGCCATTCGATGTGCAATCGCTCGTCGCTAATCTCCGATCGCTCGTCGCACCCATCACCCGCTTCTTCGACGAAGTGCTGGTGATGGCCGAAGATCCCGGCCTGCGCGCGTCGCGCCTGGCGCTGCTGCAGCGCATCGTGGCTCAGGCCGACGGCATTGCCGACCTGAGCAAACTGGAAGGCTTCTGACGCCGACGACCATCCGACACTCCCGACACCACCGACACCTTCCGAAACCAATGACACTTCTCGACACTAGCGACACTTCACCCGCGACACCCTAACGCCATGACTGACCCTACGCATGATTCCGAACGAGAACGGCTGAATTCCTGGCTGAAGCATCGTCACGAGCAACAATTCCGCGAAAGCATGATCCAGGGCACACGGCTGCTCAGCCAGCGTAAACCGACAGACGCCCTACCCTTCCTGGAGCGCGCGCACAAGCTCAAACCGGACAACCCCGATGCCGCGCTCAACCTCGGGGGCGCCTACATCATGGCCGGCAAGCACAAGCTCGCCGTGTTGGTGCTGGAGCGCGCCGTCGAGCGCACGCCCGACAACGCGCAACTATGGATCAACTTGGGCGCGGCTTACCTGGGCAATCCGGTCACTGCCACCGATGAGCGCCAACGGCGCGCGCTGGCCGCGTTCAACCGCGCGCTGGAGATAGATCCGTTGGCGCGCAGCGTGGCCTATAACATCGGGTTGATTCACCGAGATCGAGGCGAGATCGAGCTGGCCATCGCCGCCTTCCGCCGAGCGGTGCTCGCTGATCCCTATGACCGCGACGCCCAGCGCATGCTGGAGAAGCTGAGTGGGCTCTGAGAGAAGCAGCGCGGCCATGAATGGTCCGCGCTGAAGGAGGCGGGCAATGCGCAATCCATGCAGTAGCCGCAGGCTTCACGTCTGCGGCCTGTGCGCGCTTTGCTGCGCCTCGCCCATGCCCTTAGCCAGATAGTTTAGTGTCGGGCGCTCTTCCGTGCAGATATTCATGCCCGCCCACCAAAACGCGGGGAGAGCAGGACCAGCACGGAAGTTCTGTGCAACGATCAGCGCTTTCGCGGGAATGACCATTGGGCAGCTTTCATGGTTATGCAAGCCAAATATTGGTTGCCTTGAAGTTCAAGACGCGCTCTGAAGCGAGCTCAGGGCGCCGGCGCGTGGTCAGTTTCCACGAAGTGCGTGACCATGCGTCCCGCCTGCCTGCTTCGGACGCTGCGCACCCGCGCGCCGTTCACTTCGGCCGAGGTCGTCACATTGGCCTGCATCCAAGGGCCCAGCGGTTGGGCCAACAGCGCGCCGATCAGCGCGCCAAGGATTGCGTTTGGCAATTGCACATACCACGGCGCGCGCTTGCCGCTGGCAAGGATGCCCAGCATGGCCAACGCGCCACTCAAGATGCCCGTCGTCACCACATTGGTGCCACAGCGCGGATGAACAGCCAAGTCGCGCTGGCCGGCGTTCATGCGCCGGATCGCCTCATCCGCAGCAGCGTGCACTGCTGCTTCGTCCGGCAGGTCGCCATAGAGATAGAAGCCCTGGGAAGTTGCTCGGCCGCCGGCACGCAGGTTGGGCTGTTGGGCCTCCAGCACGTGCAGCGTAGCATGCTCGAGCGCGTGGTTGCGCCGGACGCGTTCGATGATTTCGTTCAGCATCTAAAATCAGTATAACATTCCACCAGAAACAGGTTTCTCTCTAGAGAGCAAGCGCATGAGACTACAGGGAAAGGTGGCTTTGGTGACCGGCGCTGCGCATCGCGTCGGCAAAGTGATCGCGCTGATGTTGGCGCGAGAAGGCGCCGACCTCGTTGTGCATTACGGCAGCAGCGCAGACGCGGCGCGGGAGACGGCGCGCGAGATCGAGGCGCTGGGCCGGCGTGTGTTGTTGCACCAGGCCAACATGGCCGATTGGAACCAAGCTGCCGAACTAGGCCGGCGCGCGCTGGCGTACTTCGGCAAAGTGGATATCCTGGTCAACAGTGCATCCAGCTTCGTCCCGAACGACTACTTCTCCACGACCGAAGCCGACTTCGACAAAGCCTTCGATGTCAACGTCAAGGGCCCGTTTGTGCTCAGCCAGGTGATCGCCCGGGCGATGATGGACGACGAAGGCGAGGGCGTGCGCGGCAACATCATCAACATTGTGGACGAGGGCGCCTTCTTCCCGTGGCGCCAATACATCGCCCACAGCCTGTCAAAGGCAGCCTTGCTGGCGCTCACCCGGTCGCAGGCGCTGAACTTCGGCCCGAAGGTGCGCGTCAACGCCATCTGCCCCGGGCCGATCCTGAAGCCGCCGGATTACACCGAGGAGCAATGGCAAGCGCTGCGCAAGACCAACCCGTTGCGGGCGCTCGGCACGGCTGAGCAAGTCGGCGAGATCGTCCTCTTCCTGCTCACCGGCCCGCAGTTCATCAACGGCGATTGCATCATGCTGGACGGCGGGCGAATGTGGCAACACCAGTAGCGTTCGAGCGCCGGCGCGTTCGAACGCCCCGCGAAGCAAAATGGACCTGACCCAACTCACCAAGCTCGTTCAATACATTGATGAAGAACGGCGCAAGGATCGCGCGCTTATCATCCAGTTACAGGAGCGCGTGGATAGCCTCTCGCGCGAAGCAGAAGCGCGTTCGCGCTACGCCCAGTCGCTCGAAGCCTCGCTGAACGAGTTGAAAGTGCAGCTCACGCGCGCTATGGGCTGGACGTCTGCGACGGAGCAACTGCGCGAGGAATTCAGCCAGCTCATCGCGCGCATTGAAGATCAGCGCACCAAGGCCGAGCGTGAACTGATGCGCACCCGGCAGATCGAGATCGAATCCATCGTGCGCCAGCTCAATGAGCTGAAGAAAGAGGTCAAGCCCTACGCGAGCTACGCCGAGCAGATCGAGGCGCGCAAGGTCGAGGAAGGCCGGCTGGCCGAACTGATCAGCCGCGTACAGGTACAAGTGATGGAAATTGACCGGCGCTTCGACCAGCCGACCACGCAAATCTCCTTCCTCGAAGAGCAGCGCCGCCAGGATGCCAAGCGCATCGCTGCCCTCGAACAGGAAATTCCCGAGATCAAGAAGAAGATCGAACAATTCCCGCCACGGCTGCTGTTGCTGGACGAAGCGATCCGCCGCAAGCAGACCGAGATCGAGGAAGCGGCTAAGATGCTCGAGGCGCAGAGTCAGCTCATCGAAGCGCAGCGCATGGCCGACATCCGCCGCGAACGCCAGTTCGCCGAATACGCTGAGATCATCGAGCGGATGAAAGTGCGCGCCGATGAGATCGCCCAGCAGGTGACCGGCTTCATCCAGTTGCGCGAAGAGGTGAAGCGCGAACTCGCCGCGCTACCGGACTTCCAGGAGCGCCTCGAAGTGCGCATCAACGAATTGTTCGAGATCCAGCGCGACGCCGAGGAACGCGCTAAGCGCGCCGCTGACGCCTTTCGCGAGCAGATCGAGAAGGAGTGGCGCGCGTTCGCCGTCGCCCAGGACGAAAAGTGGTTCGAACGTGACCGGCGCATCAGCGAACTCGAGCCGCGCATCGCAGAGCTGGAGGAGGAGCTGCCTAAGCTGCAGCCGCAGATCACGCCGCTCTACGAGATCATCGAAGCGTTCTCGCAGGCCTATGCCAACGCCGGCCGTGAGTGGCTGGCCGAGGCCAACCGGCTGCTCGATCAGGCCAAGATCAACGTGCCTAGCGAGATCAAGCCCTCGCGCCGGCAGCGCAAGAAGCGCCAGGCGCAGGCCGAAGCTCAGGCCGCACCGCTCGAGCAACCAGACGAGGTGGATCTGGCTGCGGACCTCGTCGAGTGAGAAAGAGATTGGAGATTGGAGATTGCAATCTCCAATCTAATCTCCGATTCGCAATCCACAACCTCTCCCGCCCGATGCACGTCATCGCCACCGCCGGCCATGTTGATCACGGCAAATCCACGTTGGTGCGCGCGCTGACCGGCATCAACCCCGACCGCCTGCGCGAAGAGCAGCAGCGCGAGATGACAATTGACCTCGGCTTCGCGTGGATGACCCTGCCGAATGGCGAACCGGTGGGTGTCGTGGATGTGCCCGGCCATATTGACTTCATCGAGAACATGCTGGCCGGCGTCGGCAGCGTGGATGCGGCGTTGCTCGTCATCGCGGCCGACGAAGGTCCGATGCCCCAGACTGTCGAGCACCTAGCCATCCTCGGCCTGCTCCAAGTGCGGTGTGGCGTCGTCGCTTTGACCAAGGTGGATCTCGCTCCCGATGCCACATGGGTCGAGCTGGTGAGCGATGAAGTTCGCCGCCTGCTCATGGGCACATCTCTAGCCGGCGCTGCCCTCGTGCCGGTCAGCGCAAAGACCGGCCAGGGGCTGGACGCGCTAAAAGTGGCATTGATGCACGCGCTGGCAAACGCGCCTGCGCGCCGAGACCTGGGCCGGCCGCGCCTGCCGGTGGATCGCGTCTTCACGCTGCCGGGGTTCGGTGTCGTTGTCACCGGCACGTTGAGCGACGGCATCTTTGAGGTCGGTGACGAGGTAGAAGTGATCACCCAGCGCGGCGAGGTGTTGTCCGCGCGCATCCGCGGGCTGCAGACGCACAAGCAGAAGATCACGCGCGCCCAGATGGGCAGCCGGCTGGCCGTGAATCTTTCCGGTGTAGATGCCGAACGGATCGCGCGCGGCAGCGTCGTTGCCCGGCCGGGCGCGCTTGCTCCGACGACGCTGGTTGATGTCTGGCTGGAGACGTTGGGCAACGAAGTGCGCCAGGCTGCCAGCATGCGCCGGGCGTTCGCGTTGCGCCACAACGCTGAGGTGAAGATCTTCAGCGGCGCAGCCCATAGCATCGCGCGCGTCCGGCTGCTGGAAGGGGATGCGCTCGCGTCGGGCGAAGCGGGCTGGGCGCAGTTGCAACTGGCCGTGCCGATGGCGCTGGCCAACGGCGATCGCTTCATCGTGCGCCTGCCTTCGCCGTCGGTCACCATCGGCGGCGGGACGATCGCCGATGCGCATCCGCGGGTGCGTTACCGGCGGCGAGGTGGTCACGCCGACCCGCAGGTGCTGAGCCGGCTGGCGACGCTACGGCGTGGCTCGCCCACCGAACGCCTCTCGCAGGCGTTGTACGAACTCGGCTTCGCTTCCTCTGCCGAAGCAGCCGCCAGAGCGCAATTGGAAGCCGAGGACATGCAGGCGGCTTTGGCTGATTTGTCCAACCAGGGCTTGGTGATCGTGGCGCAGGATGCCAAAGGCGGCAGCATCCTGGGGCATCGCGAGGCATGGCAGGAGGCGCGTCGCAGCGCCCAGAATATCCTCGGCGAGTATCACAAGGCGCACCCGCTCGCCGAGGGCATGCCGCGTGACACGCTGCGCAGCCGGCTGAAGCTGCCGGCAGAGGTCTTCGATGCCTTGCTGAGGTTGTACGGCGACCCGTCCGATCCAGCCAGCTTCGTGGATGCCGGCGGCATGGTGCGGCTGGCTGCTCACGACGTTCGCTTCGATGCCGGCCAGCAGGCGGCGGTGGACGCGCTGTTGGCGCGATGCCGAGCCCAGCCCTGGGCGACGCCATCGGTCAAGGAGGCGCGCGCTGCCGTCGGTGATGCGGTCTATGAGGTGATGCTCCGGCGGCGCATGCTCGTTCAACTCAACGACGAGGTGATCTTGCTGCCGGAGACCTATGCGCAGGCTGTGCAGTGTGTGCGCGATTTCATCGGGCGCGAGGGTTCGATGACCGCGGCGCAGGCGCGCGACCTATTCGGCACCACGCGCAAATATGCTCTGGCGCTGATGGAACATCTCGACGCGATCGGCGTGACCCGGCGGGTCGGCGATGCGCGTGTGCTCAAGGGGGTGAGCGCGTAGGAAAAGAGAAGAACCGGCTTCATCAGCCGGCCCCCGGGGCGGTGCGGCGACTCCGCACCGCCCCATCCGCTAGTGATCGCGTCGCGCGACGCACCGCGAGGTTACTTCACAGCAATCTTGATCTGCTTCGGCTTGACGACTTCGGCCTTTGGAATCGTCAGGGTGAGAATGCCGTTCTCGAACTCAGCCTTCGCCTTATCCGCATCCACCTCGGTAGGCAGCGCGATGTTCCGCTCGAACGAGCTGAAGCGGATCTCCCGGCGATGCCAGCGGCTCTTGTCGTCCTTGCTCTCCTCCTCATGCTTCCACTCGCCCTTCAGGGTGAGCATGCCATTCTCCACCGTCACGTCCACGTCCTCTGGCTTCCAGCCGGGCAGCGCCGCCTTGACCGTGAAGCCTTCCGGCGTCTCCACAACATCAACCGCCGGCGCGTCGAAGTTGAAGCTATCCTCCAGCCAGCGGCTCGTGTTGACGAAGGCGTTGCGCATCAGTTGATCCATCACTTCGCTCAGCGCGAGCATCTCACCAGCCGGATTCCAAGTCCTACGAGTCAGATAAGTTGCCATAGCTTTCCCTCCTAGTTGTAAAAGAATTTTTGACCGAGCGCTCCGAGCGCCGAAATTCAACCAGCATGGTAGGAAGGAAGCGTTAGAGGTTGTTAGACGCAACGTTAGAGATGCGTTGGATTTCCGGCGCGCTCGTAACGTGCCAGCCATGCCCGCGCGAACACTTCGAAGCATCGCTGGACGATAGCCTCGCGCACTTCGCGCATCAGGTTCAGCAAGAAGGCGGTGTTGTGGATGCTCATCAGATAGAGGCCAAGGATTTCGCCAGCTTGGAGCAAGTGGCGGATGTAGGCCCGGCTGAAGTTACGGCAAGTGTAGCAATCACACTCCGGCTCGATCGGCCGCTCATCTTCGGCATAGATTCGATTGCGCATGTTGATGCGCCCATCACGCGTGAAGGCCGCGCCGTGGCGCGCCAGCCGCGTCGGCAACACACAATCGGCCATGTCCGTGCCGCGCTGCACGGCGCGGATGAGGTCGGTCGGCTCGCCGACACCCATCAGATAGCGCGGCTTGTGCGCCGGCAGTGCGCCGTCCATCCACTCGATCACCTGGAACATGTCGGCTTTGTCCTCGCCGACGGCCAGGCCACCAATGGCGTAGCCGGGGAAGTCGAGCGATGTGAGGAACTGCGCCGACTGCTCGCGTAAATCGCGGAAGATGCCGCCCTGCACGATGCCGAACAGCGCTTGGTCGGCGCGAGTGTGCGCTTCTCGGCAGCGCACTGCCCAGGCGTGCGTGCGGGCCAGCGCGATAGCGTTGTATTCGCGATCGGTCGGCGGCGGGCACTCGTCGAAGCACATGATGATGTCGGCGCCGAGGTTCTCCTGGATGCGGATGGACTTCTCCGGTGTGAAGCGGTGCATCGAGCCGTCCAGATGGCTCTTGAAGGTGACGCCATCGTCGTCAATCTTGCGCATCTCGCTAAGCGAGAACACCTGGAAGCCGCCGCTGTCGGTCAGGATGGGGTGTGGCCAGCTCATGAAGCGGTGCAGGCCGCCGCGTCGTGCGATCAGCTCGTCGCCGGGTCGCAGGTAAAGGTGGTAGGTGTTGGCGAGGATGATCTGCGCGCCGAGCTCCTCCAGGTCGCGCGGCGGGATCGCCTTCACGCTGGCCTGGGTGCCGACCGGCATGAAGACTGGGGTGAGGATTTCGCCGTGCGGGGTGCGCAATATGCCGGCGCGCGCCCGGCCGTCGGTGTGGGTCAGGTCGAAGGAGAAGGACATGGAGACGTTTTGGTGGTATCAATGGTGTCGCTGGTGTCGGTAGTGTCGGTAGTGTCGTCGGTGTCAGTAGTGTCACTGGTGGCAGTCATTCAAACACAGACACCTTTGACACCTCGACACCCATGACACCTCTGACACCCTCTACCACGCGACGTTCAGGTTGATGAACACGCCGACGAGCAACGCCGAGAGGAAGCATAGCGCGATGATGTAGAACACGACGCGTGGACGGAAGACGTTCAGATACAGCGTAGTGCTCTTAATGTCCACCATTGGCCCGAACACCAGGAAGGCGATGATCGAGCCGACGGTAAACGTGTTGACGAACGACAGCGCCAGAAACGCATCCACCGTGCTGCACACCGAGAGCACGAACGCCAGCAACTGCAGTGCGATGACGGAGGTGACTGGGCCACGGCCGATGCCGATTAACGCCTGCTGCGATACGAAAGTCTGCAGCGTGGTGGCGATCAACGTGCCAACGATGAGGAAGCGCCCCATGTCGAAGAATTCGTCTGTGGCGATGGTGAAGGCATTCTGCAGGCGCAGGGTGAGTGAGCCGGAAGGCTGCCGTGAGGCGAACGGTGAGCCGGGCGCCGGCGAGCTGTGATGTGGCATCTGCCAGTCATCCATCCCACCCATCACCGGCGCGAGCGTGCGAGGTGCAATCACGCGCGCGAGGTTGGACTGCACACTGAACACTAGCCCGACGCCGGTCGCAATCAGCAGCGTAAAAGCAATTCGCCCCCAGAAGATCGGCCCGAAGCCGAAAGCCGCGTAGGTGCTGGCGATGACGATTGGGTTCAACACCGGTGCGCCGAGCAAAAAAGCGATGCCGGCAGAGATCGGGAAGCCTTTTTGATACAGTCGCCGCACTACCGGCACGACGCCACATTCGCACACCGGGAAAATCATCCCCAGCAGCGCGCCGGCTACTGCACCGGCGAATTTGTTGCGCGGGAAGAAGCGGGCAATGTCATCAGCGGTGACGAACTCGGCAATCAGCCCTGACGCCAGGCTGCCCAGCAACAAGAACGGCGCTGCTTCGATGAAGATGCCGAGGAAGACCGTGACATAGTTTTGCAGCAGGTCGGGGAGCAGCACTGCCGGTAGGCGCACCGCCGGCAACAAGGCGTCCAGCGCAATCGTGCCGAGCAGCAGGGCCAATGCGATAAGGAGGAACGTGGACAGGCGACGCCGGGTCATGCGTTCGGGCGCAATTGTAGCGCTCGGCTAAGAAGCGGTGCGTGTTCGGATAAAGCCGTGGGTGATGCAGGCATTCAGCGAGATCGCGGCTGAGCTGCCGAACGCCTCAAAATATGCCGAAGGTGGGAATCGAACCCACACTCCCGTAAGGGAACACGATTTTGAGTCGTGCGCGTCTGCCAGTTCCGCCACTTCGGCGAGCGGGGATAACAGTATAACATCGCGCGATGGCGCGATGCGCCCCCATCGTCCATCACCCGCCCGCCGAATGTGTGATACTTGGCGCTCGCCGTTGGGCGTTCGCTGTGGCACGCATCACGATTGATTACACATCGGCCATCCACCAGGACGCGGGCATCGCACGCCTGACGCGCGAGATCGTGCGGGCCGTGCTGGCGTCGGGCGCGCCGCATGAATTCAGCCTGTTCGTCATGGGCCGGCCTGCGCCCGGCGTGCCGCTCTCCAATTTGATGA
>JANWYN010000018.1 GCA_025055235.1 Candidatus Roseilinea sp. | reverse complement strand
CCTTGCGACTTTGGTCGGGCCTACTCCTCGCCCCCTTTTTTGGCTGGCACGAAGCGGCCATCCAAGCAGGCTTGCGTCCCTTCCAGCTTGTCTTGGGCATCCAACTGGCTGAGCAGGGCGCGCCACACCCGCTCCCAGGTGCCATCTGCCGACCATGCTTGCAGCCGTCGCCAGCACGTAGTGTCCGAGCCATATTCGGTGGGCAGGTCTGCCCATGCACAGCCGGTCTTGAGCACAGACAAGATGCCATTTAGCGTCTTGCGATCCTCGTTACGGGGGCGACCGCGTCGGCGGGTGCGTTTCGGGATCAACGGAGCGATCACCGCCCACTGCTCATCTGTTAGGTCGTGTCGGCTCATGCCGACTTTGATACCATTTTTGAAATGGGTTCTACTCCTTCCATCTCATTGCTTCAGCGAGTTCATCTGCGCCAGCATCGCCAGCGCCTCATGATCCCCCAGGGATTGGGCAATGGCACTGGCTAATGCTCGGCATTCTTCAAAGGCTTCGCTGTGTGCCTGCTGAAGATGCAAGCGGCACATGTTGGCGAGGGTGATCAACTCGCCACGACGATCTCCCAGTTCACGCTTGAGGGTCAGACTCCGCTCGTAGTACGTCAGAGCCTCTTCTATTTGTCCGAGTTGGCGGTAGGCGATCGCGAGATTATTAAGCGTTTCAGATAGGCTATGTCGGTTGCCGATTTCACTGGCCAAGGCCAGATCGCGTATGAAGTAGGTGATGGCTGTTTCTGGATCACCCTGATTCAGGACCAGCAGGCCCAAGTTTCCAAGCACCTCAGCCTGGCCATAAAGATCGCGCTGCGATTCATAGATTGTCAAGGCTTCCATATAGCAAGAACGGGCCGCGGCCCATTCTCCGTTTAGTTGCCACAGATTCGCCAAGTTGTTAAGTGCTATTGCTTGGCCCGCCGCGTCCTCAAGAGTGCGAAAAATTTCAAGGGCAGCCCTAAGATGCTCGATGGCGACTTGCCGCTTGTCAGCCTCTGCCGCCAAATTAGAGAGATTATTGTGGCAAAGCGCCTGTCCCGGCAGATGATCAAGGTCTCGATAGAGAGTCAAGGCTTCCGTATAAGCCTGCTGGGCCGCCTCATACTTGCCCGCCAGATAATGGATGCTGCCCAAGTTTGAAAGAAGCCAGGCCCTATCTTCAGGGCGACCATACTCACGAACGGTTGCCAGAGCTTGCCAATAAACCTTTGCCGCCTCCTCCCAGCAGCTTAACCGAGCGAGAAACATTCCCTCAGCCGCACAAACCAGCACGGCCTTTCCTGGATCCGAGGCGGCTATTTCATCATTGCTTTTGAGCAGTTGTAGAAGTTGCCGACAGGCGGCAAGTTGCCAGTTATTGAACAGGGTGTCAAACGTTTCAGACCATGCCTGCCAACCAGCCGACCGATCGGCTTCAATTGCCAGGCGTAACCATTCCATCAGATAGTCAATGGTATTCGGTTCATGAGTCATCAAGACGCCTAAACTGACAGAATAGATTACCTGACTGAGCTATGCGGATGAGTGATCCTCCGAATCTGAAGGGTTTTCTTCTGTTTTGGGAGCAAAGGTGCAGGTTACCTGAGCTGCATCGCCAATTGTCATTCCTTGTGCGCTGTGAATGTGGATTTCGTATTTCGGCATGGGGGCCTCTGCCGGTTTTGCTTTCTTATCTTCTGGCCTGATGCCTGCTTTCTCAGCGTAGTAGTCAGTGAGCCGTTTGACAATGCGCTCATACTCCGGCTTGTTGAACTTGAGCCGCGCCACCAGCAGTTCGCGGACTTTATCATGGAACTTCAGGCCGTAGGGGTGGCGCTCCACAAAAGAGTGGCGTTCCAACTTCTGATAGATGGCGCGGCCCGCGTCTGCGCTGACGTCCAATACCACACTCACCACTTCTGGCGTGAACCAGCGGGCCACCACGCCCTTTTCCAGAAAGGCTTGAACGTCTTTGACGCGCTCTTCACGAAGAATACGGTCCAGCAGCTTTGACGCGATCCGATCGCGGTCTGCCTCCGACTCAAGTGCGCCAATTTTGTCCCAGCCGCCAACCTCACGCGAGAGATGCCACACAAGCACCAGCAGCAAAGGATAGCCGCCAGTGAAGCGATACACCTCATCGAGGGCAGTTGGGTCGCGCAGGCCACGGTGGACCAGAAAGGCTTTGGCATCTGCTTCAGGCAATTCGGGCAGTTCCATGCTATGCAGGGCTTCCCCAAACTCATTCCAGTCGAAGTTGACTTTGGACAGAGCATTCCGCCCCAGTATCACCAGTTTCATCCCCTCCGGCACGGCTCGGACTAACTTGCGGCACACCCAATCGTCCAGCCCTTCTAGTTCCTCGTAAGTATCAATAATCAAGGCCAATGGGCGGTGTGCCTTTTCAAGGGCGGCACTCAACCCGGCTGAGAGGCTATTCGTGAGGGCGTGCTCCACGCCGCGAAGGTAGCGTTCAAGGGCAAAGCGATTGCTGGTATTGCGCTTGATCGTCTCGGTAACGCCCTGCCCCAGGCTGGCGATGATCTGTGCGAAGCCTGCCGGGTCTTTGATGCTGCCAACCACATCGAACATGGCTTGCACGCCACCGCCACGCTGAAGCACTTGCTGAACGATCAGGTATTCTTGAAATTCTCGTTCGAAGTCATGGAAAGCGTCGGCAAGCGCTTCCGAGGCAGCGAGGCCTTCCTTGATGGTATACAGGATACGATCGGGGGTGAGGTCAGGACGAATGCCGTCCACGAACGCGAGGGGAATGCCATTCTCTTGGGCGTAGGTTTGCATACGCTGACCGACAACGGTCTTACCGATGCCACCCGGGCCGTAGATGTTCAACAGCCAATACTTGGTGCGTCCGCCGAGCAGAGCCGCAAAGCGCTCGACTTCTGCCTGGCGGCCGACAATGTAAGGTTGGGGTTCAGGCATGGCGTTTCACTCCTGAAAGACCTCACTCACGAATGCGTTCATCTGTTGCGGCAACGAGGGATGGGCCAGCTTGCTCAGCGCACAACATTATACGCGTCATCGACGGCGCAAACATCGCTATGCACTAGGGCAAGATCGCTGCTTAGCCAGCACAGTTTCGCCTGAATAGAGAAAAAGCCCATCGCCTCCGCCAGATGCCAGGCCATTTCGGCCAGCGGTGCGATTTCTGCATACCTTCTCTTGCTTGAAGAGCATATAACAAATTCAGCGGAGTGGTAGCTTCTCCTTCTTAGTCGCCTGACTCGCGGCATAGCCGGATGCTCTCAAGGCAGAGCATCTGGGCCTGCGCCGCGTCGCCCAGTTCTTATACACGACGGCCAAGTTAGAAGTGGATTCCGCCTCACCACGCTGGTCGTTGAGAGAGCAATAAAGGCCCAGCGCTGCCCGGAACGCCTCGACAGCGGCCGGCAGGTTGCCGTGTTGGTAGTATAGGATGCCAAGACTCAGTAGTTGAAAACATTGGTCAATCGATAGGCGACGCCAGGGCGTAGATCGTATGAACAGGTAGGTAGATGCGTTCGACCACGCGGGCAATCCAGTCGATCAGACGTTGTAAGCGAAAGTGAGCGTAGCAGACCAAGCGGCCACCGCGACGCGGGAGTTGGGCGAATTGCCAGCGCAATGCCACCCACACGTTGACCAGAAACAGGCTCAGCGCGATCAGGACGAAGCGCAAAGCCGGGTTGGGCGAGGTGGTCCAGCCGCGGGTGCGGCGGGCGCAGCGATAGCTGGACTCGATCCCGAAGCGCCGCCGATAGGCGTGGTGCACCTGTTGAGGGAAGCCCGCACAGCGAATCAGGATGAAGATCATCCAGTCGGCGCGGCGCGGGTTGCGCCCGGTGCGACGCGCAGTCGTGAAGACCTTGCACATGGCCAGGTCGGCGGTGAATGCGCCATGCTCTGGGCGGTGGAAGGTGTAGCGGGTGCGATAGCTGCCGCGTCCGCGACACAAGGCCCGGGTGCCACCGGTCTTGCCACGGATGGTGCAGGCGATCACAGCGCGCAGACGGGTGTGCAGAGTGAGGAAGCGCATCACGCCGACGCCGTCGAAGCCGCGATCCAGATACAGCGTTTTGACGCGGTAATTCAAGCCGCTCAGCCGTGCCAGCAGGCTCGACAGCGTGCCAACTGGGTCGTCATCGGGCGTGATGAACTTGATCGCCAACGTCACCCGCATGTCGCGCCAGATCACGTAAGCGGTCGCCACCCGGTAGAAGCGCGGGGTGCCATCTTGGGCCGCGGCGCGCACCCACAATCCCTCGGCCTGCTCGGTCTTGCCGTAATACGCCTGCTCGTGATAGTCCACGGCCGTGTCGCGCGGACGCTTGAACACCCGGCGCGGGATCTGCGCAGCCAAGGCCGCGTTCAAGCGGTCTTCGATGTCCGGCAATGCCTCGACCGTCAGCTGCGCGTTCAGGTAGCCGCGCACGGCCACATCGCTGGGCGCGCACTCCAGGCTTTCGCACAGCCCATGAATCGTCATCTGCTTGACCGACGCGCCCAGCACGATCTGCCACAGATCGGCTCCCGTGCACACGTAGCCCTCTGCCTCCAGCGGCAGAGGGTCATTCAGGGCCTCGCGGGCGGTCTCCATCACCAGGGTGTCTGTCAACTTCGGCAGCGGCTGCTTGCGTGTTCGCGTATATTTCATTGTGGGTTCGCTCCTTTCATCGATTGGTGTAGTCAACCAAATCGTAATGGAAGCGGCGAACCCGCCTGTTTTGCCAAATCTTTCAACTACTGAGACTGATTCCCTTACACATTTAAGAAGTACTGTAACGAACCACTTTGAAATGTCTCAAGGGCGATAGGCGTGCCAGGAAAACCGGAACAAAGCGATATTGGTGGGAAACGCAGCGCTTCAACCAGCGGAGACTCAGTTGAAACGGGCTTAGTTCGCGTTCTGGGCCGGGTCAATCAGCCGGCGCACCGCTTCGCCTTGGGCCAAGACTTGCTCGCCCAGCTCGTGGCACCAGAGCTTGGCGATGGCCAAGGCCAACAACGGCCGTTCCAGGCGCGCCGGGTGCTGCAAGCGCGTGTGGGCCATGTCGAAGCCGCCGGACTTATCATCGCGGAAACTTTCTTCGATGTGCATGCGGCGGGCTGGAGATAAGCGCCAGCAATTCGGGCGGGTTCTTGGCGTCACCCACCGTCCACGTCACCGTCAGATGAGTGAGCAGCTTGCCCTTCCGGGTCAAGCGGATGTTTTGGTAATAGCGGCACTGTCCCGACCGCACGCCCAGCGCTTGAATCGGGCTGTACCAACCGTTGGCCAGGGTGACATAGGTGTTGTTGGCAATCAAAATGACATAATCCAAGCCGATTTTCAAGCACAATTCAGCCCAATCACATTGCGAAACCCGCGGTCGGCCAGGAAGACCACCCACTTGACGCGTCCCTTCAAAAGGTCGCCGCGCGCGTCAAGATGGCTTCCAGTTTTCTCTATGGGTCAATCCCTTCCCCGGCAACACCACCCACACCAGCGGAATGGCACGCCCGGCGTGGGCCAAGGACAAGCGAAAGATTTGCCAGCGGTCGCCAAAGACCATCCCCCCATCCAGCGCCGTTACCGTCTGCCGGCCCTGCAACGCTTGCTCCAAGACCGGCCGATAAACTCCCACACGTCCACGCGCAGGTTCTTCAGCCAGCGCCGAATGGTCATCACCCGCGACTCCACTCTGGCGTTGCCGGGAATATGAAGCGCAATCTGGCTCAAGGCAATCGACTGGGCCTGCAAAATTCCCACGATGATCCAGACCCAGTTGGTCAGATGGGAGACATGGGCCACACTCACAGTGGACGCAGGGAGTGGATCAATCGGGTATACAATTCGTGACTGCTGCTCATGGCCTTGGCTCCTTTGGTTGTAGGATAACCTAATTATGCCAAGCTCCCTGAGCAGCAGCACCATTTTCTTATGTGTATGGGAATCAGAATTGGTGATTGGTAACTGGTAACTGACCAATTACACCAGTTACCAATTACCAGTTACCAGCCATCAAGTCGGTGTCAAGCGGAGCGACTCGCTTCGGATCACGAAATCTATGGAATCCCGAGAAGGAGGAAGAACAACTATGAGTCGAAGAACACAATTGATCGTTGGTTTGTCTGCTGCGTTAGCCATGGCTCTGTCGGCGTGCGCGGTGCCGGCGCAACCGCCTGCACAAGCGCCCGCTGCGCAAGCGCCGGCAGCCCAAGCGCCGTCCGCGCCGGAGGCGAAGGATGTGAAGATCCTCGTCTCGATGAAGGGGCCGGGCGGCGGCAACCCCTTCTGGGCTGCCGTCGAGAAAGGCGCCATCGAGAAGGGCAAGGAGCTCGGCGTCCAGGTCACCGTCCTCGCTCCGCCTGCCGAGAGCGATGTGCAGGCTCAGATCGCCCAAGTCGAGGACCAGCTCGCCAAGGGCGTCAACGCCATCGCCATCGCCCCCACTGACCCCGCCGCCCTCCGCCCCGTCCTCGAGAAGGCTCAGGCCCAGGGCGTCAAGGTGCTCTTCGTTGACACCAAGGGCGACCTCCCCGGCGCTACCTTCATCGGCACCAACAACGAGCTCGGCGCCAAGCTCGGCGTGGACTACCTGTGCAAGAACCTCGCCAAAGGCAGCAAGGTCGCCATCCTCCAGGGCATCATCACCCAGTCCACCGGCAAGGCCCGCGCCGACGGCGCCAAGGCCGGCCTCACCGAGTGCGGCATGAACATCGTCGCCGAGCTCTCCGCTGAGTGGGATCGCGCCAAGGCCACCTCGGTCATGGAGGACATCCTCACCAAGCACCCTGATCTCCAAGGCCTGTTCGCCTCCAACGACAACATGGCCCTCGGCGCGGTCGAGGCGCTCAAGAACGCCGGCATCAACGACAAGGTCGTCGTCGTCGGCTTCGATGCCAACCCCGATGCCGCTGCCGCCATCCTCGCCGGCGAGATGGAGGCCACCGTCGCCCAGAACCCCTACAACATGGGCGCCCTCGGCGTCGAGAACGCCCTCAAGCTCGTCCGCGGCGAGTCCATCCCCGCCAACATTGACACCGGCACCGAACTCGTAACCAAGGAGAACGCGGATAAGTACAAGTAGGGCGCATCGCGAGTTGCGCATCCCGTATCGCGTATTGCGTCGCAGAGCACGCGATATGCGATACGGGAACCCATGGCACACGGTTGCGCACCCCACGATCTACGCCCCAGGCTTCACGCTATGCCCGCTCCCCTGCGCATCGGACTGATCGGCGCCGGACGCATCGGCCAGGTGCACGCCGAGACCATCACGCGGCGCGTCAAAGGCGCGACGCTGGTCGCCGTCGCCGACGTGAACGAAGCTGCAGCACGCGCCTGTGCGGATCAGTATGGCATCGCTCGAGCGACCGGCGATCCTCATGCGCTGCTGGAGGACCCGGCCATCCAGGCTGTGCTGATCTGCTCGTCCACGAATACGCACGCGCCGTTGATCAAAGCGGCTGCGCAGGCCGGCAAGCACATCTTCTGTGAGAAGCCGATCGCGCTCGACCTGGCCGCGATTGACCGCGCGCTGTGCGCCGTCGCGAAAGCCGGCGTCAAGCTGCAGATCGGCTTCAACCGGCGCTTCGACGCCAACTTTCAACGCATCCGCCGCGCAGTGGAAGCCGGCGAGATCGGCGAGCCGCACATCTTGCACATCATCAGCCGTGACCCGGCCCCGCCGCCGATCGAGTACGTGAAGGTCTCCGGCGGCCTGTTCCTCGACATGGCCATCCACGACTTTGACATGGCGCGCTTCTTGATCGGCAGCGAGATCGAGGAAGTGTATGCCCTGGGCGCAGTGCGCGTAGATCCGGCCATCGGCGCAGCCGGCGACGTGGACACGGCGGTGACGCTGCTGCGGTTCGCCAACGGCGTGCTCGGCACGATAGACAACAGCCGGCGCGCGGTCTATGGCTACGACCAGCGCGCCGAGGTGTTCGGCAGCCGGGGCGCGATCGCCGCCAACAACAACTACCCGAATAACGTCGTTATCAGCGATGCCGGCGCAGTGCGCCGCGACCTGCCGTTGAACTTCTTCATGCAGCGTTACATCGAGAGCTACCAGCGCGAGATCGAGGCATTCGTACAAGCCATTGTCCAGGATCAGCCGGCGCCGGTGGACGGCGAGGACGGGCGCATCGCCGTCGTCATCGGCTTGGCAGCGAAGCGCTCGCTAGCCGAGGGGCGGCCGGTGCGGGTAAAGGAGGTGGCATGATCGGCGTTGCATTCATCGGCGTGGGTCGGATGGGACTGACGCATCTGCACAACCTGGCCGCCATGCCCGATGTGCGCGTCGTGGTCGTGGCCGACACCAAGCGCGAAGCCGCCGAGCAGGGCAAAGCCATCGCCCGAGCCGAACGCGCAACCGACGACGTCGAAGGCGCGATCGCCGACCCGGCGGTGGACGCCGTGGTGATCGTCACGCCGACGGCGACGCACGCGCACTTGATCGAGGTCGCGGCCAACGCCGGCAAGGCGATCTGGTGCGAGAAGCCGATTGCGCTCGACCTCGACGAGACGCAGCGCATCGTCGCGCTGGTGAACGAGAAGCGCGTGCCGGTGCAGATCGGCTTCATGCGCCGGTTCGATCCGGGCTACCAAGCGGCCAAGCGCAAGATCGAGGCCGGCGAGCTGGGGCGCATCGAGACCTTTCGCGCCCTCGGCCGCGACACCTACCCGCCGCCGCTCAAGTTCCTGCAGGGCAGCGGCGGCATCTTCCTCGATATGGCCGTGCACGACTTCGACCTGGCGCGCTATCTGGTCGGCG
Organism: Candidatus Roseilinea sp.; assembly: GCA_025055235.1. GTDB lineage: Bacteria > Chloroflexota > Anaerolineae > J036 > Brachytrichaceae > JAAFGM01. The sequence goes on along the minus strand of JANWYN010000018.1, from coordinate 44,887 downwards.
AGGTTGAGGAGGTACAGGCCTGGGGCGCGACGTTAATTGACGCACGCTTCCGCGAAGCCGGCGACGTGGACACCGCCGTCACGTTGCTGCGCTTCGCCAACGGCGCGCTGGGCGTGGTGGAGACCGCGCGCCGGTCGGCCTGGGGCTATGACATCCGCACCGAAGTAGCCGGCTCGGAGGGCAAAGTGGTGGTCGAAGCCATCCAGAAGACGCCGATGACCTTCTCGCGCCGGTTCGGCTACGAGGCCGACCACTTCGAGAGCTTCCCCGACCGCTTCGAGGCGGCCTACCGGCTGGAACTGCAAGCGTTCTTCGACGCGCTGCGCACAGGGCACCGGCCCAGCCCCGGCCCAGAAGATGCGCTGGAGACGCAGCGCTTGGCGATTGCAGCCACGCGTAGTTGGCGCGAGGGCCGGCCGGTGCGCGTGGCCGAGGTTCAACCGGCGCACTGAAATCCAAGCGACATGTCCGAGGAACGACGCCGTGAGATCATCGAGCTGCTCGAAACCGAGCGGCGCGTGCGCGTGGAAGACCTGGCCCGGCGCTTCGACGTCAGCGAGGTCACCATCCGCAAGGACCTGAGCGAGCTGGAGGCGCGCGGGCTGTTACAGCGCACACACGGCGGCGCGGTGCCGGTGCACAAGAGCCGCTTCAACCCGTCGTTCATCGAAAAGCTGGCCCTGCACGCCGCGGAGAAGCGCGCCATCGCGCATGCTGCGCTTGGACACATCTGCGAAGGCGACGCGTTGATCCTCGACGCCGGCAGCACCACGCTGGCGCTGGCCAAAGCCATGCTCGGGCGCTTTCGCCATTTGACCGTCATCACCAGCTCGGTGCCGATCGCGCTGGAGCTGGCGCACGCCGGCTGGGACTTGATCCTGACCGGCGGACAGGTGCGCGAGCACAGCCTGGCGCTGATCGGGCCGGCGGCGGTGAACATGCTGGCCGGCTTTCACGTGGACAAGGCCTTCCTGGGCGCGACCGGCGTCACGCTGCGCGATGGCTACAGCACGCCTAACCCGCTCGACGCCCAACTGAAGCAGGCCATGATGCGCGCTGCTGATGAGAGCTACGTGCTCACCGATTCGTCTAAGCTCGGGCATGGCGTGCTGGCCAACTACGCCCGGCTGGAGGACGTCAAGCTGCTGATCACCGACGCGAACGCGCCGGTGGATTTCCTCGCGGGGCTGCAACAACGCGGGATCGCCTACGAGCTGGCGCGGGTTGCAACCGATTTGAACGGCGAGGAACACGGCGCTGCACCGATCAGCTCTAAGCTTCGCTCAAGGATTTGAAAACACTTGTCTAGTACAATTCATTTACCGTTCAGTGCCAAGATCAAAAATTGCAACACGGTCGTGCGCGACAAGGCGCATGCTGAGGAGAATTCCAGACAGGAGGGTAATGTCCCGAGGAGGTTGACCAGTGTTCTACTTCGATCCACTCTATTTCGTGTTCGTGATCCCGCCCCTGCTGTTGGCGATGTGGGCGCAGTGGAAGGTGCAGAGCACCTTCGCGAAATATGCGCGCGTGCCGACCAGCACGGGGGTGAACGGCATTCAGACGGCCCAAGTGCTCATCAACCGGAATGGGCTGAATGTCGGCGTGACCAGCGTCCCCGGCCATCTCACCGACCACTACGATCCACGCAGCAAGACGGTGGCGCTGTCGCAGAGTTCTCAGCAGAACTCGGTCGCGTCGGTCGCCGTCGTCGCACACGAGCTAGGCCACGCCATGCAAGATAAAGAGAACTACGGCCCGCTCAAGCTGCGCGGCGCGATCGTGCCGGCAGTGCAGCTCGGCGGCTGGGTTGGTCCAATCATGTTCATCGTCGGCCTGATGTTGGCGTCCGAAGCGCTGATGTGGGTCGGCATTATCGGCTTCGGTTTGGCGGCGCTGTTCGCCATCATCACCCTGCCGGTGGAATTCGACGCCAGCCGCCGGGCGCTGGCCATGCTGCAATCCAACCGCCTGCTCACCGAGCAGGAGTTGAAAGGGGCCAAGAAGGTGCTCGATGCCGCCGCGCTGACCTATGTCGCTGCAGCCGCGCAGGCGCTCACCACCTTGCTTTACTACCTCACACTGATGGGCCGCCAACGCGACTGAGGCCGGCGCATCCAAACCGTAGGTTTCGTGCAGAGGGCGGATGATCGGCATCCGCCCTCTTCCTTTTCCGAGCGATCGCGTCGCGGTGCGCGTTGTTCGTAAAACGACGACTTCAAGAAGCATGGCTGGGGAACATCAGCCGGCGCATCTCGTCGGGCTTGAACCAGAAGTTGTCGAACATCTCGATCACGTAAGGGATGTGATGCGCCGGCAGTGCGACAAACATCTCGCCGCTGGCGACCTGATTGAAGCTGCGCCCCCCACCCTCGCCCAGCGCAAACACGGTGTTGCGCGTGTGCCACGGCGCAGCAAACAGCGACGAGCACGACGACGGCCCCAGCTCACCATGGGGCAGCGTCCCCTCACGCACGCTGGCCGCGCCGGCGATTTGCATGGCGCGCTGCACGTCGGTGATGAGACACAGCAAGTCCATCGGCACGTCTGCGTCGAGGTCGCGCAGCGGCGCAGCGGCAATCGCGGTGATCGTCCCAACCAGCAGCGTATGACTCTGCTGCTTGTTGCGCTTGGCGGCGACCGGCGTAAAGAAGCCCTGCGCCATGGTCAGGTATTCGCCATCGCAGATCAAGCTGCCCGCTTCGTCGTGGGGCAAAAAGCCGAGGTGATACTGGCCGACGTAGCAATCGTGATGCTGCGCGTCCACGTAGATCTTCCTGCCCTGCTCGGCATGATGCAGGATGCTGCACACGGGCACGCGCGCGGGTTGGTATCCGGGCGGCGGCGCGCCATCGCAATACGTCACGGCGACCGGTTCGCGCTTGAGCCGCACCTTGTTCATCAGGATGTCATACAGCCGGGCGCGGTCGAGCGGCCGGCCGGCGGAGAGGGAGCGCCATTCGCGTAAGTTCATATGCGTTGGCTCGTCAAGTCATGAAACGCGATTGTGTAACATAATTGATAATTGATGATTATGATTGGCAAGACTGCGCCTTAGCCTGACGAGAAGGTGTGACAGCTTTCAAGTGCATCGCGTCTTCGCCGGCAAGAAGTCTAGCGCATCGAATTCATAGAATCAAACCTGTGCTACCGCTCGACACCACGCGATCTCACTCACGCCTCAATTAGACCAGGCTATAATAAGCGCATACTATGGAAACCTCACACCTCTAGTCGGTGTAACATACAGTTTGGCGATTAATCCGGCGAACAAAATATGAGAAGTGAAAAGGGATGAAACACATTGCAGAACAAGTCTTTTTCGGAGCAATCGTAGAACTTGCTAGTCTCATATTGTCCTACCTATTGAAGAAGAAGCCACGCACTGCAATTATTGTCTTTGCTACAGGAACTTTTCTCGCTGGCTTCATTGCATTTAGTCCCACAACTTCATCCACAACAAATTCGCCTCCAACAACTATTGCCAATAATACAGCAAAACCCAGCCCCTTAAGGACAATGGTGCCAACAGCAACGCCTCTAAGAGTTCCAACTCCATTTGTGAGTAGTTTTGCCGCTTGTTTGCAGCCCTGCGATGGATCAAACTCAACAAGAAATTTTCCCGAAGCCATCACTAAGATATATGTTCAATGGGATTATGGCAACATACCTTATGGATCAAGATATATAAGAAGATGGACAATGGATGGAAGAGAATGGATAAAATACGACTGCATCTGGACTGGCAATGAAAGCGGGCGCGATACTTTAGCACTAACAGAACCTAAGGGACTTCATTCAGGCACGTGGGAAGTAACAATTAGTATAAATGGCGATGTCGTACTGCGTGAACAAATCTTTATATCAGGCAATTGGAATTATTGGGATCCTGCTGGGACGCTACATACTTGTTATGGCACAACAGAATAGCGATCTCGACATTATGCCGCCGAAAAAGCGCATGCACCCGACAGGCTTCGCCTCGCTGCGCTCGGCTCGCCTGCGGGTGATGCGCGAACCGATGTCGTACCCTCCAAGCAACAACGACCGTTGAGTTCGTTAGCATCTCACGTCCCTCATCAACACAACCGTTGACTTTCATATTCGTCACAGATCGCGGGGTTGAAGTCAAGCGACTGGACGACTCTCGATGTCCTTACTGGCCATACCGCCGGTAATCTGAAAGTGGCATATGTTTAAGAGAAACTATTCTGCAGTCTGCTTACGCATCTATGCAGGTATTTGTACCCTCATCCTGCTCGCGCAGGCCTGCACACTTCCACCAGCGCCACCGTCCAGAGAAGTTCGTACAATCCCGGCGCAACCAGTCAGCGACGCGCTCTACGTTATTGCCGGCGACACACGTGTTCCTGGCGCTCAGCTACTGGCTGTTGATCTGCGCTCAAACAGAGTCACTGCGAGAGTAGCGCTAGGTAATCAGGCAGTGGTAGCGACTTCTGCAGATGGGCGTTTGGCCTATCTGTTCAGCGATGCTCCCGGAGGCCGGCCGGATGACCCAATGCCCGGCATGCTGAGTGCGGTTAGCCTGCGCAACGGCAGAGTAATGTGGGAAATGCCATTGCCGGCGCGCCCATTTGCTGTAGGGCCGTTTGGGGCGTGGCTTTCGCATGATGAAAAGCGTATTTATCTACAAAGTACGAGGGACGGCCTGAATCCACGCATGCTGACGATTGATGTGCAGGCCCGCCACATGTTGCACGACCATAGCCTGCACATCCCGTACCCCGCGAATGTAGATCAGGCATTTCCCATCGCCTGGAGGTTACCCTGGACAGAACGCTTTATCGTGATCTCGCGCGATCAGCTCTACGCATACGACCCAGGCACTGGACAGAAGAGCGACGTTATCCACCTCTTCAAACCGGATGATCGCGCACTCGTGCCGTGGGACATGCCGCGCGCTACCTTCGTCATGGACGGCTTGATGGACGCGAGCCGGCGGCGATTGATTCTGGCTACATCCACCCAGGAACTGATATGGGTGGATTTGACAACATCGCCATTTACTCTCCACCGGGTCGCAAAGCTGACGCCCGGATGGCGGTTCGGCGGCGCAAGCGGGTTGCTGCTGCATCCGGATGGTATGACGCTGTATGCGCAGGTCAGGCCGGTCTACCCAGTTGAGCAAATCATGGCGGTGACGGAGGTACTGAGCTTCGATACGAAGACCTGGCAGCAAACTGGACGGCATGTGCTGTGCCAAGACCCTTACGGTTGTGATTCACTTTTCAGGCGCGGCGCGCCCTATTCATTTGGGTTACTCATCCACCCAAGCGATAATAGACTTTACGCGTTCACCGAGCACGGCTTGATGCAAGTTGATCAACCACCCAACACTGCGTTGGAAGAAAACCTGATGAAGATTGACGGCTTGAACACATCCGATTGGTACACGATCCTTTACTCACCTGGTGGTTGAACCGCTATCGGTACGACCGGCAGCTACGCGACTTGGAAAACGAAACTGCAATTCATTGATCTCAATACGCTGCGGATCGTCGCTTCAGGTCCTGACCTCTGCCCTCTCAAAACACAAACGGCACAAAGCGCTTGGTGTGCGCCATGTAGTCGCGATACGCATCGCCCAGCTCATGCGCAAGCAGCGCTTCTTCGCGGGGCACGCGCACCGCATACGCCCACGCCAGCATCACCGCGCTGATGAGCGCGCCCAGCCACGTGCTGAGCATCAAGGCGAAGCCGACGCTGCTCAGAAAGCCGCCGGTGTAAGCGGGGTGGCGCACCCACCGATACGGGCCATCGCGCACCACGGCATGGCCGGGCTGCACGGCTACCTCGCCTACGAAGTAGCGGCCTAGCTCGCGCTGCGCCCACAGGCGCATCCCCCACCCCAGCGCCACCATGAGCACGCCGGCCCACACAACGGCATCACGCATCTCCCCGCGAACGACGCCGATCTTCAAGAAACCACACGTCAAGCGCGCAACCAATCCAATCAGCAGTGCCAGCCACAACGGCGGGAACAGGCCTTGCACGCGCGCGACGCTCGCATGCGCCGTGCGCCTGCGCCGCGATTCGGTGGCCATGAAACCGAATTGCATGAGCGCGAACAGCACGGCGACCAGCATGGAAGGGAACACACCATCGGGGCCGATGAAGTAGGCATACATGGGATCGTGTTGCGTCTTGCGTCTTGCGTCTTGCGTTTACGCTTCGAGCGACTCATCCCGCAAGCGCGCGCTCGACCACTTCCGGCGTGACCTCGCGCAGGTTGTGTTTGACGGCATACACCTCCACCTGCGCGCGCAACTCGCGGCTGGCGCTGATGCGGCTGATCCAAGGGATGCCTTCGAGCTGGCGATCCAACTGCGCCCGCGCCGCCTCACTCCAGACCAACCGGCTTGCTGCAGTCAGCGGATTGGTGACTTCTCTGAGCTGGCCGGCAGCCGCGACATTGTCGAAGGGCAGGAAGTTGAACACCAAGTCGTAGTAGCGATTCACCATCTCCTGGACGATGTAAACGACGCCGCTGTAGCCCATGAACGGCGTGCCCAGCGACCGGCGCACCACCGCACCGGGGAACGCCGCCGGGATGAAGTGAGTCGCCTTGGCCTGCGCTTCGGTCAGGTAGATCTTCTCGTTCAGGCTGCCGAACATGAAAGCCGGTTGCTTCTTGTGCAGCGCCTCGCGGATCTGGATGTTGTTCATCTCGCCGGGTTGTCTCGGGCGGCCGCTGGCGAATTGCAGCTTCATGCCCAACTCGTCGGCCAGCAGGCGCACCAGGCCTTCGGTGTAGGTGCGGCCGGCGACGACGGCGAACTCGGTCGTGGCAAACCAGTCGCCCTGCGGGCCGCGCCACAAATCCCATAACGGCGCAAGGGTGGTCTTCTTCTCGTGCGCGATGAACGCTTCGGCCTGTTCGCGCGTGCCGAGCAAGTCGCCGAGCTTCTGGATGAACTCGGTCGTCTCGCGGATGCCTATCGGCGCGAATAGGTAGGGCTTGCCCAGCTCTTTTGCCAGCGCTTCGCCGAACTCGCGATACATCACCACGTTGACGGCGCTCTCGGCCAGCCGGGGCGTGTCCTTCAACGTCGCTTCGATGGGATAGACGAGGTTGACCTTGCCGCCGGCGCCTTCGATCAATCGCTTGACTTCGTGCAAGTCCGACGGCGAGTTGAAGCAGCCATAGGTGGGGCCGATTACATTTACGAATTGAGAATTGAGAATTGAGAATTGAGAAAGGCCATCCTGCGGCTTTTCAATTTTCAATCTTGCATTTTCAATTCCAAAGTTGCGCCACAGCCACACCAGCGCGCGGTCGCGGCCTTCCCATTCGTCGCCCTCCAGCGATTGGCTCCAGAAGAACGGCACCGGCGGGTCCATCTTGCTCAGCCAGTCGCGATGATCGGACGAGATCATCTCGCTTTCCGCCGTGCTGACGACGATGATTGTTTTGTCCGGATGAAGCCGGCGCAGCGCCTCGACCGCTTTGCGCACCGCGCCGGCCGTGCCGAGCATGGTGACTTCCTGCTCGCGCATCACGCTGGGCGTGATGTTGTGGATGTGCGGGATGGCATCGGTGTAATCGGGCACGGCGGTGGCGACGAGGTTGAAGCAGCCGATAGGCGCATCGCAGATGAGGTGCACATCGGGCATCGTGCACATCGTCCACACCGCAGCCCAGTAGCCGCTGGTGCTCTCCAGGTCGCGGATCAGCTCGATGGGCGCGTGCTTTTTGCCGCCCGCGGGCACGGGGTTGGGCAGGTCGTTCAGGTCGGTCATGTCGGTCAGGTCAGTTAGGTCAATCAGGTCGGTCAGGTCGAGTTACCAATTACCAGTTACAAGTTACAGGTTGCAAGTTGCAGGTTGCAGGCCGTAGGTCGTAGGCGTGCTTCAATCCATGGTATTGACCTGCGCAGGCGCAGGTTCGGCCAGGCGCGGGCCGTCAAAGAATTCGCGCATCCATTCGTAGCGCGGCGCGCGCTCCAGCGCATCGCGGATGAGCTGGATGGTGCCGGCCAGGCCGGCGCTCAGGAACAACGGCCGCACGCTGAGCATGTTGGTGTAATACATGGCCGGGATGCCGCGTGCCTTGGCCTCGGCGCTCAGCGGCGTTGTGCCCAACACCAGATCGGGTTTGTAGGTGTCCAGCGCGCGCACATCCTGCTCCAGCGTCTTCTGATACACGATTTCTTTCGTGCCGCGCGCCTTCAGCCAGGCTTCGTCGGCGGCGGTGTAGAGCGACTTCTGAATGCTGGTGCTGATGTAGGGCACTTCGGCGCCGGCTTCTACCAGCAAGCGCGCGTAGAGCAATTCATTGCCTTCGTAGCCACACACCAGCACCCGACCTTTGAGCGGGAACTGGCCGATGATGGCCCTGCACTTGTCGCGTTCTTCGGCGGCTACTTGCTCTGCTACCGAAGCATCTAGCTTGAGCGCTGCGGCGATGGCCTTGATCCAGTTGTATGCCGCCTCCGGGCCGACCGGCGCACCGCTGATGATCGGCACGCCGGCAGCGCGCAACGTTGCGACGCTGCCGCCGTAGAACGGGTGCACCGCTGCGATCGCACCCACGCGGCGCGCCAACTTGTAGTCGTCCAGATTGCGCGAAGGCAACGTGGCCGCCAGCCCGCTACCCAGCCGCTTGAGCACGGCATCCACAGAGATGGGATCTGCCGGGAAGACTTCGCCGAGCATGATGACCTTCCGGCGCAGCGCCTCTTCCTCCTCGTTGCTGCCGTCGTAGGTCAGCGGCTTCTCCACGCCATCTGCCGTGACTTCCATCTTGGCCGGTGCATATTTCTTGAGGATGGCGTTGATGGCGACATCCTTGGCTTCGGGATGCGAGTGAATGGCGTAGGCCGGCACGCGCACCAAGATCACGTCTATGCCGTTGACCTGCGCGGGCAGCATCTCCTCCGTCAGGCCGGCAGTCTCGGCCACACACAACGAGATGGCCGCGATGAGCTTGGTGCCGGGCATCTTGCTCGCTTCGACGCAGGCGGCGATGGCTGCCTCGGCCACGTTGCCGGCCACCAGTTCTTTGGTGCCGAACGCAGGCGCGGCGATGCTCTTGCGCGAAGCGTAGAAGTGCGTGACGAAGGTCAACCCATACAGGCATCCCGTGTCGGTCACCATCGCCGTCTGCACCCCGTCAATGCGGGTGAGCACGCGCAGGCTGCCGAAGGCCGGGCACATCGTCTGCGGCGTCAGGTTGTAGTCCGGCGAGACGGAGTGCCCCGCGGGCAGGGGTGAGGGTTGAGGGTTGAGGGTTGAGTTGTTGCGCGTTTCGATGATGTCGGGGATGATGAGGCTGCCTTCTGGGACGGTCATGGTGGACATCGGGCGTCTCCTCTCGTTGATCAGGTTGTCAGGTCTGTCAGGTCATCAGGTCTGTCAGGTCGTCAAGTCGGTTAGGTCGTCAGGTCGGGCTGGGTTGGAGCGCGGCGGGCTTGGGATGAACGAGCATCCACGCTGCCCAGGCGAAGCCGGCGTTGGAGATCGTGCTGATGATCTGTTCGACCCAGTGCACCTCCAACGACTTGTTGGGCATGCCGGCGATGCCGCTGAGCGCAAACGTGATGATCAGGTTCAGCGCGAACAGGCCGGCCGCCAAGCCGTTGCGCCGCTGCAGCGCGCTATGAATCAGCAACACCGCCAGGGCCACGTTCGCCGCCGTTGCAACGCCGATCAGCACGAAGACCCACGTGCGATCCGGCCGGGTGACTGCCAGCGCAAGCGCAAACAAGAGCGCCGCTGCGCTGACCAAGACCGGTGGCAGCCACAAGACGGCGCCATTGCTGTTTGGCGAGCGCACCCACTTGCTCACAAAGAGCGCCCAGGCTACAAACGAGAATCCGGGCGCGATGAGCGGGAAGAGCGACTGGCTCAACAGCGGCATATCCACGCGGGCGATGGACATGACCAGCTTCCAAGTCGCCTTCAGCGTTCCGGCCAAGATGATCAACGCCGCACCGGCAAAGGCCAAACGCCCGGCCGCTGCATGCGTCGCGCGAATCATCTGCGCAATCCAGATCAGCCCTAGTGCCGAGAGCACCACCGGCATGTAGTTCTGGAGCGCCATCACGAGGGGGAAGTTTGGATGAGTCATTTCACCACCATCCAGCTAATATGGGCACTCGACACGCAACCCCTGCAGAGCGCGAAAGTGCCGAACGTTAAGCGTATAAAGCGGTAAGCCGAACACTCGAGCAGTCGCACCAATCAAACAGTCTGGATATCCGACGCCGGCGCGCAATCTGTGTTCACGCAACCATGCAAGCGCTTGGAAGGACACCGCATCTGTGATCGGTAGAGTAACATAGCCATCTAGTTCGCGTTCAAGTTGACGCTGCGCGCGCAAACTTTCACATCCCTCAAGCAACTCAAAAACCGTTACGATTGAGATGAAACGATCTTCAACCTCGAGCGACTCGATCCAGTCCAGCGCCGGTTGATGTCCGCGCAGCAGATCAACGATGATTGCCGTGTCAATCAAGCACGCGGGCATTGGCTCTCCTTGCCGCTTGCTGGCGCAACATCAGCGTATATTTGGCGCTATCCACACCCTCTAGCTTCTTAGCCCACATGCCGAATCCAGGATGCTGACCTTTCTTATTTCTTCTGCGCTGCCGGCCAGATGAGCGAAAGGTCAAGTATTCGACGAAACGGTGCACCTCCAGCAAGTCTTGCTTGGGAAGTTGCGCCAACCGTTCCACGAGCGCATCAAGAGAAACATTTTGTGCTGTCATCATCACACCTCGGTGCATTCTATTCATAGAATGGCGCCGCCGTATAGCGCAGGTCGGCCAGGCGGAACTTCTCGCCGCTGTGGCCGAGCGCAGACAAAATGGCGATCTTGGCGTCCATGTCCTGGCACGGGTCACCGAAGATGGCTTCCCAGCCGGCTTCGGTCGTCACCACCACGCCGCGCTCCGGCTCTTCGACCAGCCGGGTGACCTTCAGCCCCATCTCCTGCATGATGCGCCGCACGAGGATTTTGCTGTCCTGGCTGTAGTCCGGGCTGTTGAGATCAATGCCGGTGATTGCTTCCCCGTCGCGTCCCATCAGCTCGTCGAGCGTAGCGCCTTCGGGAAGATCCGGCGGTTCGCTCGCGCCGAATACAGCCAGGAACGCGTCGTACTCCAAGGGCGTGACCTTCTCCGGCGGTGTGTATTCGCGGCGGTGCAACTTGTTGACGAAGGCGTCGAAGATGGCATCCATCTCCGGCAGCTCGAAGAGCAACTTACAGCGGTCGCTCAGCGCGCGTGCCGCCGGACTGAACGGGATCTTGGCCAGGATCGGCAAACCGACGCGCTCGGCGAATCGTTCGGCTACGCCGCTGCCGTCGTCGCGGTTGAGCACCATGCCGATCACGCGCGTGCTGCCGCCCATAGATTGGAAGTAGTTGACGGCGCGAGCGATGTTGTTCGCTGCATACAGGCTCATGCGGTCGTGGCTGGCGACGATGATGATCTCCTCGGCCAAGCTCTTGGCGATGGGCGTCGCGAAGCCGCCGCAGACGACATCGCCGAGGAAGTCCATGACGATGTAGTCCAACGCCCAGTTGGCCATGCCGCGCTCTTCGAGCAGGCCGAAGCCGAAAGAGATGCCGCGCCCACCGCAGCCGCGGCCCACCTCCGGCCCGCCCAGCTCCGCACCGAAGAGCTGCACGCCGCGCCCCAGGTTAGCTTTGAAGATCAAGTGGCGCACGTCCAGTTCTTTCTCGCGGCCGGCGTCCTTGAATAGCCGCCACTGGTCGCCGATGGTCGGCAAGCTGCGCCCCTCGAACAGCGCGTTGCAGCTATCGTGTTTCGGGTCGCAGCCGAGCTGCAGCACGCGCAAGCCCTTGAGCGCCATCTTGGCGCTGAGGTTGGCGGTGAAGAAGCTCTTGCCGATGCCGCCTTTGCCGTAGATTGCGATCATTCGGGGTGTCATGCGTTTCTCCGTTTACGTGTTACACGTTTGCAAGTTACACGTTTACACGTTACACGTTGGCGCGTTACACGTTCGTACGTTCCAGATATGCGATGAAGTTTGCGATTTGCCGAATGCACTTGTCTGACATTTCATAAAGCTGGTTGAACTCAGCTTGAGTCACATATCCCGCATCAAGCGCGACATACGACTGAGCACGAACTTCGCCACACGATCCTTTAGCCCTGCCGAGAAATTCGATAAACAACTTGGGGGTTCTGCTCTCGAATCGTTCCGCGATGTTCGACAACACCGACACTGCTGCACGCCGCATTTGATCCTTCAAGCCGAAGTCGCGCGCAAATTCAGCTCGATTGGAGAGCTGGTAGACAAGCCGCGTCAACTCACGTGCCGTCCTCCACGCTTCAATCTCTTCAAACCGCTGAATCGTCGCCATCTTTACTCCTCTACGTGCCAACGTGCTCACTTGCCAACGTGCAACTTGCTAACGTGCCAACATGCCAACATGCAAACGTGCCAACGTGCCAACGCGTCAACGCCACGACAAAACCATCTTCACACACTCCGGGTCGTTGAACGCGATATCGAAAGCCTGAGGCGCGTCGTCGGCGGGCAGGCAGTGCGTGATGAGCGAGCGCACCTCGATCTGGCCGGCGGCGATGGCATCTCTTGCGCGGGCCAGGTCGCCCGGCGCCCACTCCTTGCTCACGGCGAAGGTCAACTCGCGCAGAAACGCCGGCATGTAAGGCAGATCAATCCGTTCGTAGTAGCCGAGCAGCACCACGCGCCCGCCCTTCTGCACGTTCATCAAGCGCGGCGCGATGGCGTCCATCTTGCCGGTTGCGTCTATCAGAATTGAGAATTGAGAATTGAGAAAGATGGATCGTCTTCGCTTTTCAACTCGCCATCCTCGGCCCGCAACTTCACATCTGCTGCCGATAGCCTTAGCCGCGACGCGACCTTGTCGGTGACCGTCACGTGCGCGCCGCGCGCCTTCGCGAACCGCGCCGCCAACTGGCCGACGATGCCCTGGCCCAAAATCAAGACCGAAGGCGGAGGACGCAGGCCGTCTTCGTCTTTCGTCTTGCCTGCTGCGCCGAAGGCCACATCCACGCCGTGCAGCGCCGTCGCTGCCAGCGCCAACAGCACGCCTTGCTCGTCGGTCAGCGACTGCAGATCGGTCAGGTGCGACTGCGGCGCGACGATGTAGGCGCTCTGCCCGCCGAAGGCCGGGTTGACCCCGACAAAGCCGTAGTTGCCGCCGATGTATACGCGCTTGCCGAGCCAGGCTTTCGCGTTGTCGCCGGCCTCGACCACTTTGCCCACCGTCTCATAGCCGGGCACGACCGGGAACTGCAACATCGGGTGCGGCATCACGCCGCGCAGCAACATGCGCTCTGTGCCGGCACTGATGCTGGTGAGCGTGGTCTGGATCAGCACATCGTCCGCGCCGAGCGGCTTCAGCTCCACCTCGCGCAGCTCCACCGTGTTCGCCGCAGGAATCACAATCGCTTTCGTCTTCATGATTTCGCGCCGACCCTCTTCTACTCCCTACTTCCCACTTCCGACTCGTGAGTCGGGAGCGGGAAGTAGGCCATCGTCAGTTGTAACCCACACCCTCCAGCCGGTCTTCCAGGTCGGCGTAGAGCTCCTTGAGTTGCTCAATCGTCTCGTCGTCGGCCTTCCACAAGCCGCGCCCGCTGGCCTCCAGCAGCCGGCCGACGATGTTGCGCATGGCCTGCGGGTTCGCCTTTGTCAGGCGCTCACGCATGGCCGGGTCGAGGGCGTAAGTCTTCGCCGCGTCGGTATAAATCCAATCGTCCACGCAGTCGCTTACCGCGTCCCAGCCCAGCATGTAGGTGAAGCGATTGCTGATCTCGGTCGCACCGCTGTGGCCGTGTTGCAGCATGCCCTCGTACCAGCGCGGGTTGAGCAGCTTAGTGCGATACTCGGCGCGCAGCACGCGATCCAGATCATCAATGCGCGTCTCGGCGGTGTAGCTTTCGATGTAGTTCAGCTTCACCTGTGCGCGGCTGCGCTTGCGCGCGGCCAGATGCAGCGCGCCGGACGACGAGAAGTAATGGTCAATGTCGGCCACGCCGAACTCCACCGAGTCAATCTCCTGAGCCACGCGGCCCACCGTGCTCAGCATGCGCTGCAACACCTCCGGCGCATGCTGGCCGTTTCGCCCGCCGCCGTAGGCATAGGCGTTGCGCCGCACGAACAACTGGTCGAGGTCGTCTTGCGACTGCCACGCCGAATCCTCCACCATGTCGTCCACGTAGGTACCGTATTGCCCCGGCTGTTGCGTGAACAAGCGCGCGGTTGCCTGTTCGAAAGTCATGCCGTCGCGCATCGCCTCCTCGACGTGCTTCTTGATGAAGTTCATCTCGACCGGCTCATCCACGCGCGCAGCATCCTTCACCAGCCGGTCGAGGTGATCCATGAGCATCTCGAACGTATCGCGGAAGATCGGGCTGAGGTTCATCAGCACGTCAATGCGCGGCCGGCCCAGTTCTTCCAACGGGATCAGTTCGTAGTGACTGATCTTCCCTTGGCCGTCGTGATGCGGCCGCGCACCGATCAGCCGCAGCACCGTGCCGATTGCTTCGCCTTTGGTCTTGATCGTGTCCAGGCCCCAGAGCACTTGCGCGATGGTCTCGGGATATTGGCCGGCGTTTTCGGCGCGGTGCTTCTCAAGCAACGCCTCGGCGATCTTCGCACCGCGCGCGTAGGCCAGCTCGCTGGGGATGCGCCACGGGTCAATCGCGTGGATGTTGCGGCCGGTCGGCAACACACCCAGGCCATCGCGGATCAAGTCGCCGCCGGGTGCAGGCGGGATGTATCGCCCGGCCAGGCCTCGGGCCACCGCTTCGAGCTCGGCGCGATTGTCGCTGAGCATGCGCGCCATCGCGCGCCCGGCCTGTGCGATCTCCATCAGCGCAGCGGCGTCATCGGCGGCGATGGACGTGCCGTTGTGGGTGGCCTGATGCAGCGCTGCCGCCGGCGATTCACCGCGGAACACCGCGCGCTCGACGAATGCGCGGCACGCTTCATCCACCCTCTCCCGCGCGCGCAGCGCCTCCGGGTCGCCGCGCCGCGACAGCGCTGCCAGCTCGCCATACGACGCTGCCGGCGCTGCGGCACCCAGCGTCTCACGCAGCATCACATCGGCCAGCGAGCGGTTGCCGCCGCGCGCCTTCAGCGCTTCGGTCACCGTGACGATCTGCGACTCCGCCGGAGCCGCCTCGCCGAAGACGTGTAACGATACCGTAATCAGGCGCTGCTCCAGGTCGCGCAGATAGGTATAAAGCCGCGCAGCGTAGTCGGCGAATGATTCTCCTTGCAGACGCGGGCAGTCGGCGTCCAGGTTGGCCAATGCGACTTTGTTCATCACGGCCTCTTCCAGCGCCTCATCGGTCTGACCGCGTCGCTCGATCTGCCGTTCGCGAAGGTCTTGCAGCATGTCCTTGAGCGCGGCCAGTTCCTTGTAGAGGCCGGCGCGCGCCATCGGCGGCACAGCGTGCGAGACCATCACGGCGTAGCCGCGGCGCTTGGCAATGTTGGCCTCGCTTGGGTTGTTCATGGGATAGAGGTAGAGCTGCGGCAGCTCGCCCAGCAACGCATCCGGCCAGCAACTGCGCGTCATGCCGAGTTGCAAGCCGGGCATCCACTCCGCCGAGCCGTGCATGCCGACGTGCACCAACGCGTGCGCGCCAAAGCCGCGGCTGATCCAGCGGTAGAAGGCCAGATACTGGTGGTGCGGCGTGTTCTCTTTGTCGAACAGCAAGCGCATCGGGTCGCCGGTCACGCCGAAGCGCGGCTGCACGCCGATGTAGATGTTGCCGAGGCGCAACCCGCCGATGAACACCGCGTCGCGTCCCGCCGGCGCGATGTCGCCCGGCCAGGGCCCCCAGCGCTCTTCCACCCGCTCGCGCTCGCGCGGCGTCGTCCACTGCTTGAATTGTTCGTGCGAGACGGTCAGGCCACCGGCATGCGGCGTCGTCGCTTCTTCGAGTCGCTGCAGGAGCGCCTCCGGCGTCTCCGGCAATGGGCCGGTGTCATAGCCCTCGGCCTGCAAGCGCCTCAAGATGTTGAGCAGCGAGCGCGGCACATCCAAAAGCGCAGCCGTCGCCTTCTTGCCCAAACCGGGCGGATAGTCGTAGACGACGAAGGCGATCTTCTTGTCGCGATTGGGCGTGTGGCGCAGCGTCGCCCAGCGGGTGACCAGCGTCGCCAGTCGCTGGAGCCGGTCTGGCGCAGTTTGGAAGCGCCCGTTGTTGATCGCACCCAGAATCACCGGATCAACCGCGCCGTCCATCTCCGGCAGGGCATACGTGGCTGCCGCCTGCATCGGCCCGACGCCGACCTTCTGCCAAGAGACGAAGTCTTGCACGTAGAGCGGCTGCGTGACGATGTAAGGCGCATCAATGCGCTGCAGGATCTCGATCGCAGCATCGCGGTGCGCGCCCGGCGATGTAGAGCCCGCCGGCCCACCTACCAGCGCAAAGCCGATCGTGCTCACCAGCACGTCAATGCGCTCTTTCGTCAGCCAGTCGCGCACGACGACGTGGCCTTCCACGCCAGTGACGAAGATCGGCAGGACGTCCAGGCCAGCGTCTTCCAGCGCGCGGATCGTCTCATCAATGTAGCCGCGATCCTGCATCAGGTGTTTGCGAAAGAAGAGCAAAGCGACGGATGGTTGATGATTAGAAATTGATGATTGATGATTAGAGATTGATGATTGATGATGGGTGGCTAGGGATCGTTGTGTCTCTCCGTCCCCTTGTCGCCTTATCCCCTTGTCCCCTTGCCGCCCAGTCGCCTTGTCGCGGCGCTTCTGCCAGTCGCGATAGGCTTTGATGTCCTTGAAGAAGCCCGGCGCATCGGGGTGATACAGGCCCATCATCGGCACTTCGACCACCGGCGGAACTTCAACCGGCCGGCCGAAGTACTCGCGCAGGATGAACTTGAACATGCTGCTCACGTTAGCGGCGAGCGGCTGGTTCCAGTAGATGTTCACCTGCATCCAGTTCTTGAAGTCGCGCGCCTTGGCCGGCATGAAGCGCATCATGGCCTGCATCAGCTTCATCAGCTTGGTGTAGCCGTAGAGCGTGTCTTCGTCGCGGCCATGCACCAACATGCGCGCGATCTTCTTCACCGGCTCGGGCATGCCGCCTTTGCCGCCGGGCTTGTTGGCGACCACGTAATCGCCCACCCGGTTCAATGCCATCACCTCGGGCATGGACTCGTAGGCGAAGACCACGCTTGCGCGCGACTGTTCCACCTGCGCGCGCAGCCAATCTGCCTGATCCTTGAAGTTGATCATGCTGACGAACAGGCAGTCGGCCTCGCGGATGGCGCGCGCCGCTTCCGGCGAGCGCGATTCCAGCTCCCATTCGGTGAATTGGGCCAGGTTGGCCTCGCCGGCCAGGTCGGCCTTCACTTCGTCCCACACGCGCTTATTGAAGTGCTCCAAGCCGACGATGGCGACGATGTTCGGTTTGTCACTCATAGCGGGTTACCTCGCACATGATTGCATTACGCTGCGACGGTGCGCGCTGCCGGCGTGAAGCGATGCGCGTCGCGTCGCAGCCCTTCCACACCCACACCGCGCAACATCAGCACACATCCTGCCATGAACAACGCCTCGACCAAGAAGATCGCCGCATAGCCCGCCGGCGCAGAGAGCAAGCCGGTCTCGACCAACGCTGCCCGCAACGCGCCGCCGGCAATGAACGATGCACCCAAGCCGAGCGCTTGCGCGATGCTCCACAAGCCGAGGTACGACGCGGTCTGACCCTCCACGGTCATGTCGCTCATCATGGTGACTGCGGCGAAGGTGAACACGCCGACGGTGAAACCAACCACGGCAAACGCCAGATTGGCCAGCGCCGGCTGCGCCGTGAGCGACGAAACGGCAAGCAAGACGAAGCCGAGCGTCGCCGCTGCGCCGCCGAACGCCGCGATTCGTTTCTTAGCGTCCATCGGCAGCGCATCGGTGCGCACCCGCGCACCCAACGCCCGCGCACCTAGTGCCGCCGTCATGCCCATGCCCACGGTGACCATGCCGTTGAAGATTTGTTGGAAGACGGTGGATTCACCGGCAGTCAAGCGGAACACGTCGCCGGCCCACACTTCTTGCACCAGATCCTGCGTGAAGATGCCCAAGAAGGTGAAGACGATGAAAACGAAGAACGTCCGCGCGGTCGGGTTGGTGCGCGTCAGCAGCAGCGAGCTGCGGATCGAGTTCATCGTGTTAGCGATCGGATCCGCCGGCGCTGCGCGCAGCTGAGCGATCTCCTCCGGCGAGAGCCGGCGCTCTAGCTTCCACACGCTGGCGATGGCCAGCGCGGCAACGACGAACGGCGTAAGGGCATAGAGCGCTTGCATTTGCGCCGGCGAATAGGCCGGCATCAACAGGCGAAACACCAGCGCCCAGACTACGATGATGGCCGTCTGGCCAGTCCATGCGGCTGCAAACACGCTCCCGCGCTCATCTTCCTGCGTGCACTCGGCGATTAGGTCGAGATACGTGTTGGCCATCAGCGCGATCATCGCGCCAAAGATGAAGAACAAGACGAATCCGGCGACGATCGCAAGCGCCGAACCGGAAGCCATCGCCTCGGCCACTGCCGGCAGGAAGGGGAAAACCAAGCTGCCGGCTACCATACCGATCACCAGATAAGGCGAGCGCCGGTAGCCCAGAATCGGATAGCGGTCGGTGACGCGCCGGAACACCGGCTGGAACGGGCCGAAGAACGGATACAGCCCGATCATCACCCCGATCAGCAGCGCCGAGATCCCCAGCTCATAGATCGTCACCCGGTTGAAGTTGATCGTTACTAAGGCAAACATCCAAGCGATGCCTAGCTTAGAGAGGGTGAATTGCAGTTTGGCCTTCATCGCGCACAAGCTCCTATCCAGCGCGCTTGAGCTCATAGGTCACAGTCAACATGAAACGCCAGGTCACGTCTTCCTCGGCATGCAGGTCGCTGAACGTCTCGCGCACCCAGGGTTCGAACACGGCCAGGCCGGCTTCGAGCACGTCATCGTCCAGCGACCATGTCTCGTTGTGCATGCGTTGGCGCATGCGATGCAGGACGCGCGCCGGGCTGAGGCACTCCGTCCATTCGGCAGCCAGGATCTCCGCCTCGATCTGGCCGCCCATGCGCGCCAGAGTCTGAAACAGCGCTGGGCCGGCGGCCGCCGTCGGACGCATCTGCGGCCGCAGCGTCGCGACGACTTCGCGCCACTTCGCGCGCATCCGCCCGGCGCACGACTGCGGATCGAGCCAATCGCGGCCCTGGATCAAGACGCCGCCGGGGCGCATCACGCGCACCGCCTCGACCAGCACGACCTCCCACTGCGGCACCAGGTGCAGCAAGTTGTTGATCATCACAGCGTCGAAGCTGTTATCTTGCAGCGGCAGGTGCACAGCGTCGGCCTGTACCGAAGGCAGCTCTACTGCCTGCAGGCTGGCCTCGCGCTGGCCGGCCCGTAGCATGGCCAACTCCCGGTCGAGCGCAACGACGCGACAGCCGGCCAGCGCCGCCGGGATGCCCAGCCGCCCCGCGCCGGCGCCTAGGTCGAGCAATGCTTCGCCGCGCGCATAACGCGCGATGGCGCCACCGGCCTGCAACGCTGCGTGCGGCGGCAGCGCGTTGATCGCGTTGTAACGCGAGGCGATCTCGCGATAGGACATCGAGGTGTATGCGTTCATGCCAGCATCTTCGCGATCTGCTCCGCGCGCGCATTGGGCAAATACACGTATCGCCCGCCCAGCCATTCGGCCAACTTCGGCGCTTCGCCGCGCGAGAGGTAGTTCGCTTGCGTGTCAATCACGATCGCCCGAATGCCGTCGGCGCGCAGCAGCGCAGCGAGCCGCTGAATCTCTTGCTGTAGCTCAGCTTTGTCCACCGGCGCATTGTTCACTCCCGACTCCCGACTGCCCAGACTCACATTCGCCCGCCCATCGGTCAGCAGCACCAGCGTGGCCTGAGCGATGCCGCGCGTGCGCGCTTGCTGTGCCAGTTGCCATGCCGTGAACAAAGCCGAAGCGAGGGGTGTGCCGCCACCGGTAGGCAGCACATCCAGCTCGCGCTTGGCGCGTTCCACGCTTTGTGAGGGCTGCAGCAGCACCTGCGCGCGCTGGCCGCGAAAGGCGATGAGCGCCACCTGATCGCGATGCACGTAGGCATCTTGCAGCAGCCGGATCGCCGCGCCCTTTGCCTCGCGCATGCGGTTGATGGCCATCGAGCCGCTGGCGTCCACAGCGAAGATGTAGAGCATGCCGGCTTTGTCGCGGAAGCGCTTCACGCGCACGTCCTCCGGACGAATTGAGAATTGAGAATTGAGAATTGAGAAAGAAATTGTTCCCTTGTCAGCCTTCTTTATTCTCAATTCTTCATTCTTCATTCTCAATTTCTGCCAGGGTGCAGCCGCCATCAGCGTTTGCAACAGCGCGATGCGATTGCCGCGCGGATCACCCTCGACCGCGCGCACGAAGCGACCGCGTCGGTTGTTCAACGCCGCGCCTCGGCTGCCGCTGCGCCCACGCCGCTGCATCCCAAACGGCAGGTTGAGCACGTCCTTGGGCAGCTCAGCCTCTGCCGCGCTCAGCAGCAACTCTTCGAGTCGCTCGTTCTGTGGCTCAACGGTAGCATTTGATTCGTCCCGATCTTCGAGATTCCCCCGGTCTACTTGTCCCCTCGTCTCCTCGCCTTTCGTCTCGCGTCTTTCGTCCGCATCCGGCAAGCGCGTCGCGCGCGGCAGCAGCACCAGCCGGACGGCCAGCCGCAAGTCGTCATCGTCTACGCTCTCGCGCCCGTCCAGCGCAGCCTTGGCCAGCGCGGCCTGCACGGCGAACACGTCGGCGCGGTTGCCCTCTACACCTAAGCTCAGCGCCGTCTGGATCAGTGCCTGCACTTGTTCGTCTTGAATGTGCACCTGCGGCAAGCGCGTGCGCGCATCGGCGATCATCGCGCGCAACATCTGCGTCTCGTCGTCCATGACTTCGCCGCAGAGGTGTGGAGACGTGGAGGGAGAGGCGCATTCGCGTATAGGGTCAAAAATATCGCGCGGTAAGGCACGGACGCCGTTCCGTGCCGACGATGCATCAGCGATGGCGCGTTGCAGAGAGCGCGCCCTACCCAACATGTGCCTTTGCTCCTGCTGGCACATGCACCCGGAGTAAGAGACACGCTCCGCCTCTCCGCGCCTCCGCGGTTGATTCCGGCGGACTACCTCGGCACGCGAGTGGGCGTCGGTCTGCGGCGCAAACGGCACGATCAAACCGATGCGGTCGAGCAAACCGCGCGGCACCTCGCCGTCGCTCGGGTCATAGGTGCCGACCAACACGAACCGCGCCGGATGCACCGCGCTTAACCCTTCGCGCTCCACGCGCACCGCACCATTCGCCATCGCCTCCATCAGATGGGCCATGATGCTGTTGTCCAGCAGATTCAACCCGTCCACATAGAGCACGCCGCCGTGGGCGCGCGCCAGCAATCCGCGCTCGATCACGCGGACGCCGGTCGCCAGCGTCGCCTCCAAATCGAGGCCGCCGAGCAGGCGATCCTCGGTGACGTTCACAGGCAGCTCGACGAACGGCGCATCCTCCGGCAACAGCGCAGCGAAGGCGCGCGCCAACGTGGACTTGCCGCTGCCGACCGTCGCTGCGATGGCGACGCCGGCCAGCGCGGGATTGACCGCCAGCACGAGCAGCGCTTGCTTAGCGGTCTCCAGTCCAACGATATCTGTGAACGTCAGTGACATGTGCGTTTCACGGTTTCGTCGTGCGTCGTGCGTCCTAAGTCTTGCTCGCTTCCAGCTCCATCAGCGCACGTTCGATGCGTTCGCCAGCGTCGGTGGTCTCCAGCGGGTCGCGGCGCAAGCGGTGGCGCAGCGCAGGCACGGCGATGCGCTTCACATCGTCGCGCGTGACGCGCCGTCGGCCTTCGAAGGCGGCCAGCGCGCATGAGGCGCGCGCCAGCGTCAGCTCGCCACGATGGCCGTCAATGCCCAGGCGCATGCACAGCTCGGCAGCGAACATCAGCACGTCGTCCGGCATCTCCACCTCGGCGAGGTGCTTCTGCGCAGCGACGATGCGCCGGCGCAGCGCCTTCTGCTGCGGTGCCCACGCAGCGACGAAGGCGTGCGGGTCGGCATCGAAGGCGCGCCGGCGGCGCACGATCTCCATGCGCTGCGCGATGTCGGTGATGGTGGTGATGCGCGCGTGCAGCCCGAAGCGGTCGAGCAACTGCGGGCGCAGCTCGCCCTCTTCGGGGTTGCCGGAGCCGACCAGCACGAAGCGCGCCGGATGGCGCACGCTGATGCCTTCGCGTTCGACCACATTCCAGCCGCTGGCCGCTACGTCGAGCAGCACATCCACCAGGTGATCGTCCAGCAGGTTGACTTCGTCAATGTAGAGGAAGCCGCGGTTGGCCCGCGCCAGCAGCCCTGGCTCGAAGCGCTTCACGCCCTGCGTCAGCGCTGCCTCGATGTCAATCGTGCCGCATACGCGATCTTCGGTGGCGCCCAACGGCAAATCAACGACGGGAACAGGGATGCGCTCACGCTTGAATTGAGAATTGAGAATTGAGAATTGAGAAAGATCGCTGCCCCCTTTCAATTCTTCATTTTCAATTCTCAATTCTTCAGGTGTGCGGTTGAACGGGTCGCCCTTCACGCGGGTGATCATCGGCAGCACGTCGGCCAAGGCGCGCACGGCGGTGCTCTTGCCGGTGCCGCGATGGCCCATGATCATCACACCACCGATGCGCGGGTCAATCACGTTCAACAGCAGACACAGCTTCATCTCCTCCTGGCCAACGATGGCGGTGAAGGGATAGTTCACCGCTGCCGGCCGGGGCGCGATGCCGTTGCGGCTTGCACCGCGTGTCCGAGTCGCCTCAGTTGAAACCGCCATCACTCATCTCCCGCCGGCAGCGGGCGCCATGGCCTGCGCCCGCTTTTGCCGGGCCGACCGCACGCCGCGTGAGGCGAACTGGATGAAGTTGACGACGTAGGTAGCCAGGGCAACACACATCACCAGCATCTGCGTCCGGGGATCGGCACCGGCGAACAAGGCGACGAAGTAGGCCGTGTTGCCGGCCAGCGACAACAGGTTGCCCGCGTCCTCCCAGAAGAACTCCTTCGCCATGAACATCCGGCCGAATACCTCGTCCTCCCAGGCCATGCCGGTGACGGTCATGAAGTACAGCATCAGCACCTTGGCGACGTTGGCCACGGTCGTGACTTCGTAGCCCTGTCCGGTGATGAGGAACCGGATCACCAGGATCAGGCTGGCGAGGAAGGTGAGAAACTGCACCAGCGCGCCAACGGCCTGCACCGGCGTCCAGAACGACCGGTTGCGGCGTTCGAGCTGTTCGGGTGTGTAATCCATAGAAAGCCTGTTGAGCGTCGCCGGGTCGGTCGAGTCATCAATCAAGTCAATCAGGTCGTCCGGTCATCAGGTCATCAGGTCGTCAAGTCGTCAGGTTGGTCGGACTCGGCTCGACCTGCTCGACCTGAATGACTTGACTCCGACCTGACTCAGACTTGAGAGACCTGAACGACTTGACCCTGACCTGACTCAGACTTGAACAACTCGACCGACCCGATGCGAATTCACGCTGCCTCCATCGTCAGGGCCATTTGCTCGCGGGTGAGCTTGCGGAACTGCTCCACGTTCACCCGTGCCATCAGGTTCATAGCGATGAAGCACATGGCAATCGCGACGATGAAGATGAAGCCATAGGACGCGGCGTAGTTGCCGGTGGCCTGGATGCCGATGTCGCGCATCGCGCCTCCGGCGAATTGAGCAAAGCCGTTGGAGAGCGCCTGCGCCATACCCCACGCGCCCATCAGCGAGCCGGTTTCACCGGGCACGGTCATATCCATCATCATCGAGAGCGCGCCGACGTTGAACACGCCCATGCCGATGCCGAGGATCGCGATGCCGGCATACATCACCGGCAGCAGGTGCGCCATCGCCGAGACGAACAACAGCGCGAAGCCGGCACCGGACACGACCAGGCCCCAATCGGCAATCCGGCGCTTGGGGATCGGCCACTTGCTGGCCACGATGCCCATCACCAGCATGGCGATGATCGTGCCCATGCCCATGATCGGCTGGAATTGCGCCGTCTGGCGCGGGGCGAGCTTGAACACATCGGCCCCGAACGGCTCGAGGATGCTGTCCTGCACGAACAGGGCGAAGATCGAGATCACGATGAAGAAGAAGAACACGCGCGCCTGCGGGTTGGTGAAGATGCGCGTATATGCCTCGCCCATCCGCAACGGCGGGCGCTGTTCGGCCACGGCGATCTCCTCCGGCGTCAGCCGCCGCTCCAGCCCGATCAGCGGGAGCAAACCGACCAACGCCACGACCGGCCCGGCCAGGAAGAACTTCGGCATCATCTGCACGGCCACTTGGCCACGGATCGCAGCGCACGCCTCCGTGGTGCAGGCCGGCGGCGCGCCTGCTTGCGTGTCGGCGATCTGCAAGATGATTGAGCTGGCGATGCCGGTGATCACGATGAACACGATTTGGAACAGCCAGACGGTGGCGACTACGGCCGGGCGATTCCGCTTGCCCTCGGTCATCTCGGCGATCAGCGTGTTGTGCGCGTCGCCGTTGGCCGCAAAGCCGAAGCCGAAGCCCAGCAAGCTCAACAGCATGAACAGCAAATAGATCGTCTCGCCCTCCGAATAGCGCACGGCGAAGAGCGGCAACGGCACGAGCGAGAGCGACGAGAGCATCAGCCCGAAGGCCATGACCGGCGTGCGGCGCAGGCCGAAGAACGCGCGCCGGTCGGCGTAGCGGCCGGCCGACACCTGAAAGATGTTCATCAGGCGATAGGCGAAGTAGAGGCCGCCGATCACAGCAGCAGCGATGCCCAACTCGTTGATCATCACGCGGTTGAATACGCTGAGCAGCATCGTGAACAAGTAGGCCACACCCAGCTTGGGCAGCGTCAAACGCGCGATGGCCAACACCGGCAGCCGGTCTGCAGAACCTTCGGTCCGGCTGCGCGTCGCTTTGAACGGTCGAACGAGCGATGATGACATTGAATTACCTCCTGAAATGTCCAGAATCAAAAAAGGTGAGGGCTCGATGCACCGAGCGATGCATCGAACCCCCACCCGTTGGGAACGTGTGATTTGGCACCCGGCGCGGAGGCGCACCACACGACAGATGCGCGCGCCGGATGAACTCGAGCAGCTCGCGCAGGGCCCAGGCGCGGCGCATCTCGCGCGGGCCGCAGGTGTGCAGCGCGTCCGGCTGCAGCTCGACCGATGCGCGCCCTGCCGCGCGGCTGGCCAGGCCGATGAACACGAGCGCCAGCAAGGCGCTCAAGCCGAATGCGACGTACGCGCTGTGCAACGGATCATGCCAGGCGCCCAGCAACGCGACCAGACCAAATGTGATCACCGCAAAGTGCGCCACGAATAGGCGGTCCGGATAAGCCGTGCTGGATAGATGTCTGGTGAGGCATCCCGCATTCCAGACCGCCAAGTGCAGATGACGAACCTGGTGAGCGATCACATTCTTAGAGTATGGTTAAGGCCTCGCAATTCACAATCAGGTGTATGTCATGTTTTTGATGTGACATTCATCGGCTGAACGAAGACGAAGCAATATCTTTGCAATTGCTGTGCAGTCAAACCGCAGAAAGTGTGTTCAATGATTGCCCTGTGTTTGACTCACAATCGGCTCGAGCGCATGATAAGCCTGTGTGAAAGACGCGCAGATTTCGGCGTAGCGCGCGACGTTTGTCACGTCCGGCTCGACCACCGTTGCGATGCGCGCTTGCGCCTTCGCAACGCGCCAATCGTCGTACACCCCGGCGCCGACACCCCCGGCCACCGCTGCGCCCCACGACGTCGCCTCGGCCAGCAGCTCCGGAATCTCCAGCGGCACATCCAGCACATCGGCCAGGATGCGTTGCCAGACGGCACTGCGCGCGCCGCCGCCGATCAACCGCAAGGTGCGCAGTGGCCGGTGGGCGCTCAGCGCATCCAAGATCAATTTAAGATTGAAAGCAACGCCTTCCAGCACGGCGCGATGCATCTCCGCCGGCCCATGGCTCATCGTCAGGCCGACGAAAGCCGCGCGCGCCTTCGGGTTCCACCATGGGCTGCGCTCGCCGATCAAGTAGGGCAGGAAGATCAACCCTCGGCAGCCCGGCTCGACGCGCGCGATCGCCTCGTCCGGCGCTTCGCCCATCGCCCGCACCAGCCACTCGCGCGCGCCGCCGGCCGCTTGCATCGTGCCCATCGGTATGTAGCGCCGCGGTAGCAAGTGATAAAAGGTGAACGTGCGCCGCTCCGGATCGAGCAATGGCTGCGACGATGTGAACGCGATCCAAGACGAGGTGCCCAGCACGCAGTAGGCGTCGCCGTCATCCACCGACCCTGCGCCCACCGTCGCGCAGGCGCCATCGCCTCCGCCGATCACCACCGGTGTGCCGGGCGCCAGGCCGGTTTCCTCCGCCGCCGTGTGCGTCACCCGGCCGACCACCGCGCTGGACGGCGCGAGGCGCGGCAGGCGCGCCTCATCCAGCCCGAGCGCATCGAGGAAATCGGCGCACCACGCCTGTGCCTCCAAGTCGAACAAGTTGCTGCCCGAGGCGTCCGAGTAGTCGGTCACCACTTCATCGGTCAGGCGCATGACGGCGTAATCCTTGGCCATCACGAAGTGCCGCGCGCGGGCGAACACATCCGGCTGATGCCGCTTGATCCATAGCATCTTGGCCGCGGTGTAGGCAGGGCTGATGCGATGGCCGGTGCGGCGATAGACCTCGTCTTCGCCGCAACGCTCGGCGATCAGCGCTGCCTCCTCCGTGGCACGTTGATCGGCCCAAATGATGGCCGGCCGAAGCGGACGGCGCGCGTCATCCAGCGCGATCACGCCCATCATCTGCCCGCTGAAGGTGACGGCGGCGATGTCGCGCGGGGCGACGCCGGTCTGCGCGAGCAGCGCGCGTGTGGCCATACACACCGCCCGCCACCAGTCGTCTGGGTTTTGCTCCGCCCAGCCGGGTTGGGGATAGCTCACTGCATAACCCTCGCTGTGGCCGGCCAGCAGCGCCCCGGTTTCGTCGAATAAGCTTGCCTTGTCGGCAGAAGTGCCTAAGTCATGCGCCAGGATGTAAGCCATAACAGCAGATTATCACAACACTATTGCAACGCCAAATGCCAGTTGACAGCGTGCTGAGAACGATTACACTCTTGCACGTCGTCAGTGGTAACGATTTCAGCCCGCGCCCATGAAGGATAAGGCTACGATCACCATCAAGGATGTTGCCCAGCACGCCGGCGTCTCGACGGCGACGGTCTCGCGCGTGCTGTCCAACAGCGGGCCGGTCAGCGCCGAGGTGCGCGAGCGTGTGGAACAGGCGATCCACGCGTTGGGCTACCGGCCCAGCCGCATGGCGCGCAGCTTCCGCGCCCAGCGCAGCAAATTCATCGGCCTGATCATCTCCGACGTCGAAAACCCCTTCTACACCAGCCTGGTGCGCGCCATAGAGGACGTGGCCTATGCCCACGACTACAGCTTGCTGCTGTGCAACTCGGACGAAGACCCGGACAAGGAGCGGGCCTACATCCAGTTCATGGCCGACGAGCGCGTGGCCGGTGTGATCGGCTCGCCGGCCTCGGAGGCCGAGACGTCCTTCGCCGCCCTATTCGACGCCGGGATTCCGGTGGTATCGGTAGATCGCCGCTCGATGCGCACGCCGGTGGACACGGTGCTGCTGGACAACGTGACCGCAGCGCGCGACCTGACCCAGCACCTGATTGCCCACGGCCACCGGCGCATCGGCGCCATCGTGCCCAACATCAGCATCACGTCCGGTCGCGAGCGGCTGGCCGGCTTCCTGCAGGCGATGGAGGAAGCCGGCCTTGCGCCCGATCCAGACCTGATCCGCGAGGGCAAAGGCATCGAGGCGTTCGGAACGCAGGCCGCACACACGCTGCTCGACTTGCCCGACCGGCCCACGGCGATCTTCACCGGCAACAACCTGATCACGCTGGGCGCGCTTAAGGCGATCCAAGAACGCCGCCTGCGCATTCCGGACGACATCGCCGTGGCCGGCCACGACGAAATGCCGTGGATGTCGCTGTTGGCGCCGGGCATCACCGTCGCGGCGCAGCCGATCCACGAGATGGGCCGGCTGGCGATGCAGATGTTGCTCGAGCGCATCGCGGGCGACCGCCAGCCGCTGCGCGAAGTGAAGCTGGCGCCGCGGCTGATCATCCGCGGTTCGGTCGCGTCGCCGGCCTTCGCTTGAAGCCGCGCCGTTCCATCACGTATAAAAGGAGGTGAGGCACGACCCGAGAAGATGTTCTCTGCAATTCCGAATTTCCGGTAAATTCACACTTGCACCAAATCAAACGCGTTCGATCTGTTTCGTTCGATTGCAACAGAGGAGGATGAAACCATGAACCTGAAGAAGTTCGCAAGCCTTGCAGCGCTTGGGGCCGTCGTCCTGGCTGCCTGCGCCGTGCCACCGGCTGCAGCACCGGCTCAACCTGCGCAGCCGGCGCAACCCGCCCAGCCGGCGGAGCAAAAACCGGCCGAGCCGGCCAAGAAGTTCGCCGGCATCACCGTCAACGCGATCACGTTCTCCGGCCCGCAGATCGCCGAGCCGATGCAGCGGCGCGGCAAAGAGTTCAGCGAGATGACCGGCGCGACGATCAACGTCGTGACCGTGCCGTTCGCCGACCTCTACCAGAAGATCCTCAACGACTTCGCCACCGGCACCAACAGCTTCGACGTGATCGTGTTTGCCCCGCAGTGGATGGTGGACTACATCGAGCCTGGCTACCTGGAGGACCTAACCGACCGCGTAAAGGCCGACCCGGATATCCAGTGGGAGGACATCGGCTTGTTCTTCCGCGACTTCTCGGCCACCTACAACGGCCGCATCTACACCATCCCGCTGGACGGCGACTTCCAGATGGTGTATTACCGCACCGACATCGCCAAGGAGCTCGGCCTGCAGCCGCCCAAGACCTGGGATGACTACATCGCCTTCGCCAAAGCGGTGAGCGAGAAGAAGCTGACGACCGACGACGGCAAGCCGGTCTATGGCTCGTGCATCGCCAAGAAGAAGGCTGCCCAGTCGTACTGGATGGTCACCTCGGTCGCCTCGGCGTTCATCCAGAGCCAGGGCACCGGCCAGGGCGCGTTCTTCGACCTGGAGACCTTCAAGCCGCTCTATAACAACGAAGCCTTTGCCCGCGCGCTGGAGATCTACAAGGAGACCACGCAATACGGCCCGCCCGACGAGATCAACCTGGACGTGGGCGACACGCGCGGCCTGTGGACGGCCGGCCAATGCGCGCTGACTATTGACTGGGGCGACATCGGCACGCTGGCCATCGAGGAAGGCAGCAAGGTCAAGGACAAGACCGGCGCGGTGATCCTGCCCGGCAGCAAGCAGGTGCTCGACCGCAAGACCGGCAAGCTGGTGGACTGCACGCCGGAGCTGTGCCCATACGCGATTGACGGTGTGAACCATGCACCGTTCGCCGCGTTCGGCGGTTGGTCGGGCGCCATCAACAAGGCCAGCAAGCCGGAAGTGAAGGACGCTGCATTCGCCTACCTCTCGTACATGAACCAGCCCGCACAGAGCAACGTGGACGTGACCATCGGCAAGACCGGCTTCAACCCGTATCGCATCTCCCAGTTCAAGAATCTTGACAACTGGATCAAGGCCGGCATGAGCGAACAGGCGGCCAAGGACTACCTCGGCGCGATCGAGGCCAGCCTGAACAGCCCGAACATGGTGCTCGACCTGCGCATCCCGCAGAACCAGTACTATCAGGGCATCGTGTTGGACGGTGCCATCGCCAAGTTCCTGGCCGGCGAGCAGGACATCGCTGCAACGATGAAGGAGATCGAGGACGGCTGGGAGCAGAAGACCGAGGAGCTGGGCCGCGATAAGCAACTTGCTGCCTACAAAGCCACGTTGGGCGTGCAGAAGTGACGAATTTAGAATGCAGAATTGAGAATTGAGAAAGTTTTCTTTCTCAATTCTCAATTCACCCTGCTCGGTTTGCAGATGGCCACGATCACCTCCTCAGCCAGCCTACCTGCGACACGGGTGCGCGCTTCGCCGGGCGAGCGGCTCGCGCCGGCGGTGTTCCTGCTGCCCGCCGTGCTGGTGGTGCTGTTTGTCTCGATCTTCCCGCTCATCTTGTCGCTGTTCCTGTCGCTGTCGCGGTTACGCTTCGAGGCCGGCGGCTTGAAGGTGCAGTTCGTCGCGCTGGACAACTACCGCAAGCTGTTGTTCGGCAGCGAGCAGAAAGTGCTGTTCGGGACGCTCGCAACGCCGTCGCCGATCGGCTGGGTCGTCCTGGCGGTCGTGGCCTTGTTGATGCTGGCGTCTGTGTATCGCGCCATTCGCGATGCGCGGTCGGGGCGCGCCATCGCCGGCCGCGTGATCGCGGCGATTGTGCTGGCCGGGCTGACGTATCTGGTCGTCGCGTCGCTGCTGGCGCCGGAGGGCCGGCCGGGCACGCTGGTGGTGACGATGCTCTACGTCGCGGTTGGCATCACGGTTCAATACTTGCTCGGCCTCGGCCTGGCGCTGCTGTGCGCGCAGCAGTTGCCGGGGCGACGCTTCTTCCGCGTGGTGTTCCTGCTGCCGATGATGATCACGCCGGTGGGCGTCGGCTATTTGTTTCGCATGCTGGCCGACACGAACAAAGGCCCGCTGGAGCCGCTGTGGGTGGCGCTGGGCATGCAGGACTTCGCCTGGTCGAACAACGCTTGGGGCGCGCGGATCGCCGTGATGATCGGCGACATTTGGCAGTGGACGCCGTTCATGTTCATCGTGCTGCTGGCGGCCATCGAGGGGCAAGAGGTCGAACCGGTCGAGGCGGCCATTGTGGACGGCGCGAGCAACTGGGACATCTTCCGGCACATCACGCTGCCAGCCATCCTGCCGGTGAGCACTACGCTGATCTTGATCCGCATGATCGAGGCGTTCAAGATCATTGACCTGCCGAACATCCTGACCAACGGCGGGCCGGGCACAGCGACCGAGACGCTGACGCTCTACGCCTACCGCATCTGGCGCGCGCTGGACATCGGCGGGTCGGCGGCGATTGCCTATCTGCTGCTCTTCCTGGTAACGTTCTTTGCCACGCTCTACGTGCGCACCTTGCGCGGCCGAGTTTCAACAGCATGATGAAATCGTTCTTCCGCAGCACCTCGCCCTTCAAGCCCTCGCCGTTCCGGATGGTGGTCTCGTACCTCATCCTCGGAGCGTGGGCGTTCATCATCCTCTTTCCGCTGTACTGGCTGTTCATCACGGCCTTCAAGCTGCCGGCGGCGGTCAACAACGGGCCGTTCTACCTGCCGTTCGTGGACTTTCAGCCCTCGTTGCACGCCTGGGAGTATGTGCTGGGCGAAGTGGGCAACGACACGATCCGGCTGTTCACGAACACAGTCGGCGTCTCGCTGATCAGCGCGACGCTGGCACTGGTGATCGGCTCAGGCGCCGCGTATGCGCTCACCCGCTTCCAGTTCCGCCCGAAGGTCGGCACGATTTTCGTCTTCATCGGCTGCGTCCTGCTGGCCATCATCCTCACCGTGCTGGGCGCGCCGTGGGCGCTGGCCGTCGCCGTGGCCATCGCGCTGTTCGTCATCAGCCTGCTCACCATCGCCCGGCGCTTCGAGCGCGCGCTGGGCAACAGCGACATCGCCTTCTGGCTGATCTCGCAGCGCATCATGCCGCCGGTAGCGGTCGTCATCCCGATCTACATCGTCTTCCAGCAATTGCGCCTGCTGGACACATGGATCGCGCTGATCATTACCTACGTCGCCACCAACCTGCCGATCGTGGTGTGGCTGATGCGCGACTACTTCGCCAGCATCCCCTACGAACTGGAGGAGAGCGCACAGATTGACGGCGCGTCGCGCTTCCGCATCTTCAACCAGATTGTGCTGCCGCTGTCCGTGCCGGGATTGGTGGCCACCTTCCTGTTCGTGCTGGTGTTCTGCTGGAACGAATATCTGCTGGCGTTGTTCCTGACCAATGCGCGCGCGCAGACCATGCCGCTGGCGGTCGTGGCACAGAACGCCACGCGTGGCCCGCAGTGGTGGTACATGTCGGTGCTGGTGCTGATCATGATCGTGCCGGTGATCATCATGGCCATCGCGCTGGAGCGCTACATCGCACGCGGGCTGCTGGTGGGCGCGGTCAAGGGGTGACCCAAACGTAAGCGTAAAACGTGTAACGCGCAACGCGACCGGCTCACTAAACTACGTCGGCAAATAGCCCCGGCCGATCCGCCGGCCCGGCATCGGGCGCGTTGACGATCTCGACGATCTTGTTCTTCGCCTCCGGCTGCAACAGCGCCTGGACCATCACTTCGGCCACGTCGTCGCGCGAGATCATGCCGAAGCCGTGCAGCGTCCGCGCGATGGCGACACCGCCCCCGCCCGGCTCATCGGTCAACCCGCCCGGCCGCACGATGGTGAACGGCACGCCGCTGCCCTCCAGCGCCAGCTCGCCGCGCCGCTTCTGGCGCAAAATCGGCGCGAGCGGCGGGATCATGTCGGGGATCTCCACGCCCATCGAGGAGCACAACACGAAGTGGCGCACGCCGGCTTCCTGCGCCAGTTGCGCCAGCTCGGCGATTGTCGTGTACTCGATCAGCTCGATGTGCGCGGCATCGGTCACGCCCTTGCTGCCCAGCGCGCTTACCACGTAGGCTGCGCCGTCCAGCGCCTGGCGCACGTCTTCTTCACGGGTCACATCGCCTACGAACACTTCTACGCCATCGACTTCGACCAAAGCGCGCTTCGACGCATCGCGAATCATCGCGCGCACGCGGAAGCCATGCCGGCGCAGCGCTTTCACCACGCGCTGGCCGGTGCGGCCCGACGCGCCCACTACGAGCACCAATTCACCTGCCATACCGGCGCGCATGCTAAAGGCAACACGCAGCGCATGTCAAGTAGGGCCCGGCGCGACTGCCCGATATGCCCATCGGCGCAGGCGATCGCTACCGCATAGAATGGGCGTGTGCGCGAACGATTCTCTTCGCCGGCCATGCTGCTGGTCCTCGCGCTGATGCCCGGCTGGATCGGCGCGACGTCGCTGGCCTTGCAGCGCGATGATCCTACGCCGCTGCTTGCTCTCGGCGTGCTCAGCGTGCTGGCGACGATCGCGCACCTGTGGCTGGATCGCGTTGCGCCGGCGCGCGATCCCTTCCTCCTGCCGGTCGCCGTGATGCTCAGCGGCCTCGGTCTGCTGTCCATCGCGCGCACTGCGCCCAACTTCCTGCAACGGCAAACGCTGGCACTGCTCGTCGCGTTCGCCGCCATGCTCGCCGTCGCCGGCCGGCGCGACCGGCTGCGCTGGCTGCGCCGCTTCAAATACACCTGGCTGATTGCAGCGTTAGCGCTGCTGCTCGCCTCGCTGGCTTTTGGCGTGAACCCATCCGGCGCCGGCGCACGCCTGTGGTTGAACATCGGCAGCTTCTTCGTCCAGCCGTCGGAGCTGCTGCGGCTGCTGATGATCGCCTTCCTGGCGGCCTATTTCGCCGAGCGTGCGATGCATAGAGATTGGAGATTGGAGATTAATCTCCAATCTCCAATCTCCAATCTCCAATCTCTCGCGCCGACCATCGCGATGGGCCTGATCGCGCTGGCCATGCTCGCCGTCCAGCAAGATCTGGGCGCAGCGTCACT
This sequence comes from Candidatus Roseilinea sp., assembly GCA_025055235.1. Taxonomy (GTDB): domain Bacteria; phylum Chloroflexota; class Anaerolineae; order J036; family Brachytrichaceae; genus JAAFGM01. The sequence goes on along the minus strand of JANWYN010000018.1, from coordinate 11,256 downwards.
GCTGCTGATCACCTTTGCGTTCATGCTCTACCTGGCCACGGGCGACGCGCGCTTGCCGCTGGGGCTGGCCGGCGCGCTGGGGATTGCCGCCATCACGGGCTACTTCCTCTCGGCGCGCGTGGCCCAACGGTTGAGCGTCTGGCTGAACCCGTGGGCCGACCCACAAGGCAGCGCGTTCCAGGTGGTGCAATCGCTGATCGCCCTCGCCAGTGGCGGCGCGTTGGGCCGGGGCATCAACCAAGGCCGGCCCGATTACGTGCCGGCGGTGCACACCGACTTTCCCTTCGTGATGATCGGCGAAGAGCTGGGGCTGGCCGGCGCGCTGGCCGTGCTGGCCGGCTTCGCCGTATTGATCCTGCGCGCCTGGCGCATTGGGCTGCGTGCAGGTGATCGCTACGGCATGCTGCTGGCCGGCGGCATCGCAGCCGGGCTGGCCGTGCAGGTGTTCGTCATCGTCGGCGGCAACATCGGGCTGCTGCCGCTCACCGGCGTGACGCTCCCCTTCATCAGCTACGGCGGCACATCGCTCGTGGTGAGCTACCTCATGGTCGGCCTGCTCACTCGCTTGTCGGCGGACGCAGCCGGCGCAAAGCACACAGCGGCGCCGATGAACGGCTCGGCGACATCGCGCGTCCGGCTGCCCGCCCATCGTGCGATGCGCCTCAGCGCCGGCATGCTGGCCGCACTGGCGCTGGGGACGGGCTACTGGAGCATCGCGCGCGGCGCCGAGCTGGTCGCGCGCGCCGATAACCCGCGCCTGGTTGAAGCAGAGCTGGCGACCTTTCGCGGTGCGATCTTCGCCCGTGATGGTACGTTGCTGGCCTACTCGTCCTGCGCCGGCGCGCCGCAACCGTTGACGCCGTGCAGAGAGCGCTGGGAACTGCGAGAGGCTGCGGAGAGCGTTCCCCACCGAGGGGCAACAACGCGTTACGAGCGACGCTACTCGCTGCCAGAAGCCGCGCCGGCCGTCGGCTATTACAGCCAGCGTTACGGCGTAGGCGGGCTAGAGGCGTTTGGCGATGCGACGCTGCGCGGCAGCCGGACGTGGCTGGACGACTTCTTGCACCGCCCGCGCATTGGCGGCGCAATCACCTCCACGCTCGACCCGAACTGGCAACGCCGCGCTGCTGTTGCCCTGCGCGCCAGCCCGACGCTGACCGTCGCGCGCGGGGCGGCGATCGTGATGAACTGGCGCACCGGCGAAGTGCTGGCGCTGGCCAGCGCACCCACATTCAACCCGAACCGGTTGGAGCAAGACTGGGATCGCCTGCGCACCGACCCAGATGCCCCGCTGGTCAACCGCGCCACGCAGGGCCTGTATCAACCGGGGATGCTCTTGCAATGGCTGATTGAGACGAAAGGTGCAGAGTCATCAATCATCAATCATCAATCATCTTTCATCGTTCACCTTTCATCTTTGGACTTGCACAAGCCGGCGCCGTTCGAACTGCCGAACGAAGCTACGCCGCTGCCGGCAACGGCGACCTACAGCGAGACCATCGGCCAGGGCCAGTTACGCGTCACCCCGCTGCGCGTCGCGGCCAGCCTCGCTGCGTTGGTCGCAGGCCGGCCGGTGACGCCGACGCTGATTGCCGGTCCGCCTGCGGGGCAGGACGACACGCCAATAAATGAACGCATCGCGGTTCGCCCGTTTAGCGGTTTTGCGCAAATTGCGGATAATCAGTTTGTCGGCTGGCACGTGCGCGTCGCCGGCGACCTGGTGATCGTGCTCGCGCTCGAGATGCCAACGCCCGACCACCCGGTGCTGCTTGAGGCGATCGCTGCGCTGGCGGGGGAATAGAACGTGTTGCGTGTTGCGTCTTGCATCCTGCGTCTCACGCGTCACAGACGTAAGACGGAAGACGTAAGACGCAATACGCAGTGCGTTTACGTTTTACGTCTTACGTCTGACGTCTTGCGTCCTGTGTCTTACGTGACGCATGACACTTGACACTCAACCCATGACCGACACAATATGGATGCGATTCAAGGATCAAATTGCGGTGATCACCGGCGGCGCGCAAGGTTTGGGCGAGGCGTTCGCGCGACGCTTCGCCAGCGAGGGTGCGCGGGTAGTTATCATTGATCTGCAGTATGAAAAGTGCGAACAGCTTGCGGCGAAGCTCAGTCGCACGTATGGGGTGGAGACGCTGGCGATCAGCGCAAATGTGGCCGATCATGATGGAATGCAGCAGGCCGTGTCCGACATCTGCCATGCATTCGGCCGCGTGGATATCTGGGTGAACAACGCCGGCATCTATCGTGGCACACCGCTCGAACAACTCAACATGGATGAATGGAACCTGATGCTCGAAGTGAACTATACCGGCGTCTTTGTGTGTACGAAGGCGGTCGCGCCGGTGATGAAACAACAACACTACGGCCGCATTATCAACATGAGCAGCATCGCCGGCCGCACCGGCTTCAAGAACAGCGCGGCCTATTGCAGCAATAAAGCTGCGGTGATCGGCTTGACCCGTGCAACAGCGATGGATCTGGCGCCGTTCGGCGTGACGGTGAACGCCGTATGCCCCGGCTCCATCCTCACCGATATGCTGCGCCAAGTGGACGCCGAAATCTGCCGCAACGAAGGCTGGCCGGTCGGCACGCACATCGCCCGCAAGGCCGAGCAGATCCCCATGGGCCGGCTGGGCACACCCGAAGAGGTTGCCAGCGTGGTGGCTTTCCTGGCTTCTGCCGAAGCCAGCTACGTCACCGGCCAATCCATCGAGGTAGACGGCGGCGAGATTGTCGTGTGAGGCGCTGTGACTGCACCCAAGACCATCAAGGCGCGCAGCCGCAACCTGCCGCTGGCATTGCTCACGCTGATCGTCATCGGGTTGCTGCTGGGCACGTTCACCCGAAGCATTCGCTTTGACGATCCATTCATCACTTACCGCTTCGCCGACAATCTGGCGCGCGGCCAGGGCTTCACCTTCAACCCCGGCGCCGCTGAGAACGCACTGATCACGACTGCGCCGCTCTACGCGTTGTTGCTGGCCCTACCGGCGGCGTTGGGGCTGGACATCCCGGCGGTTAGCCACGCGCTCGGCGTCGGTGGATTGATCGCCGCCGCTAGCGCGCTCTGCGTGATGGGTTGGCGGCACGGCGAAGATATGCTCGGCTTTGTCGCCGGCCTCCTGTGCCTGATTTCGCCGCTGATGTGGCTGACGATGGGATTCGAGACGCCGCTGTTCATAGCCGCCGCCCTATGGGCATTCATATGTGTGGATGCGCGCAAGCCGGCGCTGGCCGGGCTATTGGCCGGCCTCAGCATCGGGCTGCGCGGCGATGGCGCGATCGTCGCCGGCCTATGCGCTATATTCGCGCTGGACTTCGAGGGACGTTGGGGCAGCAGATGGCGCGCGTTGCTCACCACGATCTGTCCAGCTGCGACGTTGCTTGCAGTCGCAGCGCTGGTCTATGCGCCGCTGGCCCTCTTCCTGATCACGCAGTTCGGCTCGCCCATCCCCGCGACGCTGCAAGCGAAGTCGGCACAAGCCGTCTCGGGGTTAACGGGGTTCTACCCCGGCACAACCTTCCCCGAAGGTGCGTTGCTGTTGTTGCTGGCATACCTGCAGCAGTCGGCGTTGTTCATCCTCATTCCCATCGCTGCCGGCCTAGGTGTGTATCGCGCTGCTTGGCTAGGCGTCGAAGCAGCGCGCAAGCATGACTTACAGTGGCTACACCGTGTGCCATTCATGATGCCGATTAGTTGGTCGGTGCTGCACTTCATCGGCTATTCCTTGCTGGGCGTCGCACCGTATGTGTGGTATTACGCGCCGATGGTGCCCGGCCTGACCGGCCTGATCGCCATTGGCATGGACTGGGTCGCTGCGACTACGACGCAGCCGCGCTGGACGATGAAACTGCTCACGACGCTGGCCGTCGTCCCGCTGCTCATCGGCAACCTGAACATCATCCGGGTGCTGCAGGGCGCCATCCCGCCGGATCCGGCTGAGGCCGTCGCGAAAGCGCTGCCGGAGACGAAGGTAAACATCTACGAGCGCGTCGGGCGCTGGCTGAACGCCAAAACGCCGCCTAACGCAACGATCGGCGTCACCGAGCTGGGCGTGATGAGCTACTACGCCAGACGACCGGCCAACGACTTTTTGGGGCTGGTGCAGCCCTCGCGATCGAGCGCCATCCGGCGTGGCGATTTCATCGGCGGCCTGATCCGCACGCAGCCCGACTATTTGGCGCTGACGCACTTCAATGCCATCTACGACGCCAACCCACAAGCAGATGATTGGTTCCGCGCCATCTATGCACCGGTCGCCACTTTCACCGACGTACGCTTCTGGGGCTCGCCGATGACGGTGTGGCAGCGCGTCACGCCGCCGATTATGCCCACGCTCGTAATTGATGTTGGCACACACGATCTCGGCGAGGGCTGGCAGGTGACGGGGATTGCCGTCAGCACGCGCGAAGTGATCACGACGATGCCGCTCATCGTGAGCATACGGCTGAAAGCCGGCCCACCGCTGGGCGACCGCGAGCTGCGTGTGCAGCCCATCGTGGTGCAACGCGGCGACGGCCTGCCGGTGCGTTCGAGGATCATCCGCACCAACCTGTTCCAGCCCGGCGAGGAGGCGTGGTATGACTTCCCGATCATGCCTTACCCCGACGCACGCAAGGGCGCCTATGACATCAGCGTGCGCTGGCTGGACGGCGACCGCGAGGTGATCGCCGGCCGGATCAAAGTGCCACTCGGCGAAGCACCCACTGCCGATGCGCACGTTGCGCCGCTGAGCGGCAGCATCGGCGTCGAGTTGCTCGGCCAGCCGCTCGAAGCATGCATCGGCACGACCACGACTATCACGGTCAACTGGCGCGGGGGCGATCCGGTCACGACGGACTACAGCGCCTTCGTTCATCTGCGCAATGCTGCCGGCGACGTCGTCGCACAACATGACGGCCAGCCGCGCAACGGCAGCTATCCGGTGTCGGTCTGGTCGCCCGGCGAAGTGATCCCCGACGGCCACGCGATCGCCATCCCCGCCGAGGTTGAGCCGGGCACATACGCGATCATGGTCGGCTTATACGACCCACGCACGGGCGAGCGGCTGCCGGTAGATGCATCGCCGTTTCGCACGCCGGATGGTGCGGTGAGGATTGGCGAGATGCGCATCACACGGTGTGGGTGATGTTGAACATGGATCGTGAATTGTGGATCGTGAATTGTAGATCGACTGATGACTGATAGTTGGAGTTGAAAGCTCAATCTCCAACCCGTAACCTGCAACCTGCAACTCATACGATGCTCTACACCGGCTACGCCGACTTCTGGTTCCGCGATTCGCCGCTGCCCGAGCGCGTGGTGCGGTTCGCGGCGCTCGGCATCCGCCACCTCGACGTATGGGCGTGGCGCAGCAAGGGCGCGCTGATGGATGAGCTGGCCGCCGCCTGTCGCGCACACGGCTGCGTCATCAACTCCACCTTCGACGAAGCCGGCGGCTCGCTCACTGATGCGCATGACTTGCCGCTGTGCCTTGATGCCTGGGCCGAGTCGCTGGAGCACGCAGAACGTTGGGGCGTCCGGCATCTGTTCATGTTTAGCGAGCAGATCAACCCGGCGCCAGACGCGCGGCTGCCACACATCCAGGGCCGGGTGAAACCGCCCTCGCGCGACTACACCCCTCAGCAGAAATACGCCAACCTGCTGGACGGCGCGGCACGCGTGATGGAGTTGGTCGAGAAGACGCCCATCGTGGTCTGGTTCGAGGCGCTGAACACGTATCACCTGCACGGCGGCATCACCGTCAGCACGCACGAGCTGGCTGCCGACGTGGTGCGGCGCATTGCCCACCCGCAACTCCGGCTGGCGTTCGACTGCTACCACCAGCAGCGCACCGCCGGCAATCTGATCCAGGGGCTGCGCGACTACTGGGGGCTATACGACAGCGTGCACATCGGCGACGTGCCCACGCGCCAGGAGCCGGGCACCGGCGAGATCAACTTCGCCGGCATCGCGCGTGAGCTGCGCCGGCTCGGCTTCGACGGCAAGATCGGCCTGGAGTTCTACCCTTCGACCAGCGAGGCCGAGGCGCTGGCGACCGTGCGCGCGCTGTTCGGCTGAGTTCAGCGGCGCACCAGCGGGACGAACGCGCGTGCGCTAACGCTGATCGCCTCACCGTAGGCGATGTCCAGGCGCGGCCGGCCGGCTTCGTTCCAATCGCCCGTGTCCGACGAGACGAAGTACTTGCCGGTGTGATACTCGCTGTCGGCGGAATACATCGCCAAGCGCAGCGGCTGGCCGGCGGCGTAGGCTTTCGCCACGGCGTAGCTCACGTCCCAGCGATAGGGGATGCCGGGGAAGTTCACGTTGCCGCGCACCGGCTGCACCCACGTCCGGCTGACGTTCTCTAGGGCCAGCGGCGCGTTGTTCCAGTTCAGCGTCGCCTCGTTCCAATCCTCGTTGACCGTGAGCACCTGGATGAGCGAGTCGGGGCGCTGGCTGGGATCGCCGGCACTGCCGAACAAGTGCAGCGTGAGCGTCGCCGAGATCATGACTGCGCCGGGCGGCAGCGCCGGCAGCGGGAAGGTCACGTAGTACTTCGAGAAGCACGGCCAATCGGCGATATCGGCCTGATTCTGAATGTTGAAGTCGCCGTACTCCTCGTTCGAGTTGGGGAAGGTGTAGTAGACGCGCTGGCCCCACTCCGTCCAGAAGTCCATGCCGTCGCCGCAGGTGGCATAGCCGCCCACCGCGCCGTCGGGCACGTTCACGCCGCGATATTTGTGGTACACCGTGGCGACGCCGCGCACCGCTGCGGGCGGCGGTGCATAGGACGGCAGGCCGAAGTGCAACTGCGCCCACGTCGCCGGCCGGTCGGGCGACATCGCCTCGGGCCAGAACTTGTCGGCGAGCGGCGGTCCGCCGGCGCCGTCGCGGTCGTGCAGGCGCATCGCGATGCCCCAGCGCTGGCCGTGCGGCGTTCCGGCAATGCCGAGCGCAGCGAAGGGGATCCTAAAGGTCATCGCCCAGCCGCGGTCGCCGGTGTCGGTGTTGTCGTTCAGCCGGTCGCCGCGCCAGCCCGGCTGCGTCTCGAATGCGATCGAGGCCGCTTGCCAGCCCGACCCGGTGCCGCGAAAGGCCAGCCGGTAGCGCGGATCGGCGTCGCCGCTGAGCTGCGCCACGAAGCGATAGGCATTCGCATTCGGCGCTGCGCCTGTGTTGCCGTCCGTCTTGAGGAAGAGCGTGACCGCGTCCCATTGGGCGAGGTCGCCGGCCGAAGGCGTCTCGTCGTACCACAGCCATTGATCGAACACGGCGATGTATACCCACAGATGTGCCTCGTTGTAGCCGATGCGCACGTCGGCGTAGTTCTCGTTGGGCGTCACGCGGCCAAACCAGAAGATGGCGCCCTCGACGAACTTGGTCGTGCCCGCCGGGCCGAAATACGGGGCGTTGACGACGCGCACCGGCGCGGCCACCGGTTCGGCGCGAACGACCGGCGGCATCGCCAGGCCGGCGATCAGCAAGGGGATCAGCATCAGGCATCGTTTCATCGCTGCCCTCAATTAGCACGGCTGAACGGAGCATGCTTGACACTCGTCCGGCGACCTGCGCCGCGGGCAAGTCGTAGCGCAACCGGCGCGTGGAACGCTCATGGGATAATCGCGCCGATGTTCGCCCCCCGCTGGCGCAAGGTGATGCGCGATCTGTGGCTGAACAAGACGCGCACGCTGCTCGTCGTGCTGTCCATCGCCGTCGGCGTGTTCGCGGTCGGCGCAGTCGTCGGCGCGCGGACGATCCTGGCGCGCGACCTCGAGGCACAACATGCCGCCACGAACGAAGCCAGCATGAGCATCTCGGCATCGAGCCTGGACGAGCAGTTCGTGCGCTCGATCGCGCGCATGCCGGAGGTGGCCGACGCGCAGGGCCGCGCGGTCTACGTTTTGCGCGTGCGGCTGGGCGAGTCGCGCAGCAACTTAATCCTCTACACGCACTGGGACTTCGACGACATCCGGCTGGATCGCTTCCGGCACGAACAAGGGGCGCGCACGCCGCCGCGCCGGGAGATGCTGCTGGAGCGCAGCGCACTGCGGCTGTTCAACAAACAGATCGGCGATACTGTGACCGTGGAGCTACCGGACGGCAAGACACGCGAGATCCGCATTGCCGGGACGGTGTTCGACGTGAACGCGCCACCGGTGTCGTTCGCCAACTTCGGCAGTGCCTACATCACGCCCGACACGCTGGAGTGGCTGGGCTTCCCGCGCGCTTACACGCAGGTGCGCGTGCGCGTGGCCGAGAACCACACCGACCGCGCGCACATCCAGCGCGTGGCCGACGCAATCAAGAAGCGCGTGGAGGACAGCGGGCGCACCTTCTTCAGCGCCAACATCCCGCAAACGCCTGGCCGGCACTACGCCCACGATCAGATCCAGTCCATGCTGCTCATCTTGGTGGCGCTCGGCGCGCTGGCGCTCTTCCTCAGCGCCTTCCTGGTCATCAACACCACCACGGCCATCCTCGCCCAGCAGATCAAGCAGATCGGCATCATGAAGTCCATCGGCGCGCGCACGCCGCAGCTCACCAGCATGTATCTCACCAACGTGGCAGCTTTCGGGTTGATCTCCCTCGTCGTCGCCGTGCCGCTCGGCGCGCTGGGCGCGATCGGTTTGGTGAGCTTCGTGGCCGGCCTGCTGAATTTCGATGTGCTGACGACCATTCCGCCGCTGGACGTGGTGCTGGTTCAGATCGGGGTTGGCTTGGTGTTGCCGCTGCTGGCCTCACTCGCGCCCATCCTCACCGGCGCGCAGATCACCGTGCGTGAGGCGATCACCTCGACCGGCATCAGCGACGATACGCCCGGCCACCACAACCCGCGCATAGACGCGCTCAAGCAACGGCTGGCCGGCTTCGTCTTCATCGAGCGCTGGGTGTCGCGCCCGTTCCTGCTCTCGATCCGCAACACCTTCCGGCGCAAAGGCCGGCTGGCGCTCACGCTCGGCACGCTCACCCTGGCCAGCGCTATCTTCGTCTCGGTGTTCACGGTGCGCGACTCGCTCAATCGCACGCTGGCCACCTCGCTGCGCTACTGGCAATACGACATCGAGGTCAACCTGCGCAGCTTCCACGGCGAGGACAAGGTGTTGAGCCAGATGTGCCAGGTGCCCGGCGTGGTCTATGCCGAGGCGTGGAGCACCGGCGGCGCGCGCCGGGTGCGTGAAGACGGCAGCGAGAGCCGCAGCATCAGCGTGATCGCGCCGCCCGCCGACAGCCGGCTGATCCAGCCGGTGATGATCCAGGGGCGCTGGCTGCTGCCCGACGACACCAACGCCGTCGTGATCAACGCCGACGTGCTGGCCGACGAGCCGGATATCCGCATCGGCGACACGATCACGCTCAAGTTCGGCGCGCGCCGCGTACCGGCCCAGGTGGTCGGCGTGACGCAAAGCACGCTCACCGGCCAGATCCGCAATCCGCGCGTGCTGTATATGAACCTGTCCGGCTATCGCAACGCGCTCACCACCGGCCGGCAGGTGCGCACGGTGGTCGTGGTCACCGCCCAGCACGACGCCGCCTTTCAATCCGACACTGCCAAAGCGATCGAGGCGCACTTCCGCGCCGTCAACATGCCGGTGGACACCACCGAGACGCTGAGCGAGCGGCGCGAGCAGATCACTTTCCAGTTCAACATCCTCATCGTCTTCTTGCTGATCATGGCGGCGCTGCTGGCCGTCGTAGGCGGGCTGGGCCTGGCCGGCACGATGAGCATCAACGTGCTGGAGCGCACACGCGAGATCGGCGTGATGCGCGCGATCGGCGCGAGCGACGGCGCTATCCGGCGCATCATCATCGGTGAGGGGATGTTCATCGGCGCGCTGAGCTGGGCAATCGGCATCCTGCTGGCGTGGCCGATCAGCAGGCTGTTGTGCGACGCGGTGGGCATGGCCTTCCTACGCCGGACGCTGGACTTCGCCTACTCGCTGGAGGGCGTGGGCATTTGGTTCGCGGCAGTGCTGGCCGTAGCGGCTGCATCCAGCTTCCTGCCGGCCTGGCGCGCCTCGCGGCTCACCGTGCGCGAGGTGCTGGCCTACGAGTAGGCGCGCCCGGAAGCGTCGCCGGTCATCACGGCTCGCTCACACGCACCCGTTCCCTATGCGACAGGTTGGCGCCACCGAACACCACGATCAGGACGAGTGCGACGAGCGCATACACCGTTGCTAACGCGGTGATAGACGTGCCGGTGATTACGACGCTGAGTGTATTCAGCACGATGTGAAACAGCGTCACCGGGAGCAGGCTTCCCGCCGCGCTGTTGTAGAGCCAAGTGTAGATGAAGGCGACCGCAACCGTGCCGGCGAACCAAGGCAGGAAGGGATACGCGGACATCGGGTTGCCGGTCCAAAAGAAGATCGGGAGATGCCATGCTCCCCACAAGACACCGACGATCAATGTGGCGACCAGCGCCGTATGTCGCTGCTGTAGATAGGGCAAGGCGAAACCGCGCCAGCCCACCTCTTCCCAGGGGTTAGAGAGCAGCGATGTCACGAGGGCCGCGATGACCAGCGGCACAAGCTCACCCTGCGGCGCCGGCGGGACATCGGCAAGCCCCAGCACGTTCGTGACGACCTGCCCGGCAAGCAGAAGGACTACCGGGCCGAACACGGCGACGAGATACCAGGCCGGGCCGACCCGCCAACGGACAAGCGCTTTGAATAGATCGTTGCTCGCTGCTGCGCCATACGTCGCCCGGGTCACGATTGCGGCAGCGAGTGCCGGCGCGACCGCAGGAAGGATGAGAAGCATCTGGAAGTAAGGCGCGTCGAACGGGGTGACGCCGCGCGACCCCAGCGCCGCCGGAATCCAGCCGAGCCACGCGATGCCGAAGGCCAAGATATAGAACCAAACGAGGGGATGCCTGCTCATACACTCATTTCAACATCGGCCGGCGCGCGCCGCAGATGCACTGCGCCCGATACCTCGACGACGATGATGACGGCGACGGCCAGGAAGCCGATCATGAAGGCAACGGTGGGCAAATCCATCCGCATGCCGGGCATGGCGATCCAGATAGACCAATTCATGGCCGTGTGCATCAGCAGCGCGGCCAGCACGCTGCCGTCGGTATTGTTGTAAACCCAGGTGAAGAGGACGGAAGTCAGCATGATCACCGCTGCGAGCGCCAGGAAGACCGGCAGGCTGTCCGCCATGAACCGGCCGGGGATGAAGACCGCCGGCAGATGCCACAACCACCAGAAGAAGCCCAGGATCACGCTGGAGGCGAGCGCGTTGAAACGCGA